>DASSPO010000109.1:0-2806 GCA_035699585.1 Bauldia sp.
CGGACCCGTCGGTAGAGCCAGACCCGGGCCGGCGGCACGTTCAACCAGATCCAGCGTGAGGGCTCCGCCGTGAAACGCCCCGGGACGGGCGCCGCCGGCGCGTGCCGGAGATACGAGAACTGGATGTAGGGGTTGCCGGCAATCGTGCGGTCGAGGCTCGCCTCGATCAGCCGGATCCGGTCTTCGGGCGGCCGGGCCACGAGCGGCAGGCTGGAAACCACGTTGGCGACCTTCGGCGCCCGGCCGTCAAGTGCGCGGTCAAGGTCATAAGCGTCGCCGCGGATGACGGTGATTCCGGGAAAGCGCTCGGCAAGCAGCCTGCAGAAGTCCGGGCTGTATTCGATGGCGATGATGCGCGAGGGATCGACCCCGTGCTCGATGAGGGCTTTGGTCACCACGCCTGTGCCGGGGCCGAGTTCGACGACGGGAAGAACTCCGTCCGGGTCGACATGGCTTGCCATGAGCCTGGCGAGCGCCGGCCCGGAGGGCGCCACGGCCCCGGTCATCCGCGGCCGCTCGGCGAGGCTCTTCAAGAACCGGAGCTGGTCACGCATCAGCCGGACTTCCTCATCCGCCGAAGAAGTCGCGGACGCGGGCGAAGAAGCCGGTCGATTCAGGGTGGGTCTCGGCAGACGAGACCCTCTCGAATTCCTCGAGCAGCTCGCGCTGCCGGCGCGTCAGGTTGGAGGGGGTCTCGACCACGATCTGGATGTACATGTCGCCCATCTTCGACGTCCGCAGCACGGGCATGCCCTTGCCCTTGAGCCGGAACTGCTTCCCGGTCTGGCTGCCCTCGGGGACCTTGACGCGCGTCTTGCCGCCGTCGATCTGCGGCACGTTGAACTCGCCGCCGAGGGCGGCGGTGGTCAGCGAGATCGGCACCCGGCAGAAGATATCGGCGCCGTCGCGCTGGAAGAACTCGTGCGGGCGGATCGAGAGGAAGATGTAGAGGTCGCCGGGCGGCCCGCCGCGTACCCCGGCCTCCCCCTCGCCGGCGAGCCGGATTCGGGTACCGTCCTCGATGCCGGCGGGGATGTTGACGCTGAGCTTCCGCTCCTCGGTGACGCGTCCCGCGCCGTTGCATTCGAGGCAAGGGTCGGAGATCACCTCGCCGCGGCCCTGACAGGTCGGGCAGGTGCGCTCGATCGAGAAATAGCCGGAGGCAGCGCGGACGCGACCGTGGCCATCGCACGACGGGCAGACCTTGGGAGACGACCCGCGCCTGGCGCCGGTACCGGAGCAGGACTTGCAGACCACCTTGGTCGGCACTTCGACTTCGGCGGTCTTGCCGTGATACGCCTCCTCGAGAGTGATCTCCATATTGTAGCGGAGATCGGACCCGCGCTCGCGACCGCCCGAGCGGCTCCCGCCGCGGCGCCCCATGAAGTCGCCGAAAATATCGTCGAAGATGTTCGACATCGAGGCGGCGAAATCGTTGGGAAATCCGGGCCCGCCGCCATTCTCGAAGGCTGCATGGCCGTAGCGGTCGTAAGCGGCCCGCTTCTGAGGATCGCGCAGGGCCTCGTAGGCCTCGTTGACTTCCTTGAACTTGACCTCGGCGGCCCGGTCCCCGTTGTTGCGGTCCGGGTGGTATTGCATCGCAAGCTTGCGAAAGGCCGCCTTCAGCGTCTTGTCGTCGCAACCTCGCGACACGCCGAGCACTTCGTAGAAATCGCGCTTGCTCATTCGCTGTCGTTACGACGCCGCGCGTGCGGCGCCCCCGCTAGGTCTGTTTCCGGAATGAGAAAAGCGGCGGCCCGCCCCCCTCGAAACGCCAGCCGCGCTTCGCAAGGTGCGGGCCATTGCCGGTCTCCGTCGGCTCAGGCCGACTTCTTCTGGTCGTCGTCGCTGACTTCCTCGAAGTCGGCATCGACGACGTCGTCGTTCTTGCCGCCACCGGCGGCGCCGGAGGCTCCGCCGTCGCCTCCCTGGCTCGCCTGATACATGGCCTCGCCGAGCTTCATGGCAGCCTGGTTGAGCGCGTTGGTCCGCGAGCGGATCGCGTCGGCGTCCTCGCCGGCGAGCGCCGACTTGAGATCGGAGATCGCGGTCTCGATGGCCGACTTGTCGGCGGCCGAGAGACGGGTGCCGTACTCGCCGAGCGATTTCTCCGTCGAGTGGATCAACGCCTCGCCGTGGTTTCGCGCCTCGACCAATGCCTTGCGCTTCTTGTCCTCCTCGGCGTGGGACTCGGCGTCCTTCACCATCCGCTCGATATCGGCATCCGAGAGGCCTCCGGAGGCCTGGATGCGGATCTGCTGCTCCTTGCCGGTGCCCTTGTCCTTGGCCGAAACGTTGACGATGCCATTAGCGTCGATGTCGAAGGTGACCTCGATCTGCGGCACGCCGCGTGGGGCCGGCGGGATGCCGACCAGATCGAACTGGCCAAGCAGCTTGTTGTCGGCCGCCATCTCGCGCTCGCCCTGGAAGACGCGGATGGTGACGGCGTTCTGGTTGTCCTCCGCGGTCGAGAACACCTGGCTCTTCTTGGTCGGGATCGTGGTGTTGCGGTCGATGAGGCGGGTGAACACGCCGCCCAGCGTCTCGATGCCGAGCGACAGCGGAGTCACGTCGAGAAGGAGGACGTCCTTCACGTCACCCTGGAGAACACCGGCCTGAATGGCAGCACCGATCGCCACCACCTCGTCCGGGTTGACGCCCTTATGCGGCTCCTTGCCGAACAGCTGCTTCACGACTTCCTGCACCTTCGGCATGCGCGACATGCCGCCGACCAGAACAACCTCGTTGATCTCGGCAGCCGAAAGGCCTGCATCCTTCAGGGCCTTGCGGCAAGGCTCGACCGTCT
>DASSPO010000110.1:0-6437 GCA_035699585.1 Bauldia sp.
GTTCGCCTGGTCGCGGGTTGAGCTCATCCGCTTCGGACCGGCGCGTGCCGAGAATCTGTACGAGCGCCTGTTCTTCTGGCCTGATCCGCGCGGTCGTGGCCTGCAGCAAATCCAGGAAATCATTGCCAAGGAGGACCCCGCCGCGACGAGCGTCGACACGTTGCGCGGAAAGAGCGTCGCGGTGCAGGGCCTGTTCGCCCTCGAATACGTGCTCTACGGCAGTGGAAGCGACGCGCTCATAGACCCCGCAAATCAGGCGCGTTCTTTCCGCTGTCGCTTCGGAACGGCAATTGCCGGGGCAATAGCAGAGGCAGCGAACGAGATCGTGGCGGGTTGGACCGGACCCGAGGGCTATGCGGCGTTGATGCTCGAGGCTGCCGCGGCGAATCCGCTTTATCGATCGCACGGCGAGGTGGTCCAGGAACTGATCAAGTCCGCCCGCGAACAGCTCCAGCTGAGCCGCGACCTCAAGCTTGCCCACGCGATCGAGACCAGCCCCGATGAAGCCCAACCCAAGCGCGCGCCATTCTGGCGGTCCGACCTCACCATCGCCTCGATCCGTGCCAACATCGAGGCGGTAAACCTGCTCGCGGGGCCGGACGGCATCGGCGCATCACTGCCGCAAGAGAAAGCGTGGATTGCACGCGAGCTGGCCTTCGAGCTTCGCGAGGCGGACGAGGTTCTGGGACGGGTCGACGAAGTGGACCGATGGGAAACGGTGGTCCGTGACCCGAGGAAACATGAGCAACTTTCGTACACGCTCATCCCGCTCGCCGATGCGATAGCATTGCTTGAGGGGGGTTACCCCGATGCCTTGGGCCTGATCACGGGGTTCAACTCGCTCGATGGCGACTGATCGGCGGAGCTTCCTCAGATCGCTCGCGGCGCTCGGCGCGCTGCCCTTCACGACGCTCGCCCGCGCTGATGCGGAGCCTGCCTTCGTTGCGGCGCGCATGGAGCGCGCAAACGCCTTCTCGGTCGTCGTGCTCGATCATGCGGGCAATCTTCTCTTCACCGAGGAGCTCGATGCGCGGGCCCACGACATCGCGGTCTCGCCGTACAGGACCACCGCCGTTGTATTCGCCCGCCGCCCGGGCCGGTTCGCCGTGGTGGTCGACCTTGCCGGCCGGCGCAAACTGACGACCTTTGCACCCCCCGAAGGCCGTCATTTCTATGGTCACGGTTTCTTCTCGGCCGATGGCCGCCTGCTTTACGCCACGGAAAACGACTGGGAAGGCGAGCGAGGCGTGCTCGGCGTCTACGATGTCGACCGCGGCTACGCGCGTATCGGCGAGTTCGAGACCGGCGGTATCGACCCGCACGAAGCGTTTCTGATGTCTGATGGTCGCACGATTGCGGTTGCCAATGGCGGAATCGCCACGCATCCCGATTTCGACCGGGTCAAGCTCAACCTTGCCACCATGGAACCCTCGCTCACCTATCTCGACGCAGGGACGGGCGATCTCCTCGAGCGCGTTGCTCTTCCGGTCACGCTGCACCAGCTCTCGCTCCGCCACATGGCGGAGGCTGCGGATCGAAGCATCTGGTTCGGCGGCCAGTATGAGGGCGCCGCCACGGACTCCGTCGATCTGGTCGGCCGGCATCGCCGCGGCGGAATGCTTGAGCTGATCCCGGCGCCTCCATCGGCCTATGGCGGCATGCGGCAGTACGTGGGCTCGGTCGCCGCCAGCCGTGACGGGATGCGGATTGCCGCAACGAGCCCGGTCGGAGGCCGAATGCTGATCTTCGAGACGGCGCGACGGAGCCTGATTGCGACCCGCGACATCGCCGACGTGTGCGGCGTTGCCGGCGAGGGCAGGGACTTCTTCACCTCCGACGGGCGCGGGCGACTGTGGCGGGGCGAGACGCTCCTCAGCGAGGATCCGGCGGTGGCTTGGGACAACCACCTCCGGCGGATCGGTTGAACGACACGGTTCCGGGTTTCACCACCACCACGGCGCTGGGTCAAAGCGAGAGCTGGCGGCCGCGTGGCCGAACTCATTCGATCACGATGCGAGGCGGTGGCCGGCCGCCTTCCCGTGCCTCTCGGACGCCGTTCCAAACACGCGTCGCGATTTCTCGATAAATTTCGGCGTACGGTCCGTTGGGCTCCGCAACCACGACCGGCTTCCCGGCGTCGGAGGTGAGGCGGATGGTGAGGTCGAGCGGCACTTCGCCCAGGAAAGGCACGCCCAGGCGCTCGGCCTCGTGACGAGCGCCACCGTGGGCAAAGATGTCGGTGCGGCTACCGCAATGCGGGCAGACGAAATAGCTCATGTTCTCGACGATGCCGAGCACCGGAACGTCGACGCGGCGGAACATGTTCAGGCCCTTCCGCGCGTCGATCAGTGCGAGGTCCTGAGGCGTTGAGACGATGACTGCGCCGGCGAGCGGTACCTGCTGCGCCATGGTGAGCTGCGCGTCGCCGGTACCGGGGGGCATATCGACCACCAGGATGTCGAGTTCGCCCCACTCCACCTCGCGCAGCATCTGGGTGAGCGCCGAGATCACCATCGGTCCCCGCCAGATCATGGGTGTCTCTTCCTCGACAAGGAGGCCGATCGACATCACCTTGACGCCGTAAGCGTTGAGCGGGCGAAGAATGCGGCCGTGCACCACCTCGGGCTTGTTCTTGAGGTTGAGGAGTCGCGGGAGGGAAGGGCCGTAGATGTCGGCGTCGAGGATGCCAACATGGAGACCGTTGGCCTTGAGTGCGAGCGCGAGGTTGACCGCCGTCGTCGACTTGCCGACCCCGCCTTTGCCGCTCGCGACTGCGACGATCGCGTTGACGCCGGGGACGCCCGCCTTGCCACCCCCCGGAGCAGGAGCACCTGCCTGTCCGCGCGGCGGCGGCGCGTGACGATGAGGCGCCGCAGCCTGGCGAGGCGGGGGGGCGCGGCGGCTCTCTGAGGATCCGGGTTTTTTCTCGGCCGTGAGCACGACCATCACGCCATCGACGCTGGGGATGCTCCTGACAGTGGCCTCGGCCTCCTGCCGAAGCGGTTCCATGTCCTGGGCAAGCTCTGCGGGAACGGTGATCGAGAACATCACCTTGCCGCCGGTGATGAAGATGTCGGAGACGAGGCCGAGGGCGACAATGTCGCCGCCACCCTCGGGTCCTTTGACGGACCGCAGCCGTTCGAGGACCTGTTCCTTGCTAATGTTGGCCATGCCGCCACCATGTATCGCCGGTCGGGCGGCGGACCATAGCTGCTTGTGCCTTGCGGTCAAACCCGGAATGCCCGAAGCCGGCAGTGAGCAGCCGCCGGCCCCGGAAGTTGTCCGCATGCCGTCAGATCAGCAGCAGGTCGGTCGAAGTGACATCGACATCGGTTTCGAAGGTGGCGATCAACTTCTGCGCCTTGCCGCCCTTTCCGTCCTTGTCGAAATAGAGCATGTCGGTCTTGTCGTTGAAGATGAAGTAGTCGCTCGCATCCTTCGCCTTCTTGCCGACGTGGAAGTACTTCGCCTTGAACACGTCGGTTTTGATCGACTTGAACACGTTGGTGTCGATCACGATCGTGTCGAGGGCATCGAAGTCGAGGATGTGGTCGGCGTTCGCGGCCTTTGCCTTGACGTCGAAGACGAACTTGTCGGCACCCGCATTGCCCGATAGCAGGTCCTCACCGGCGCCGCCCTGCACCGTGTCATCGCCGTCGCCGCCGTGCACGATATCGTTCCCGAGACCGCCGGAAAGCGAGTCGTTGCCGCTACCGCCCGAGAAGAAGTTGGCGAAGGCGTCGCCGACAAAAGAGTCATTCCCGGCGCCGCCGACCAGGTTCTCGACGTTCTGGACGGCATCCTCGGCAACGCCATTAAGGAACACCGTCGCCGCCGTGGCGCCGCCGAGTGTGACGCTGACATCGACCGACTTGTCGGCGTAACTCGCAGTATCGACCCCGTCGCCGCCGTCTATCGTGTCGCCGTTCGCACCGCCAACCAAGGTATCGTTGCCCACGCCGCCGCTGAGGGCGTCAGCCCCGCCATTGCCGAAAAAGGTGTTGTCCGAAGCGTCGCCGGTCAGCTGGTCATTACCGGAACCGCCGATGACGTTCTCGACGTTCTTCACCTTGTCCGAGAGTACCCCGTTGACCTGGACGTTGGCGAAGTTGGCGCCCGCCAGCGTCGTGACGACGGGAGAAGCGAAGGCCGAGTAGTCAAGGGTGTCGACGCCGGTCCCGCCGTCGATTTCGTCCAGCCCGCTGCCGCCGTAGAGCGTGTCGTTGCCATCCTCGCCGAACAGCTTGTCGGCATCACCTTCCCCGAAGAGGATATCGTTGCCGAGGCCACCATAGAGTTCGTCGTTGGCCGTTCCGGCGAACATAATGTCATCGTTGGCCTCGCCGTACAGCTTGTCGATGTTCGATCCGCCGTAGAGTTCGTCGACTCCCTCTCCGCCGAATACGGTATCGGCGCCATCCCCGCCGTAGAGCTTGTCGTTGCCCGCGTTGCCGTGAAGCGTGTCGGCACCGCCGAATCCCGCGAGCAGGTCGTTGAAGGCGGTTCCGTAAACGGTGTCGATACCGGCGAAGATGAGTTCCTGGGCGTCCTGGGTGCTCTGATTCAATGCGTTAATCAGACCGTTTAGGTCGAGATTAAGACCGGTGATCTGATAGCTCGGGCTCGGAAAGATCGAGACGCCGATGGTATTGATCGTACCGGACGAAATAGGAATATGATCAAAAGTGCCAGTAACCGACACGGTCGAGACAAACAGATCGTTCGAGTCGACGTGAAAGCTCGAATCTGTCTTGCTCTGATAGTTCGCCTTATTGTTAAGGAGTTGCAACAGACTGAAGTCGGTGTCGAAATTGATTACCTCATTTGATGAGGTGGGGGTAAAGACTGCCATAGCCAGCTCCCATGACTTGCGTTGATTGCGTGGGTGGGCTGCTACACGGACAGGATGGTTTTGGAAGTGATGGGGTTCACATGAACAGGGTGACCGTCGTCACTCCGATGGTCGTGCCTGTCGGGCAGTGGGCGAACAGGATGTCGTACGGCCTATCGGCTAAGCAGTTCATCACAAACAAAAAAGCCGCCGGCAAGTCCGGCGGCTCGCGTATCCTGCCGGCTCTGCCGGCGGCGGATCAGCTCGCGACCTGAAGTTCGACCGCCTTCGGTCCCTTGCCGCGTTTGTCGGGCTCGGTCTCGAAGGAGATCCGCATGCCGTCGGTCAGCGCAGGGATGCCCGAGCGCTCGACCGCAGTCACATGGACGAAGACGTCCTTGCCTCCATCGTCTGGCGTAATGAAACCATAGCCTTTGGAGGCGTTGAAGAATTTCACGGTGCCGTTCTGACGCATCCACGTAGCCTTTTCAGTTCGTTGCAGTGGCCGGCGGCGCCGCTGCCGCGCGGGTCAAGCAGGCGCCCAGATGTCAGCGATGGAGGCACAGAAGGGTGGGCGTCTTGGCTCAGATGACAGTCGGCCTTCGTCTTAGGCCTCCGTCTCCGTCAGGCGGCGCTCCCGCCGATGCGCCCTTTTCCAGTCCTCCACCGGGGTCCCGATAGCCTGCCCTAGGATGAATTTATGCGGCACGACGCCTGGGAAAGCAATGGTTGGCCACGTCCGCATCGAAGGGGAGCGGTCCGGAGCCACGCCTCGGAACCGATAGGAAAGAACCTCCAAAACACTTCCATTGTCAGTCGCGAACACAATCGCGTGAGGAGGCGACAGATAACGGCGCATTCGCCGTTCCGGTCTTGCCCCGAAGGCACGAACATCAGGGAAAGAGGAGTGTCGATGCGCCCGCAAATCTCGCAGGAAATGATTCAGGCCTATGACGAGTACACGCACCTCACGCTGGACCGACGGCGCTTCATGGAGAAGTTGACAAGGCTCGCCGGCAGCGGTGCGGCCGCCGCCGCCATAGCGCCGATGTTGATGAGCAACTATGCCAAGGCGCAGACCGTCGCCGCTGACGACCCACGTCTCAAGATCGAAGAGATCACTTACGCGGGGCCGACAGGCGACGTGAAGGGATACCTGGCAATGCCGGCGGAGGCGACTGGCAAGCTCCCGGCGGTGATAGTCATCCATGAGAACCGGGGTCTCAACCCGCACATCAAGGATGTGGTCCGGCGCATGGCGCTCGAGGGCTTCGTCGTTCTTGGGCCGGACCTCTTGTCCCGCCAGGGCGGAACGCCGGCGACCGACGAAGAAGCGGCGGCGATGTTTCAGAAGATCGATCGTGCGGGCGTGCTGAGCGATGCCGTAGCAGCGATTGCCTTCATGCAAAGCCATCCCGCATCGAACGGCAAGGTCGGCGCGGTCGGTTTCTGCTTCGGCGGCGGCATCGTCAATCAGATGGCCGTGAACAGTCCCGATCTCGTGGCCGCCGTCGCCTACTACGGCGGGCAACCTGCCGCCGAAGACGTTCCGAAAATCAGGGCGAAACTGATGCTGCACTATGCCGGCCTTGATGACCGGGTGAAT
>DASSPO010000111.1:0-8330 GCA_035699585.1 Bauldia sp.
TTCGGCGATTATTTCAAGGAGCGCGCGATCGAACTCGCCTGGACCCTGGTCACCAGGGACCTCGGCTTGCCCCGGGACCGCCTGCTCGTCACCGTCTATGCCGACGACGACCATGCCTTCGATCTCTGGAAGAAGATCGCCGGCTTTCCCGACCACAAGATCATCCGGATCGCCACCAGCGCCAACTTCTGGCAGATGGGCGACACCGGTCCGTGCGGCCCATGCTCGGAGATCTTCATCGACCAGGGCGAGGCGATACCGGGTGGCCCGCCCGGCAGCCCGGACGAGGATGGCGACCGCTTTCTCGAGTTCTGGAATCTGGTCTTCATGCAGTTCGAGCAGCTTCCCGATGGCTCGCGCATCGACCTGCCCAGGCCGTCGATCGACACGGGCATGGGGCTCGAGCGGATCGCCGGCATTCTCCAGGGCGTCCACAGCGTCTTCGAGATCGACCTGTTCCGTACCCTGATCGCGGCCTCGGTCGAGGCGACCGGCGTCCGTGCCGATGGGCGGAACGCGGCGAGCCACCGGGTGATCGCCGATCACCTCCGCTCCTCGGCCTTCCTCATCGCCGATGGTGTGCTCCCGTCGAACGAAGGCCGCGGCTACGTGCTCCGCCGCATCATGCGCCGCGCGATGCGGCACGCGCATCTTCTCGGCGCCGAGGAGCCGGTGATGTACCGCCTGGTGCCGACGCTTGTCGCCGAGATGGGCCGTGCCTACCCGGAGCTCGTCCGCGCCGAGGCGCTCATCCGCGAGACCCTGCATCTCGAGGAGACCCGCTTCCGCCGCACCCTTGCCCGCGGCCTCACCCTCCTTGACGAGGCCAGTTCCGGTCTCGCCCCCGGCGATACGCTTGCCGGCGATATCGCCTTCCGGCTCTACGACACCTATGGCTTCCCGCTCGACCTCACCGCCGACGCCCTGAAGGCGCGCGGCATCGGTGTCGACACGCAGGGCTTTTCCCGCGCCATGGAGCGGCAGAAGGAGGAGGCGCGCGCGAGCTGGGCCGGCTCCGGCGAAGCCCAGACCGACCCGATCTGGTTCAAGCTCCGCGAGCGGCTGGGCGCGACCGAGTTCCTCGGCTATGGCGCGGAGTCCGCCGAGGGCGAGGTGCTGGCGATGGTGCGCGGAACCGGCGAGGCGGTCGATTCCGCCGAGGCCGGCGACGAGGTGGCGATCCTCGTCAATCAGACGCCGTTCTATGCCGAATCCGGCGGCCAGGTCGCCGATACCGGGTCGATCGAAAGCGACAAGGGCGGCCGCTTTGCCGTCAATGACGTGCAAAAGAAGGCCGAGGGGCTTTTCGTCCACTACGGCAGGATGGAACAGGGCCGAATCGCCGTCGGCGATGCCGTGCGCCTGGCGATCGACGGGCAGCGCCGCCAGAGGATCCGCGCCAACCATTCCGCAACCCATCTCCTTCACGCCGCGCTCCGCGGTGTCCTCGGCAGCCACGTGGCGCAGAAGGGCTCGCTGGTCGCTCCCGACCGGCTCCGCTTCGACTTTTCGCATCCCAAGCCGCTCGACGCCGATGAGATCGAGAGCGTCGAGGCGCTTGCCAACGAGGTCGTGCTTCAAGATGCCCCGGTCGTCACCCGGCTGATGGATCGCGATGCGGCGATCGAGTCGGGGGCGATGGCGCTCTTCGGCGAGAAGTACGGCGACGAGGTGCGCGTCGTTTCGATGGGCGAGGCGCCGGAGGGCAATTCGCGCCGCGAATGGTCGATCGAGCTCTGCGGCGGCACCCATGTCGGTCGGACCGGGGAGATCGGCCTCGTCACCGTGACCGGGGAAAGCGCCGTGGCCGCGGGGGTTCGTCGCATCGAGGCGCTGACCGGAACCGCGGCGCGGAAGTACCTCGCCGCGCAGGAGCGGCGCCTCAAGGCAGTAGCCATGGCGCTCAAGGTTCGCCCGGAGGAAGCCGCCGAGCGCGTGCAGGCCCTCGTCGAGGAACGGCGAAAGCTCGAACGCGATCTGGCGGAGGCGCGGCGCAAGCTGGCGATGGGTTCCTCGGCGGGCGGCAACGGCATCGACCGCGACGTGCGTGACATCGGCAAAATCAGGTTCCTCGGGCGAGCGGTATCCGGCATTGCACCGAAGGATCTCAAGGGACTCGCCGATGACGGCAAGAAGGCCGTCGGCTCCGGCGTTGTCGCGATCGTGGGCGTCAGCGACGACGGCAAGGCGGGGATCGTGGTCGGCGTCACCGACGACCTCGTGGCGCGCTACAGCGCGGTCGATCTCGTTCGCCGTGGTGCCGAGGCGCTCGGCGGCAAAGGCGGGGGAGGGCGTCCCGATCTCGCCCAAGCCGGGGGCCCGGACGGGGCCAAGGCCGAGGCGGCGATCGAAGCGGTGGCCGCAGCGATCGAAGCGGGCGCTGGGTGACGCCCGCCGGGCTAAGCGCTTCCCTGCGCCGCCGGGTCTTCGATGTGATCGAGGACGTCGGCCCGCAACGGTTCCTGCCAGGGCTGTTCTCGGGCAGCCTGATCGTTCTCATCCTCGTCAACGTCGTCGCCGCGATCCTCGAGACGGTGCCGTCGGTCGTCGGCGAGCACCGGGCGCTGTTCAACTTCATCGAGCACTTCTCGCTTGCCGTCTTCGGCATCGAGTACGCCATACGCCTGTGGACCTGCGTCGAACTGCCCCGGTATCGCGTCATGCCGGCATGGCGGGCGCGCGCCGCCTACATCGTGACCCCGGCGGCGATCATCGATTTCATCGCCATCGCGCCGTTCTTTCTCGGCCTTTTTCTCGATCTCAACCTCCGCACCCTGATACTTCTGCGGTTGCTTCGCCTCTTCAAGCTCGGCCGCTATTCGACCGGGTTCCAGTCGCTGATCGAGGCGGTGCGCCGCGAACGCCAGGCGCTGCTCGCGGGTTTTCTCCTCCTCTTCTCCGTGGTGCTGATCGCCGCATCGCTCGCCTATGTCGCGGAGCGCAGCGCCCAGCCGGAGGCCTTCGGCTCCATCCCCGCGGCGGTCTGGTGGGCGCTTGAGACCGTCACCACCGTCGGCTACGGCGACGTCACGCCGAAGACCCTGCCCGGGCGCATCATCGGCGGCCTCACCATGATCACCGGCATCCTGATGATCGCGCTTCCGGTCGCGATCATCGGCTCGTCATTCGCCGAAGTGGTGCGCCAGCGGAGCTTCGTCGTGACCTTCGGCCTGATCGCGCGGATGCCGCTTTTTGCCGGTCTTCCCGCCGACGTGCTGAGCGAGCTCCTTGGGGTTGTGAAGGCGATGACCGTCGAATCGGGCACTCCGATCATTGCCGCCGGCAGCAACGACGACGGCCTCTACATCGTTGCCGCCGGCAACGTCGAACTCGACGACCAGGGTACGCGGCGCCGGCTCGGAACCGGGAGCGTCTTCGGAACCGGTCCGGTCTACGATGCACCCGGCTCGCGCCTGCCGGCACTTTCATTGACGCGGGTGAAGCTCCTGATGATCGAGCGGAATGATCTCCTCGACCTTGTCGCGCGGTACCCGGAGCTTGCCGTGCACCTCAGACCGGGCTTCGGAGCGCCGGACGTTTCAAAAAACGCACCCCCGAAGGCGTGACCCCGGACAGGCGTCGCCGCCTGGGATAGGGTTCGGTCCCGGGGATCGGAGGCGTCATGTTCGAAGGCGGCGTGGGACGGGAGCTGCTCATCTTTCTCGCAACGGCGGGGATCGTCGTGCCCCTCTTCGGCCGGCTCAGGCTTGGCGTCGTGCCCGGATTCCTGATTGCCGGAGTGCTGCTCGGTCCGGGAGGGCTGGGGCTTCTCGCCGGAGACTTTCCCTGGCTTCGCTGGATCACCTTCTCCGACCCCGAGCAGGCGCGGCCGTTCGCCGAACTTGGGGTGATCTTCCTGCTCTTCGTCATCGGCCTCGAGTTCTCCGTCGACCGGCTCTGGGCGATGCGCCGAATGGTCATCGGCATCGGCGGCATCCAGGTGGTCGCGACCGCGGCGGCGATCGTCGCCGGAGCGCTGATCCTTGGGGTTGACCCCGCACTCGCCCTTGTTGTCGGGCTCGCTCTGGCGATGTCCTCGACGGCCATCGTCACGCAGGTGCTTCTCGACTCCCGGCGCTACACCGGGCCCGTGGGCCGTGTTTCGCTCGGCGTGCTCTTGTTTCAGGACCTCATGGTCGTGCCGATCGTCATCATCGTCGAGCTGCTCGGCGGCGGCGAGATCGCGGCCACCGGAGCGGTCTTGCGCGCGGTCGCCCTCGCCATCGCCGTGGTTGCCGGCATCCTGCTCGTCGGGCGCTACCTCACCCGGCCGCTCCTTCGGATAGCCGCCGCGACGGGAAACCGCGATCTGGTCATCGCCATCGCGCTGTTCCTCGCCATCGGCACGGCGGTGCTCACCTCCGCGGCGGGGCTTTCGCCGGCGCTGGGTGCCTTTCTGGCGGGGCTGCTCCTCGGCGAAAGCGAATACCGGCATCAACTCGAGGTCGATGTGGAGCCGTTCAAGGGTCTCCTGCTCGGCCTTTTCTTCATGACCGTCGGGATGAGCATCGACGTCCTTTCGTTGCTTGCCGAGCCCCTCACTTATCTGGCGGCGGTCGCCATCCTGGTCGTGGTCAAGGGTGCGGTCGCCTTCGGCGCGGCACGGGCGATGCGGATCGAGTTCCCGGTATCGATCGAGGCGGCCTTTCTCCTCGCCGGCGCCGGCGAGTTCGCATTTGTCGTCTTCACCATCGCCGCTCGGCGCGACCTGATCGATGCGAGCGAGGCACAGTTCCTTATAGCGATCGCGGCGCTGTCGATGTTCGCGATTCCCGCGCTGGGCGCGCTGGGACGAAAAGTCGCCGGCCATGCCAAGCACCAGGCCGCCGCGGCTCATCACGGAGCGGCCGATGGCGAACTCGACTCGCTGAGCGATCATGTGGTGATCGGGGGCTTTGGCCGCGTCGGGCGCACCATTGCACGACTCCTCGACGACGGAGGCATCCCCTATGTCGCGCTCGATCTTGACAGCGAGCTCTGTGCGCGGGAACGGAGCGCCGGCCGGCCGGTCTTCTATGGCGACGCGAGCCGGCGTCCGATGCTCGAGAAGGTTGGGGCGTCGCGGGCCCGGGCCTTCGTCGTCACCTCGGACGACGTCGGCGCTTCCGAGCGCACGGTGCGCGAAATCCGCGCGGCCTGGCCGCAAGCGGTGGTGCTGGCGCGGGCGCGGGACGGCGCGCATGCCCGCCGGCTTCACCTTCTCGGCGTGACCGCCGCCGTGCCGGAAACGCTGGAGGGAAGCCTGCAACTCGGCGTCGAGGTGCTCAACGCGATCGGCCTGCCGGAGGACGCAATCGACACGCGCATCGATCACCTCCGCGCGGAGGAGAAGCGGCGGCTGTCGGCAGGGGACGACGAAGGCCGAGCCGCGGCGCGACACTGATCGCGCCCTTCGCCGCGCCGGGGCGCTCGCCGGTTGATGCGACTTGCGCGATCACGAGAGGTCACGGATCCAGACCCGAAGGGGGCCGACAGCACGGAAGCCGTGGCGTTCCGCACGGGCGAGTGCGTCGCCCGACTCGAATCCGACAACAGGCAGCCCCGGAGCGAAGCCCTGGACGGCCCCGAGCGCGGCCGAGAAGAGGCTGTCGTCGCACGACCCAGTCGAGAACAGGTTGGAGAGGCCGACAGCGTCGGCGGAGCGGTTGGCGGCGTAGCCCGCAAGCAGGCGATCGCCTTCCCACAGGCCGAGAAACGCGACCGTCTCGTCGTCGAGTAGTCGCGGCGGAAATGCCCGCTCGGAGGCGGGCGAACCGTTCTCACGAAGCCCGCGCTCCCAGGCGTCGAGGTCGGGCGGCGAAACCGCCCGGCACCAGCCGTTGATCGGACTCGGAGGAGGTCCGGGGTCGCGCCAGATCCATTGCGCGTCGAAGAGTGGCCTGAAGCCACGATCGGCGAGGTCGAGTGCCGCGAAGCTGTCTTTGACGGCAAACGGCGGGTCGAGCATCCCTCGGAGATGATCAATGACCCGACACTGGGCCTCGGGCTCGGAAGGCGACAATGTCACGGCGTTGGAATGATAGGGAGGCGGGCGGCCCGGGAAGAACCACACGTTGTCGACGAGGGACGCTTCGCGGCCGTGGGCGCGAAGCACAGCCCGGTACCAATCGACATTGTTCGCGGCCGCGATCAGGGCTTCGCGGCACGGCGGGTTCACGGCTGCCGTCGACGCCTTCAGGCCATCGCCTTCTTGAGATTCTGGTCGATCATGTCGAGGAAGCCTGTCGTGGTCAGCCATTTCTGGTCGGGGCCGACGAGAAGCGCGAGGTCCTTGGTCATGAATCCGGCCTCGACGGTGTCGACCGCCACCTTCTCCAGGGTGGAAGCGAAGCGGGCGAGCTCGGCATTGCCGTCAAGCTTGGCGCGATGAGCAAGGCCGCGGGTCCAGGCGAAGATCGAGGCGATCGAGTTGGTCGAGGTATCCTTGCCTTTCTGGTGCTCACGGTAGTGCCGGGTCACCGTGCCGTGGGCCGCCTCGGCCTCGACGATCTTGCCGTCGGGCGTGGTCAGCACCGAGGTCATCAGGCCGAGTGAACCGAAGCCCTGCGCCACGGTGTCGGACTGGACGTCGCCGTCGTAGTTCTTGCAGGCCCAGACATAGCCGCCGGACCACTTGAGCGCCGAGGCAACCATGTCGTCGATCAGGCGGTGCTCGTAGGTGAGGCCGTTCGCCTTGAAGGCCTCGGCAAACTCCTTGTCGAACACCTCCTGGAAGATGTCCTTGAAGCGTCCGTCATAGGCCTTGAGGATCGTGTTCTTGGTCGAGAGATAGACCGGATACTTCCGGGCGAGACCGTAGTTGAGCGAGGCACGCGCGAAATCCCGGATCGAATCGTCGAGGTTGTACATGGCGAGCGCGACGCCGCTGCCCGGGAAATCGTAAACCTCATGCTCGATCACCTTCCCGTCCTCGCCCTCGAAGCGAATGGTGAGCTTGCCCTTGCCGGGGACGCGGAAGTCGGTGGCGCGATACTGGTCGCCAAAGGCGTGGCGGCCGACGACGATCGGCTTGGTCCAGCCGGGCACGAGACGCGGCACGTTCCGGCAGATGATCGGCTCGCGGAAGATGACGCCGCCGAGGATGTTACGGATCGTGCCGTTCGGCGACTTCCACATTTTCTTGAGGCCGAACTCCTCGACGCGGGCCTCGTCGGGCGTGATGGTCGCGCATTTCACGCCGACGCCGACGCGCTTGATCGCCTCCGCCGCCTCGATCGTCACCCTGTCCTCGGTGGCGTCGCGGTTCTCGATGCCGAGGTCGAAGTAGAGGAGGTCGATGTCGAGATAGGGGAAGATCAGCTTCTCCTTGATCAGGCGCCAGATGATCCTCGTCATCTCGTCGCCGTCGATGTCGACGACCGGGTTGGCAACCTTGATCTTGGCCATGGTCAAAGCCTCGCGTTACGGGTCGGTGCGTTCCGGGGATCGCGTGTCCGAGGAGGACGCCGCGTGGGGAGGTCGCCGCCCTATAGCATCCGTCACGAGGCGAGAAAAGAAGACCGCCTCGCCGTTTCGGCGAGGCGGATGTCCGCGGGTGAGGCCGCCCTAAGGCAGCGTCATCACAACTTCCCCGGAGACAGGATCGGTGACGCCGAGGCCTCCGCCGAGATCCTCGAGCATGGGGCGCACCTTGTCGAGCTGGGCAATCATTTGCGGCCGCGCGGCGACGATGGAGTCCATCGAGTTCCATTCGCCGATGAAGCAATAGGTGCGGTCGCCGGTCTTGATCAGAGCCCCCTTGCCCGCCCCGGCCGGCATCGGCGACGCCTTCCAGACGGCCATGACTTCCTGCTCCTTGCCGGGCTTCACTTTGAACCGAACGACGTTGTAAGCGGTCATTGCTGTCCTCCCTGGTTTTGCCCGTGAGGCGACCGGCCCGCGAGGGGGCCGGCCCGCTCGGCTATTGCGGCGCGGCGGCCATTTCGCCGCCGAGCTCCTTCTTGAACTGGTCGAAGTCGATCTGCATGCCGTTGAGGAACGTGCTCCAGTGGCGAGCCAGCGCGGCGACCGCAACGGCCTCGGCGATTTCCTCGTCGGTGGCGCCGGCCTGTCGGGCGCTCATTGTATCGGCCCAAACGCAATAGTGACAGGGGATCTGTGCGGAGACGGCGAGCGAGATCAGCGACTTCACCTTCGGCGGAAGCGCGGTGTCGTCGCTGAATTCGATCGCCTTCAGCTCCTGCCACGCGCCGGCGATGCCGGCCTTGGGGAACAGCTTCACGAAGCCGGGCACGCCGCCGAGCGTGGCCTCGATGTCGGCATAGGCGGCTTCGGCGCTGGCCTCGGCCTCCGCGGCATGGGACGGCGGGATCGGCATGAGGGCGGCGGCG
>DASSPO010000112.1:0-17521 GCA_035699585.1 Bauldia sp.
ATGGCCCGACTTGGCGCGTTCAACTGCATCCATGGCGAGCGCGCGGATTGCATTCGCCATACGCTGGTGCTTGACGAGGTCAGTCATGTCGCCTGGCTTGATTGATGCCGGGATCAGAGTCTCTTGGAAGGCGGTTTTCCGAGCCAGCCCGACCCACCACCCCGGCGGTCCCGGCAAGGCGGGGGAGAGATAGCAGGTTGCCCCCGTCAGTCAATGCGATGTGGGTCGGATGTGGGTCGGAGGCGAGCCGCTGTCGCGGTGGCGGCAAGGCGCGCGGAGGAGGACGCAATCTGCCGCCGGCACCGACGGCAGCCCCGGTGCCCCGAGGTCGTGCCATCTCGGCCCCGCGCTTGCGCTCGCGAGACGATTCCAATCGAATCCCAAGCGATCCCCGTCCCCTCCGCCTTTGCTGCCGCCTTCACTGACGGTGAGGGGGCGGCGTGCATATGGGCTTCGATTCGCACGAGTCACAGAGAGATTTTGATTTTCCTATAGGCAAAAGATCAACCGGAGGCGATTCGGGTTCGGATACTCAGTCCGGGATCGCGCCTCTCCGCCCTGCGTCGGCAAGCGCATAGGGAAGGGCAGAAATCCGGGATCATTGTCGTAGTCACGGGGATTCATGCTCGCGGCAAAGCGGTCTCTTGGCGTGGCTTACCCCACTTGACTCGCCTGGGCTCATACGTGAGTAATTGCTCTTAGCCGAAACAAATACTCGAATCCAGATCGGCTTTCCGCCGGAAGGCGGAACCAACAATTGGCAACGGAGGTGCCCATGAGATTGGCGGGAATTGCACTGGGCTTGGCGGCGACGGCGTCGGTTCTGGTGTGCGATGTGGCAGCGCAGGAAAGGACGTTCACGGTCTGGTGGTACGAGCCCCCGGAGAGCGCCATGGGGATTGCCTGGAAGGCCGCTCTCGAAGAGTTCGAGAAGCGACATCCGGATGTGAAGGTGCAATTCGAGTTCAAGACCTTCGATCAGATCGTCAGGTCCGGGAACATGATCCTCAACTCAGACGAGGTCCCGGACGTGCTCGAATACAACAAGGGCAACGGCGTCGCCGGACTCGCGGCATCCCAGGGCCTGATGGCGCCGCTCGACGAGGTGGCCAAGGAGAAGGGTTGGGACAAGATTCTCGACGACGCGGCGACCCAGTTCGGCCGCTACGACGAGCGCGGCATCTACGGCTCGGGTCCGCTCGTCGGCATTGCCGTCTACGGCGAGTTCGTCTCCGTCTTCTACAACAAGGAGATGTTCGAGAAGGCTGGCGTCGAGCTGCCTACCACACTCGCCGAGTTCGAAGAGGCGATGGACGTCTTCGTCAAACAGGGGATCACCCCTATCGCGCTGGCGGCCAACGACTTCCCGGCGCAACATCTGATGTATCTTTTCGCACTCTCACAGGTCGGGCCGGAATGGGTCAAGGACTTCCAGGGCCTCAGGAAGCCGCTCGATGAGGCACCCTTCGTCTACGCCGGAAGAAAGCTCCAGGAGTGGGTGGACAAGGGTTACATCTCCGCCGACTCGGTGGCCCTCAAGGCCGATGACATGCTCGGGCTATTCAAGGCGGGCAAGTCGCCGATGCTGGTGTCGGGCACTTGGTACAGCACCGCGCTCAGCAAGCTCGACTTCCCCGTCAACAAGTTCCTGTTTCCGGGCAACAGAATTTCTCCTGCCTCCACCGGCAATATCTGGATCGTGCCGGCCCACGCCAAGGAGAAGGATCTGGCCTACGAGTTCATCGACATAACGCTCGGGAAGGAGAACCAGACCCTGCTCGGCAACTCGGGCGGCCTGCCGATCGCGGCCGATCCGGCTACCATCACCGATCCCGTGGCCAAGCTGGACGCCACGCTGTTCAACCAGCTCGTCGCCCAAGACGGCCTCGGCTACTACGAGGACTGGCCGGTCCCCGGATTCTACGACCTCATGCTCAAGTCCACCCAGGCGGTGATCAACAAGAGCATCACGCCCGAGGAATTCGCCCAGCGGATCAAGGACGCCTACGACGAGGCGCTCGACAGTCTCTAACCGCCCTGCCCGGGGAAATGCGGCGGGCGGGTCGATCCTGCCCCCGCCTTTTTGAAGCGGAGATGGGGAACATGGCCGCCACCTACGCGCCGCGCAAGGAACCGTCCGGCGGCGTATCGCTCGCTTTCCTCTACCTGTTCCCGGGGCTAGCCGGTTTCGCGATCATCGTGCTGCTACCGGCGCTGATGAATGCCGGCCTCAGCCTGTTTGCCTGGAAGGGACTCGGCGTTCCCAGGTTCATCGGTTCTGAAAACTACCTGAAGCTGCTCGCGGACGACGCCTTCTGGGCATCGATGCAGCACACCGCAGCCTTCATCCTCGCCATGGCCGTGATTCCCACCGTGCTCGGTCTAATGCTGGCGGCCGTCCTCTTCGACTACGTCAGCACCCGTTTTGGGCAGGCTTGGGCGAGCTTCTTCCGCGCCGGGTTCTATCTGCCGCAGATCCTGCCGATCTCGGCGGCCGGGGTGCTCTGGGGGTGGATCCTCAGCCCGATCGGTGCCCTCAACGCCATCCTCAAGTCGATGGGGCTCGATAACCTGGCACTGAACTGGCTCGGCGACGCCGACCTCGCCCTCGCCGCAGTCATGGGCGTGATGGTGTGGCTGCAGCTCGGCTACGCCCTGGTCGTCTTCATGGCCGGACTCGCCCGTGCCGATCCGTCGCTCTATGAGGCCGCCGAGATCGATGGCGCCAGTTGGCTGCAGCGCCTCTGGTGGATCACCGTCCCGCTGCTCAGGCCGGAAATCTTTGTCGTCGGTCTCACCACGACCATCGCCGCGCTCAAGGTTTTCGGACCGGTATTCGTGCTGACGACCGGCGGCCCCGACGACGCGACGATCGTTCCGTCCTACTTCGCCTACTACCATTTCTTCCAGACGTTCCGTGTCGGTTACGGCGCGGCCATCACCACCGTGCAAATGATCATGACCATCGTTCTCGGCACCCTCTTCCTGCGCGTGCAGAGCCAGCGCGAATCGGATTCGGCATGACGACCGCTACGGCTGCCGCCGTCACAAGGAGCGCAAGGGCGCTTGATCCCCGGCTGTCGGGAGCGCGCTATACGAGGGGGCCCGGCCGCTGGATCGTGTTGGCCCTGCTTCTGGCACTGCTCGCGGTGTTCTTCTTCCCGTTCGTGCTCGCGATCGCCAACGCCATCAAGACACCGGCCGACTATGCGAGCCACGGACCGCTGGGTGTGCCGCACAGCTTCTCGCTGCGCGCCTTGGCCGACTTCTGGACGAACGTCGATTTCACCCGCAAGCTGACGAACAGCATCCTGCTCAGCGGCCTGGTCGCAATCTTCGGCGTTTTTCTCAGCCTGCTCAACGCCTATGCCATCGGCATCGGCAAGGTACGCGGCGGCCGGCCGATCCTGGTGCTCCTCCTCCTCAGCATCATGATCCCGCAGGAGGCCCTGGTTTATCCCATCTACTTCATGTCGAAGGCCGCCGGCCTCTTCGATTCCCTCGCGAGCTGCATCATCGTCTTCTCCGTCCTGCAGAGCGCATTCGGAACCTATCTCCTGGCCTCGGTCCTCTCCACCTTCCCCCGCGAGATCATCGAGGCCGCCCGGGTGGACGGCGCCAATTCCTGGCAGATCCTGTGGCTCGTCATCGTCCCGATCCTGCGACCGACCTTGGCGGTGCTGGCCACCTTCTTCTTCATCTGGACCTGGAACGAGTTCCTGTTGCCTTTGGTGCTGCTCATCTCCAACGACACCCAGACGGTGACGGTGGCAATGGGCGTCCTGCACGGCCAGTATGTTAGCGATCCGACGGCAATCGCCGCGGCGGCGCTGCTGGGCATGATGCCGACCGTCCTGTTCTTCCTGGTCTTCCAGCGCACGCTCACGCGCGGGGTCATTGTTGGCGCCGTGAAATAGACCGTCGCCGGCACACGCCCCATCATTGACGCAATCCTTCGGCAATGCCTAAGCTCTCCGGCGCAATCCGTTGCCGGGCATCGCGATTCTGATTAGGGGCCCGGGATCGCGAGGCGAGATATCGTTGCGGTGGACGAAGGTCCCGTGATGAGGACGGCATGCCCGGCACGTCACCGGTGGAATTGGCGCTGAGCCGGTTGCAGATGGCGCTCGATCGGGTCGAGAGCGCCGTTGAACAGACATTGGAGAACCAGAGGCAGATCGCCGGGCTCGAGGGCGAATTGCAGCGGCTCGGCACGGACCGGTCGCGGTTGGCGCAATCGCTCGATGCGGCAGAGGCCCGTTCCGCCCGGATCGAGGAAGCAAACCGCGAGGTCTCGCGGCGGCTCGTCTCGGCGATGGAATCGATTCGCGAGGTGCTGGCGCGGAACGGCGCGGGCTGAGTGGGGAGGAGGCGATGGGCCAGGTCAACGTCACGATCAGCGGCAAGACCTTCCGCATGGCCTGCGACGATGGCGAGGAGGAGCATCTCGAGGCGCTCGGCCGCCAGCTCGGCGAGACCATCGAAATGCTCCGGACGCAGTTCGGCGAGATCGGCGACCAGCGGCTGACGGTGATGGCGGCAATCACGCTTGCCGACCGCTATTCCGAGGCGGAGCGCCGGCTGAGCCAGCTCGAAAACGAGCTGGCCGGCCTCGAGGAAGCCCGTGCGGCGGTGTCCGAGAGGGCCGAGTCGCGAGAACTGAGTATCGCCGAGGCCATGGAAAATCTCGCCGACCGGCTGGAATCGATCGCCGCGCGCCTCAACGGCGCCGACCCGCTGGAGGGGCGGGCCTGAGCGTCTTGCACGGCTGCCTGCGCCCGGCGAGGCTCGGCCCGATCTTGGAGGCCTTGGCAGTCGTCGCGGGACGCGGCTCCGGTTGACCGCAGGCCGGGCGCGACTATGATCCCGGCCTTTCGTGAGCCCCTGTGGCGGAATTGGTAGACGCGGCAGACTCAAAATCTGTTGCCCGCAAGGGCGTGCTGGTTCGAGCCCGGCCAGGGGCACCATAGCGAAACTGAATCGTCTACCGTCAGCGACAGGTGGACTCCGTCTGGAAAGCGTTGCGGCGACTGCCAGGCGACACTACTTCCGGGCGGCCAACCGCTGGTGAGGCTCCGCAAATGACTGCCACCAATCCGCTGCTCGAATCCTGGAACACCCCCTTCGGCGCCCCGCCCTTCGACCGGATCAGGTCCGAACACTACCGTCCGGCCTTCGAGGCCACGATGGCGGAGCAGAAGGCGGCGGTGGACCGGATCGCCTCGGATCCGGCGGCGCCGAGCTTCGACAACACCATCGTCGCGCTGGAACGCAGCGGCCTGCCGCTCAGCCGCGTGGCCTCCGTCTTCTTCGGGCTCGCAAGCGCCGATACCAACGACGCTATCCAGGCCATCGAACGGGACGTCGCACCGATCCTTTCGCGTCACTCCGACGAGATTTTCCTTAACAGCGCGCTGTTCGCGCGGATCGAAACGCTGTGGAAGGCTCGTGAGGCGCTCGCCTTGAACGACGAGCAGAAGCGCGTGCTTGACCGCTACCACACCATCTTCCAGCGGGCCGGCGCCGGCCTCGACGACAGCGGAAAGAAGCGCCTCACGGAGATCAATGAGCGGCTGGCCACCCTCGGCACGCTGTTCAGCCAGAACGTACTTGCCGACGAGAAGAACTGGATGCTGGTGCTCGATGGCGAGAAAGACCTCGCCGGGCTCCCGGAATGGGCGCGGGCCGCCGCCGCTGCCGCAGCCGAGGAGCGCGGGCTCGCGGGCAAGCATGTGATCACGCTCGCCCGCTCCTCGATCGAGACCTTCCTCACCTTCTCGACCCGGCGCGATCTCCGCGAGAAGGCCTTCGATGCCTGGATCGCGCGGGGCGAGAGCGGCGGCGACAGCGATAACCGAAAGATCATCGCCGAGATCGCGAAGCTCCGCACCGAGGCGGCCCGGCTCCTCGGGCATCCGACCTATGCCCATTACCGCCTCGCCGACCAGATGGCCAAGACGCCGGAGGCGGTGGCGGACCTGCTCGAGACGGTGTGGGCGCGCGGCCGCGCCCGGGCGGCGCGCGAGGCAGCCGATCTTCAGGCGCTGATCGCCGAGGAGGGCGGCAACCATCGCCTCGCCGCCTCCGACTGGCGGCACTATGCCGAGAAAATGCGCAAGCGCCTGTTCGATTTCGACGAGGCGGAGCTGAAGCCCTATCTCCAGCTCGACAAGATGATCGAGGCGGCCTTCTACACCGCCGGTCGGCTTTTCGGCGTGTCGTTCGCCGAGGTCCACGACGTGCCGGTCTATCACCCCGATGTCCGCGTCTGGAAGGCGACGGGGAGGGCCGGGCGCTTCGTCGGCCTTTTCATGGGCGACTATTTCGCCAGGCCCTCGAAGCGGAGCGGGGCGTGGATGGGCGCCTATCGCGATCAGGAGAGGCTCGACGGCGACATGCGGCCAATCGTCGTCAACGTCATGAACTTCTCCAAGCCGCCCAAGGGCCAGCCGGCCCTCCTCTCCTTCGACGACGCCCGCACGCTCTTCCACGAGTTCGGCCACGCGCTCCACGGCCTGCTCTCGGACGTGACCTACCCGCTCCTCTCGGGCACCGCGGTGACCACCGATTTCGTCGAGCTGCCCTCGCAGCTCTTCGAGCACTGGCTGGAGCAGCCCGAGGTTCTGGGGCGCTTCGCCGTCCACGCCGAGACCGGCAGGCCGATGCCCGAGGCGATGCTCCGAAAAGTGCTCTCCGCCCGCACCTTCAATCAGGGCTTCGCCACCGTTGAATACACGTCCTCGGCGCTGGTCGACCTCGACCTCCACCTCCAGCCCGACGCCGGCTCGCGCGACGTGGTCGCCTTTGAGAAAGCCGCGCTCGAAAAGATCGGCATGCCTGAGGCGATCGTCATGCGCCACCGCACGCCGCACTTCCTGCACATCTTCGCCGGAAGCCACTATGCCTCGGGCTACTACAGCTACCTGTGGTCCGAGGTGCTCGACGCCGACGCCTTTGCCGCCTTCGAGGAAGCGGGCGACATCTTCGATCCCGCCACGGCGAAGCGGCTCCACGACCATGTCTATTCCGCCGGCAACCGCCGCGACCCGGGTGAGGCCTATGTCAATTTCCGCGGCCGGCTGCCGACGCCGGATGCGCTGCTCAGGAAGCGGGGGCTCGACGAGGCGGCGTAGGCGTTCACTCCTTCGGCAGGTAGGTCGAGCACGCGGTAAGGGTGTTGATCACCCAGTCGATGTCGTCGAGCGTGAAACTCAGCGCCAGGAGCGGCTCCCCGACGACGCCGACCGACAGCGTCTTCGAATCCTGGAGCGCCCGCCACAGTCCCATGTCCGGTTCCGACGCGAGCATGAAGTCGCCGAAGGTCGCCTTGGCGGGCAGCGTCAGGTCGACGGTGTTGAAGCGGAGCTGGAGCTGGTAGTCGCGATCCATCAGGACCGCACCGGGCCAGAAGAAGACGTCGGCGCTGATCGCGCTCTTCGGCCGGACGGTGATCTGGAGCGCGTTATACGGCGCGAAGTTGAAGTCGGCCGCCGGCCGGTTCACCGCCCGGCAGGCGGCGGGTGAGTTCATGACCACCCAGTGGCCGCGCTCGGCGTAGTAGACATTGGTCTGCGCCTCGGCGGCGGTCGCGCCAAGGGCAGCCGCCATCATCACCACCATCGTCCGCATCGTTCGCCTCCTGCTTGCCGCAGCCGATCCTAGCTTCGCCGGTGCGCCCGGCGAAAGGGCAGGTGTCGCGGCTATGTGATTTGTCGTCCACCCCCGTCTCGGCGAGAAATGAAGAGCCGGCCGCGCACGGCCGGGCCAATAAAAGAAAAATGCTGGGAGGACGATATGAAGATTGCATGCCGCCTTCTGCTCGTGATGCCGCTCCTTGCGGCTCCCCTCGCCACCGTCGCGATCGCGGACGAAGCCGCCAACGAGGCGCTGGCCCGCCGCTTCTATACGGAGTTCAACGCCGGCAATATTGCCGCCTTCGACGAGTTCATAGCGGCGGACTTCATCGACCACACGCCGACCGTGCCCGACGCCCCTCAGGGCCTCGAAGGGGTAAAGCATGAAATGCAGGGCTATATCGCCGCGTTTCCGGACGCCAAGGTCGTCAACGACCTCGTGATCCCGAAGGACGACTACGTCACGGTCGTCTCGACGGTGACGGGCACCAATACCGGGCCGATGATGGGGATGGCGGCAACCGGGAAGCCGGTGAAGATCAACGCCATCGACGTGTGGCTGGTGAAGGACGGGAAGCTCGCCGAGGTCTGGCACGTCGAGCAGCTCCTCCAGATGATGATGCAGCTCGGCGCGATGGGCGGAGGCAAGTAGGCCTTTTCCGGCCGGGCGATCATCGCCGCACCCGACCGACGATCCTGTCCATCGCCCGGGTCGGAAGGATTCGCTTGAGGAGCGCCGCCACCTTGGTCGGCGTCGTCACGCGGTAGCGCGCCCGCGGCCGCCTGCTCTCGACGGCGCGGACGAGCGCCTCCAGCACGGCCTCGGGTCCTTTGCGAAAGCGGTCCCGCCGGGGACCGTCCCGTCGCCCGGCAAGGTCGCGCTCGTAGGCCTCGCGATGGACGGACCCGGCGACATCGATGCCTTCACCATGCCCGGCGGCGGTTGCCCGGAAGCGGCTCTCGATCGGCCCCGGCTCAATGATGACGACCTCGATGCCGGTGCCCATGAGCTCGATCCTGAGCGTGTCGGCGTAGCCTTCGATCGCGTGCTTGGACGCGACATAGGCGCCGCGAAAGCGCCCTGCCACGAAGCCGAGGACGGAAGCATTGAACACGATCCGCCCGCGGCCCTGCTTTCGCATCACCGGAATGACGCGGCGGGTCAGATCGTGCCAACCGAAAACGTTGGCTTCGAACTGGGCGCGGAAAAGCGCCGTTTCGAGGTCTTCGAGCGCCCCGGGCTGGGCGTAGCCGCCATTGTTGAACAGCACATCGAGCGTCCCGCCGGTCGCGCCGAGCACGGTGTCGATCGCCGCGGCAATGCTGTCCGCATCGGCATAGTCAAGCCGAAACGCCTCCAGACCCTCGTCCGCAAGCCGGACCACGTCGTCGGCGCTCCGGGCCGTGGCGAAGACCCGCCATCCGCGCGCCCTCATGCCGAGCGCCGCGTGGCGGCCGATGCCCGAGGAGCAACCGGTGATGAGGATGGACCGGCCGGTCACCCCGGTGCACCCGAAAACCGACGGTCCATCGCAACTGCGGCCTCGCCTTTGCCGTTTCCGACGCTAGCACTTGCGGCCTCGTCATGATACGCGGCGAGTCGCAGATCGGGGAGCGCGGCAAACCGTCATGTCCTTCTTCCGACAAGCCCGCGCGGTGCTCGGCGACGCCCTTGGCCATCTCAACGACGACGACGGCTGGGCGATGGCGAGCCACGTCGCGCTCTCGGCGCTGATGGCGGTATTCCCCTTCCTGATCTTCGTGGCGGCGCTTGCCGGCTTCATCGGCGAGGCCGACCTTGCGTCGCGGGTCGCAAGCCTTCTGTTCGAGACCTGGCCGAAAGACGTCGCCGAGCCGATCGCCGATGACGTTCAGAAAGTTCTGAGGCAACCGCACAGCGGACTGCTTACGCTCTCGGTAGCGATTACCATTTACCTCGCCTCGAACGGCGTGGAGGCGGTACGCACGGCGCTCAACCGCGCCTACCGGGTAAGGGAAAGCCGATCCTTCTTCTTCCTCCGCGCGCAAAGCCTGCTCTTCGTCATCGCCGGGGCCGTTGCGAGCCTGGTCTTCGCCTTTCTCGGCGTGCTCGGCCCGTTGCTCTTCGACTGGATCGCCCGCTACGTCCCCGAGATTTCGCCGTTCCAGACGACGTTCCTGTTCCTCCGCCTGATCGTAACCGGCTTCATGCTGGCCGTGGTCCTGGTCGCGGCGCATATCTGGCTGCCGGCGGGCCGCCCGCCCGCGTCAAGCCTCTGGCCCGGCATCGTGATGACGCTTGCCCTGTGGCTGCTCGCCGCCTGGGTATTCGGCTACTATCTCCAGCGCTTTGCCGACTATGCCGCCTACTATGCCGGGCTGGCCAGCGTCGTCACCGCCATATTCTTCATGTATCTCGTGGCCCTGATCATGATCTTCGGGGCCGAGTTCAATGCCGCGCTCGCCCGGCGGCGCGAACCCTGAATGGCCCAGATCGTCGCCATCGTCCTGCCGGTCTTCGGGTTGATCGCGCTCGGCTATCTCACGGCGTGGTCCGGCCTGCTCCGGCGCGAGACCGGCGAGGCCCTGTCGGACTTCGTCTTCGTCATCGCCATCCCGGTGCTCGTCTTCCGGACGCTTGCGACCGCCGTGTTCGGCGGAGCGTCGCCATGGGGACTGTGGATCGCTTATTTCGCCGTGTTTGCCTTGATGTGGGTGATCGGCACCCAGACCATCCGCCGTCTCTTCGCGCGCGACGCCCGTGCCGGGGTCGTCGCCGGCATTTCGACCGCCTACGGCAACACGGTGCTCGTCGGCATACCGCTGGCTCTGGCCGCTTATGGCGACGCCGGGGCGGTCGCCATGGCCTTGATCATCGCCCTCCACCTTCCGGTGATGATGACCTCGAGCGCTGTCCTCATCGTCCGCGCCGAGCGACGCGATGGCGTCGCCCATGCCGAACCGGGACCGCGCGCGCTCCTTCGCGGACTGGGACTCAACCTCGTGCGGAACCCGCTCATCATCGGACTCGTCCTTGGCGCCCTGTGGCATGTGCTGGGCGTGCCGCTCGCCGGCCTGCCGCGCATCCTGGTCGACCGGATCGCCGATGTCGCTGCCACCCTCGCCCTTTTCGCCATGGGCATGAGCCTTCGCAACTACGGCATCCGCGGCAACGTCCAGGCCGGTCTGGTGCTCGCCGCACTCAAGCTCCTGCTCATGCCGGCGATCGTGCTCCTCGTCGCGCGCTACGTGGTGCCGATGCCGCCGGTATGGGCCAAGGTGGCGGTGGTCGCCGCGGCGTGTCCGACCGGGGTCAACGCGTATATCGTGGCTGCCCGATTCCGGACCGGCGAGGCCCTCGCGTCGAACGCAATCACGATCTCGACCGGTCTTGCGGTGCTCTCGATGACCCTTTGGCTCACCGTGATCGAGCTGGTTTGAGACTCTGTCGTTCGGGCCTGACCGCGCACGGGCGATTGACGGCGGCACGGCCAGCGCTCACTACCGTCACTGCGGTGAAAGCTGGAATCCATCGCCAGCGGCCAATCCGATCAGACCCGGGTGACTGCCGCGCGATCTGCGATGGACTCCGCCTTTCGCCGGGCGACGATGCTGAAGCTCGGGGAACAGGAAATGCAGTGGCAGGATATGACATGGCCGGAAATCGGCGCGCTCGACCGGGACGGAACCGTGCTCGTGCTTCCCGTCGGCTCGGTGGAGCAGCATGGCCACCATATGCCGACCGGCACCGACACATATCTCGCGACCGCGGTGAGCGCTGCTGCAGCCGCGCTGGTCGGACCGTCCGTGGTGGTCATGCCGTCGCCCTGGTACGGGCTATCCGCCCACCACATGCGCTTTCCCGGCACGATCACGCTCACCGCCGAGACGATGATGGCGCTGGTCGGCGACATCGTCGCAAGTGTCGTCCATCACGGCTTCCGTCGCGTCGTCGTCGTCAACGGCCATGGCGGCAATGCCGGCGTGATCGACGTGCTCGCCTCGACTCTCGGCCACCGCTTTTATGGAACGGCGCGCATCGCCTGCCTGACCTATTTTACCCTTGCCCGCGATGCGATCGCCGCGGCGCGCGAATCGAGGCATGGCGGCATGGGGCATGCATGCGAGTTCGAGACGTCGCTCATGCTCCATCTCCACCCCGACCTCGTGGAGCAGGAGCGCGCGGTAGTCCGCTACCCTGAAACCGGCACGCCGTATCTTTCCACCGACCTCGTGCAGGGGAGCATCGTCCGCAGCTTTGTCGCCTTCGACGATCTTTCCGAAAGCGGCACCTTTGGCGATCCCGGCCTTGCGAGCGGCGAGAAGGGGAAACGCTTCCTCGCGATGAGCGCCGAGGCGCTCGCCGCCTTCCTCAGGGATTTCGCGACCTGGCCGATTCCGGAGAAGAAGCCATGAACCGGCTCCGCGTCGGCGTAATCGGGCTCGGCTATTTCGGCGAGCGCCATGCCAAGGTCTATCGCCAGCTCGCGGAAGCCGAGCTCGTAGCCGTTTGCGACCGGGACGAGGGCCGCGCCAAACGGATCGCCACCGAGCTCGGTGCTGCGGCCGTGACCGACTTCCGCGGGCTCCTCTCCCGCGCCGATATCGACGCCGTAAGCATATGCCTGCCCGACCGCGAGCACACCGAGGCGGCGGTCGCCGCGGCAGAGGCGAGGAAGGCGATCCTCCTCGAGAAGCCGCTCGCCCACGACGCCGCGCATGCCAAGGAGATCGTTGACGCGGTCGAGAGGAACGGCGTCCGCTTCATGGTCGGCCACATTCTCCGCTTCGACCCGCGCTATGTGCAGGTCTACGAGGCTTCCCGACCGGAGAAGCTCGGCACGCCGATCCACGTCAAGGCGAAGCGGAACGGGATCCGCGGCGTGGCGGCGCGCGTCGGCAAGAATGCGTCGATCCTGTTCTACATGGGCGTCCACGACGTCGACGCGATGCAGTGGGTCGCCCGTTCGCGCATCGCCCGCGTCTACGCGCAGAAGATTGAGCGCCTCGACAACGGAAACGAGGACGCCCTTTACGCCGTGGTCAATTTCGAAAACGGCGCCATCGGCTGCATCGACTATAGCTGGGCATGGCCGGACGGCTTCATGAACGGCTACAAGGCGGTGCTCGAGATCGTCGGTACGAAGTCCGGCGCCTTTCTCGACTGCAGCGACCAGGGCTTCTACACCGTGCTCGACGACCGCGTGACCGGCGGCGACACTCATCTCTGGCCGGAGATCAACGGCAGGATCGTCGGCGACCTCGGCGACGAGATCACCCATTTCGTCGACGCCGTGCTCACCGGCGCGCCCTTCGTCCAGGACTACCGCGAGGCTTTCGACGCGATCCCGGTGCTCGATGCTCTGGCCGAATCGGCGCGGACGGGGGTCCCGGTGGAGGTGAGGCGCTAGGGCCGTCCCAAGGGGTGGAGGGTGACGCTGCTCGCTATCCCTTCCCGGTCTCGCCCGGGACGAACATGTAGCCAGCGCCGCGCACCGTCTTGATCACCTCGGGATGGTCCGGGACGGACTCGATCTTGCGCCGGAGCCGAGTGACGCGGATATCGATCGACCGGTCGAAGGGCTCCGCGCCGCGGCCGTGGGCAAGGCCGAGGAGCTCGTCGCGGGACAACACCCGGTTGGGATGCGTGGCGAACACCTTGAGCAGGTCGAATTCCATGCTGGTGAGGGGGATGTCCTGTCCTTGCTCGGTCGAGAGCCGCTTGGCGCCAAGATCGAGGACGAATCTCCCGAAGCGCACTTTGTCCGGCATGGTCGGCTCGGTAGGCATCGCGGCGACGCGGCGCAACACGCTCCGGACGCGCGCCAGCAATTCCTGAAGGTTGAAGGGCTTCGCGATGTAGTCGTCCGCTCCGACCTCGAGGCCGGTGACGCGGTCGGCGGTTTCGCCGGAGGCCGTGAGGATGATTACCCCCACCCTGGCGTGTTCCCGAAGCCACCGCGCTAGCGACAACCCGTCTTCGCCCGGCATCCGGATATCGAGGATGACGAGGTCGATCTCTTGTCCGCTGCTCGCGAACAGCCGGCGAAGCGCCGTGGCGCCGTCCGCCTGGCTCACCTTGAAGCCATGCATCGTCAGATATTCGTCGATGGAATCGCGGATGCCCGCCTCGTCATCGACGACGGCGATATGGAGTGCCCTGGCCATTTCACCAGCGAGGCCTCTTCTGCCGATCCTTGGTAAACTTACCGAGGCGGCGGGGAGGCGAAAAGCACGTCAGACGACTACCGTTGTCGTGTGGTTACCAGCGCGGGCGAAGCCGTCGTCGGACGCCAACCCGCACAACCAGGAGCCGGGGACCCGTGATGGGTACTCGGAAACGCATCGCCGCCTGCGTGCTGAACAGATCTGCTCGCCCGCCGAGCTCGGCCCGGCTTGAAGCCGGACCGAGGTGATTTCCGACTATTCAGTGAATGCTGACGGGCTCGAGGTCGTTCTCGTGGGCATTCATGACGGCCGCTTCGCGGCTGTCGGAAAGCATGATCGGGGTACCATCGGCGGCGAGGAGCGCCCAAAGCTGAAGGTCGGGGGCGACCTCGGGCAATCCCGGAAACAGATCCTTGGCCTCGGCCGCCTTCAAGGAACGGATATACGCAATCTTACCACCCCCAAGCACAGCGAAGTTGGCGGGCGGCATCACCTGCTTTTCGTTGTTTTCCATGGTTCTCGCACTCACTCCTTCCGCGACGCGCCTCAGGGGCCGCGCCGGTTGATGGCGATCTTTCGCGCGGCCGACTCTTCCTGCGGCTTGGCGAGATCGATCGACAAAAGCCCCGCCTCGAGTTTCGCCGAAAGCACCTCGATGCCCCGGCTCAAGACGAAGCTCCGCTGGAACTGCCGCGCGGCAATGCCGCGATGGAAGAACATGCGCGGCGTCTCGTCCTCCTTCCGGCGGCCGCGGATCACGAGCTCGTTCTCCTCGACCGTGACAACGAGCTCATCCTCAGCGAAACCGGCCACCGCCAGGATGATCCGAAGGATCTCACCTTCGGCGCCCGTCACCCGCTCGATATTATAGGGCGGGTAACCGTCGCCAGAAGGCCTTGAGAGCCGGTCAGCCGCCTGCCCGACCTCGTCGAAACCGAGACGCAGCGAACCGGAAAAGGCAGGAAATCGGGTCATTCCGAGCGGTCCTTCACCGAAGCGACCTTTCCGCCGGACCCCGTCAAGGCATCCGACCGCCATGATATGGTCGCGCCATCCCGGCGCTTCAAGCGTCGCGCCGCTTACGCCTCCTTGCGGTAGTCGTAAAGTACGCGGCCATAGGGAAGCGTCAGGTCGGCGATGAAATGGCGCGCGCCGACGACCCGCCGGACAGGGAGGTCGGCGACCGGAGCATTGACATGGGGCACGAGGTGGAGCCGCCCCGGCCCCGCCCACGAGCCCTTTACCGTGATATCGGCAAGATTGATCGCGACGAGCTGGCAAATCTCGGCCCTGCCGTCGACGCCGGGAATGAGCTTGAGGTTCACTTGCGTCCGTGTCAGCGCCGCCTTTGCCGCGTCGGCGCCGCCGGCCATCGCCTCGTGCTTGTAGGCCATCGTGCCCATCGCGACGAGCTGCCCGGCATAGTGGAGCGTCCCGGTGAGCGTATCCTTGGCGGTCTCGAACTTGGGATGGGCGTATTTCTTCGGGAAACCCCAGATCTCCCGCCCGGCCGCGATGGGCGGATCGTCGTCGAGGTACATCTGCGAGACGAACCCGACGTCTTCGCCGCGGAAACGTGCCGGAATGACGAGGCCGGATTCGGTGTAGCTGCCGAAACCGGAGCTGTCGGGCATCTTGATCCATTCGTAGTGGACCACGGGCGCCGCCGGCGGCTCGAGCGGCTCCGGCAGCTCGGCGCGGATCGCGTCGGGGTCGGTCTCGTACGAGATGATCATGTATTCCCTGTCGATGAATCGGTAGGGCCCGACCGGATAGCTCGGGCTCGCCGCCGGCATCGACGGAAGCTTCAACACGTCTTCCTTCCGCATCGCCGTCTCCGCAGTAGGTGCCGCTGGATGGAACGCGGAGGAATGCGTGTTCCGTCCACCTGATAGGAATCCATCAATATGCGGACTGTGGCGCCCGTCCCCGGCGGCTACAATCGAAATCGTCAGATATCAGCGCGGCGGGCGCATATCGAACCGCTCGCGCAAGTGTCGGGTCGGTCAATTGCCGGCGCGGCACGGGAGGGATCCGCTGACAAGAAGAAGCCAAGAATGTCCGAGCCGGGCCTTCGCCCGGCACCGATGACTCATACCCTGTTGGGAGGGATTACAAAATGACTACAATCAAATCCGAGACACGGGTTCTCACGCTCCTACGCGGCGCGGCGCTTGCCACATCCGCGCTGTTTGTCTTCACCGCGCCCGGCTCCGCGCAGGAACTGAAGCCGGTCAAGGTCACCTTCATCCAGCACTGCTGTTCCGGTGCCACCTTCTTCCAGCCGATGCAGTTCGGCGCGGAGGAGGCGGCCCGCCTGTTCCAGGTCGATCTCACCTATGTCAATGCCGACGGCGACGCTGCCCGTCACGCCAATCTGATCGAGACCGCGATCGCCGACAAACAGGACGCCGTGGCCCCGACCATTACGGTTCCGGACGCCCTCGACGCGGCGGTCAAGAAGGCGCGCGACGCCGGGCTGGTCGTGATTGCCCAGAACATCGACGACCCCGAGGGTGCCGCCGGCAATGCCCGCCATGCATTCGTCGGACAGGACTTCATCGCCTCCGGCAACATCATCGGCGAGCGCATGGTCGCGGAGCATGGCCTGAAGGAAGGCGATCATTGCCTGCTACCGGTCGAATTCCCCGAGCTCACCTATGCCATCGAGCGCGCGCAGGGCGTCCAGGAAGCGCTGGCGAAAGCGAAAGTGACGAGCGAAGTGGTCGGCACCGGCACGGTCGACGCCGAAGCCCTCGGCATCATCTCGCAGGCGATCCTCGCCAACCCGAACATCTCCTGCATTATCGGCCTCGGCACCACGCCGACCACGGTGGCGCCGGAAGCGGCGGCGGAAGCCGGCAAGGAGGGCATCCCCAACGGCGGCTTCGACACCAACCCCAAGATCATGGAAAACATCATGAACGGGGTGACCACCGCCACCATGGACCAGCAGCCGTTCTGGCAGGGCTTCCTGCCGGTGATGTTCGCCGCCTATGCGGTGCGCTACGGCCTCACCCCGCCCGACGTCGACACCGGCAACAACCTTATCGACAAGTCGAACGGGAGCTTCGCGCTCGAGTTCGGCGGCACCTATCGCTGAGCTGAGCCAGAACGCGGCAAGACTCTGATAGACTGGCCGGACGCGGGCCTCGAGCCCGCCCGGCGGCACAGCGGCGACATCTGACGGGATGCCGATGAAGTCCGCGATAGAGACCAGCGCTGACCTCGCCGCGATGCGGCGGCCGGCGGCCGCCCATCCAGTCTGGCGGCGCCTGAAGACCTATCAGGCGATCAACATCGTCATCGTCTTCGTGCTGCTTCTCATCGTCGTGATCGGCTGGAGCCTGCTCTACCCCGAAGACATCCGCTTCGCGACCGAAGGCAACTTCGCGATCCTCTCGCAGCAGATCCCGATCACCGCCATCGCCGCGATCGGGGTCGGCATGCTGATGATCTCCGGCGAGTTCGACATCTCGGTCGCCGGTACATTCACGCTGGTGCCCTTCGTGGTCGGCATCACCTTTGCCGCCTGGGGCTGGCCGCTCATCCTCGCGCTTCTCGCCGGTCTCGTCGTGGCGATGCTCATCGGCCTCCTCAACGGGCTGATCACCACCAGAATCGGCATTCCCTCCTTCATCACCACCCTCGGCATGATGTTCGTGCTGCGCGGCGTGATCCGGTTCGTCTCGATCAATCCCAAGACCAACCAGCCCGACAGCATCGCCTTCTTCCTCGGC
>DASSPO010000113.1:0-15683 GCA_035699585.1 Bauldia sp.
GGCTGGCCGCCTTCGCCGATGGATCTCGCCGCCTTCGGCATGGCGTCGCGGGGAACCCAATGACGGCGGGAGTCCCGGGCGCGGCATTCGTGACCGCCGGCAGGCTGGCGCCGCGCCGTCAATCCGCGACGCCGCTGCGCGCCTACATGTTCATGCTTGCCCCGGCGCTTGTGCTCTTCATCGTCTTCATCCTGGTCCCCGTCGTCCTTACCGTCATCGGATCGTTCTTCACCTTCGGCCTCACCTCGCCGAGCTGGGACTTCGCCGGCATCGAAAATTATGTCCGCGCTGTCAACGACCCGGTATTCTGGCTTTCCTTCCGCAACAATCTGATCATCGTTTTCGGCTCGATCCTCACCCAGATCGGCTTCGGCACGCTGCTCGCGGCCATCCTTGATCGCGGCATCCGCCGCGGCTCGACCTTCTTCCGGACGCTGATCTTCGCGCCGATGGTGATTTCATCGGTTGCGGTCGGCCTGATCTGGCTGATGATCCTCGACCCCAATATCGGCCCGCTCAACAAGATCGTCACCTTTCTTGGCCTCACCCCGCCGAGCCGGGGCTGGCTGGGCGATCCGGACCTTGCGATCTGGATGTTCCTGGTGGTTGCCGCCTGGCAGTACACCGGTTTCATGATGGTGCTGGTGCTCGCCGGCCTCCAGGGCGTCCCCAACGAGATCTACCAGGCGGCGGCGCTCGACGGAGCGCGTGGCATCCGCGCCTTCTGGTACATCACGCTCCCGTCGATCCGGAACATCCTGATCGTCGCGGTGTTGATCACCTCGATTGGCGCCTTCAAGGTCTTCGACCTCATCTACGTCACCACGCGCGGCGGGCCGGCGAACGCCACCGAGGTGCTTGGGACCTACATCTATCTCCAGGCCTTCAATCTCGGGAACATGGGATACGCGAACGCCATCGCGGTCGTGCTCCTCGTGATCGCCGTGATCCTCGGCCTCCTCCAGCTCAAGTATTCGCGGCGGGCGTGAGCGATGGCGAAGCTCCTCCGCTTCCGGGTGCTTCAGGCGGCCATGTACGGCTTTCTCGCCGTCTACTCGCTGTTCGTGCTCTTGCCGATGCTGTGGATGGTCTTCGCCGCCTTCAAGACGAAGCGCGAAATCTTCGTCGACCCGATGGGTCTGCCGGACTCGTTGTCTTTCGTCGCCTTCGGCCGCGCCTGGGACATCGGCCTCGGTATCTTTCTCCTCAACTCCGCAATGGTGACGCTGCTTTCGGTCCTCGTCATCGTGATCGTCTCGGGCATGGCGGCCTATGTGCTAGCCCGCTCCGAGTACCCCTGGATGCGCTGGGTCTACCTCCTCGTCGTCGTCTGCTTCGCCGTGCCGGTTCACGGTGTGCTCGTGCCGCTCTTTCAGATGCTTTCGGCGGCCGGACTGCTCAACAGCCGGCTTGCCATCGTTCTGCCTTATGCCGCCTACGGCATTCCGTTCACCACGGTGCTGTTCTACGCCTTCTTCCTCGATTTCCCCAAAGAGCTCGAGGATGCGGCGCGGCTCGACAACTGCAACCGCATCCAGACCTTCTTCCGCGTGATCCTGCCGCTGTCCGGGCCGGCCCTGGCCAGTGCCTCGATCTTCCAGGCGGTCTTCATCTGGAACGAGTTCCTGCTCGCGCTGCTCATGCTGACGCGGCCGGCGCTGAAGACGCTGCCGGTCGGCATCTTCGAGCTGACCAGCGAGTTCACCGCGGACTGGCCGGCGGTGATGGCGGGCCTCTCGATCGCCATCGTGCCGATCATCGTCATCTTCTTCTTCAGCCAGAAGTATTTCGTGCGCAGCCTGCAGGGGCTGGGCAAGTGAGCGCCTGACCGATGCCGAGCCTCGTCGTTGATCACGTCACCAAGCATTACGGCGCCTTCCGCGCCATCGAGGATGTGAGCTTCGCCGTCGAGCCCGGCGAGTTCATCGTCATGGTCGGGCCGTCGGGCTGCGGGAAATCAACTCTGCTCAGGATCATTGCCGGTCTCGAGCCGATCAGCGCCGGGCGGATCGTGATCGGCGATCGCGACGTGACCGACCTTGAGCCGGCCGACCGTGGCGTCGCCATGGTCTTCCAGAACTATGCGCTCTACCCGCACATGAACGTCGCCCAGAACATGGGCTTCGGGCTGAAGATGTCGGGGCGGCCGCGAACCGAGGTCGAGGCGGCGGTGCGTCGTGCCGCCGAGATCCTCCGCATCACCGAGCATCTCCACAAACGGCCGAAGGAGCTCTCGGGCGGCCAGAAGCAGCGGGTCGCCATCGGCCGCGCCATCACCCGCTCGCCCGACGTGTTTCTCTTCGACGAGCCGCTGTCGAATCTCGACGCGGCGCTCAGGAGTCAGATGCGGGTGGAGCTCAGCCGGCTCCACTCCGAGCTCCAGGCAACAATGATCTACGTCACCCACGACCAGACCGAGGCCATGACCATGGCGAGCCGGATCGTGGTCATCAACCGCGGCGTGATCGAGCAGATCGGTTCGCCGCTCGACCTCTACAACCGCCCCGGCAACCTGTTCGTGGCCGGCTTCCTCGGCTCCCCGCGCATGAACTTCTTCAAGGCGCGGGTCGGAGCGCGCGCTGATGCGCAAGCCATCGTCGCATCGGTCGATGGCCTCGATGCGCCGCTCATCCTCCCGTTCGGCGAGGGCGATGGCCAACTGCCGTCGGCAGGCGCCGACATCGTGATCGGGATCCGGCCGGAGGCGTTCGGCGAGGGCGACAGCGCCCTATCGGTCGAGGCAACGGTGAAGGTGGCCGAAAGCCTTGGCCGCGAGACGCTGATCTATGCCGATGCCGGCAGACTGGTCACTCACGATTCGGAGTCGCAGGAGGGCTACATTGCCGTCCACCGCCCGTACCAATCCGCGACCGCCTACGGCCGGCCGATCCGTCTTTCCATCGATCCGCAAGACATCTTCGTCTTCGATCCAACCGGCCCGACCCTACGCTTCCCGAAGCGGCGGGCCGCGGCCTGAGCTCATGCCAAACACAGGGGAACCCATGCGCTACCGCCAGATCCATCTCGACTTCCACACCTCCGAGCGCATCCCCGGGATCGGCGCGCATTTCGACGCCAGGAAATTCGCGAAGACCTTTGCCGACGCCAATGTCGACTCCGTCACGGTCTTCTCGAAATGCCACCATGGCGTCTCCTATCATCCGACCAAGGTCGGGATGCAGCATCCGCATCTCGACTTCGACCTGCTCCGCGCCCAGATCGATGCGCTCCACTCGGTCGGCATCAATGCGCCGATCTACCTGACCGCGGTATGGGACGAGTATGCGGCCAATACCCATCCGGGATGGCGGGTCGTGTCGCCCGAGACAGGCGCCCACGTCCGCATGCGGACCGGACCGCTCGGCGCCGGCTGGTGCTTCCTCGACCTCGGCTCGCCTTACCTCGACTACCTGATCCGCCAGGTCGACGAGGTGATGGAGAACTACCCCGACGGCGACGGCATTTTCATGGACATCTCCTTCCAGCTTCCCTCGGTGAGCACCTGGGCGCAGCGAGGCATGGAGGAACGCGGCCTCGACTGGACCGATCCTGAGCATCGGGCGAAATACACCGAGGAGGTTCAGGTCCGCTTCTACGAACGGGTCAGCGAAGCGGTATGGAAGCACGACCCGAAAAGGCCGCTGTTCTTCAACAACGGCCACGTGCGGCGCGGCCGGAACGACATGCTCCGCTTCTTTTCCCATCTCGAGATCGAGTCTCTGCCGACCTCGGGTTGGGGCTACGAGCACTTTCCGGTGAGCGCCCGCTACTACGAACCGAAGGGCATCCCCATCCTCGGCATGACCGGCAAGTTCCACAACCATTGGGGCGAGGTCGGCGGCTACAAGAAACCCGAGGCTCTGCTCTACGAGGTCGGCGTCATGCTGGCGCAGGGGGCGCGCTGCTCGATCGGCGACCATCTCCATCCCGACGGCGCCCTCAACAAGACCACCTACGACGCGATCGGTCCCGCCTATGCCCGCGTCAAGGCGCTGGAACCCTGGGCGGAAGGCTCCACCAACGCCGCCGAGATCGGCGTGATCAGTGCGGAGGCTGCATCGCGACCGCGTTTCGTCGGCATACCCGGCCATCACCACGACGCCGACGAGGGCGTGGTTCGCGTGCTTCTTGAAGGCAAGTACACCTTCGACCTGCTCGACCCGGATTCGGATCTTCCCGCCTACCGCCTTGTCATCCTCCCCGACAGCATTCCGGTCGACCCAAAGCTCAAGGCGAAGATCAACGCCTATGTGAAGGGCGGCGGACGCGTGCTTCTCACCGGCATGAGCGGCGTCGATCCGGAGAAGGGCTTTGTCTTCGACGTCGGCGCCAAATGGGAGGGCCCGTCGCCCTTCAAGGAGGGCGACTACATGATGCCCGCCGAGGCGCTTCGGCCCTCCTTCGTCCACGACCCGCTGTTCATGTACGAGGTGGCCCAACGCATCAAGGTGAAAGCCGGCGGGACCTCGCTCGGCAGGATCTACGACCCTTATTTCGACCGTGCCCCCCAGCACTTCAGCGGTCACATGAACACGGCCAACCGGCCCGACCCGTCGGGGTACGACGCCGGCTCAGAGAAGGGCGGGTTTCTCTATCTCGCCCACCCGATCTTCACCGCCTACAAGCGGGTCGGGTCGGTGGCGATGCTCGAGATCGCCGAGAAGGCGATCGACCGGGCACTGAACGCGCCGAGAACCATCCAGACCTCGTTGCCGCGCGCCGGGCGCGCGACGCTCCGCCGCCAGGCGAAGGCGAAACGCGACGTCCTCCATCTCCTCTATGCGACGCCGGTACTGCGCGGCGTCGTCCGCGGCGAGCAGGTCCAGCCGATCCAGGAGCTGGTGACGCTACGAGACATCGAGGTGAGCCTGGCGACGACCCGGAAACCCAAGTCGGTGCGCGTGGTGCCGGAGGGAAGAAAGCTCGCGTTCACGACTCGCGGCGGTCGAACCCGGTTCTCCGTACCGGAGCTTCGCGGTCATGCCGTCATCGAGGTCGCCTACTGATCGCTTCTCCGCAGGGGCGTCGGACACGGGGCATTGTGGCGAGGGTGGGGAGGGCGCAGGCGGCGGGGTTGACCGTGATCGGAACGTGACGTTGTCTTGCGACCTGCCGTGGCGGATCTCCGGCGGAGACAGAACCTCTCCGAGGAATGCGGCGGCAGGCGGCGACCGCGTGGCCCTTGTCGGGGAAGAGCATGCAGACCAGCCATTTCGTCATCGTCGGCGGGGGGACCGCGGGCTGGCTGACGGCGTTCATCATCCAGGACAGCGCGCGGCGCGCCGGGCTCGACCTCAAAATCTCGGTGGTCGAGTCCTCCAAGATCCCGACGGTCGGCGTCGGCGAAGCCTCGACCGCGGCGCTTCGCGTCTTCTTTCAGTACTTCAAGATCGACGAATTCGAGTTCTTCCGCGAAACCGGCGCCACGTTCAAGCTCGGCATCCGGCACAACAACTGGCGGCGAAAAGGCTATGTGTATTACGGTCCGATCGACGATCCGCACCAGGTGGTCGCGCCGCCGGCGGGCGCCATGTCCGACTACCTCAACATCTATTGCATCGCCGCCGGCCGGAAGGTGCAGGACATGCACCTTTTCGGCCCGCTGCTCGAACGACGCAAGTCGCCCTACGCCCGGAAGCCTGACGGATCGTTGATCCCGCTCGGGCCCTTCCACCATGCTTTCCATTTCGACCAGGCCCTGCTCGGCCAGTTCCTGAAGCGGAAATCGAAGGGGGTCGAGATCGTCGATGCGGTGGTCGCCGGCGTCGAGCGCCATTCCGAGACCGGCGATGTCTCGGCACTGGTTTTCGACACCGGCGAACGGCTCCCGGCCGATTTCTTCGTCGACGCCACCGGCTTCCGGAAGCGCATTATCGTGCAGGAGCTGAAGGCTCCCTGGGTTTCCTATCAGAAGGAGCTTCCGGTCAATCGGGCGCTGCCCTTCTGGCTCGACATCAAGGAAGGAGAGGAGATCAACAACTACACCCACGCCTGGGCGCAGGAAGCGGGCTGGATCTGGCAGATCCCGACCCAGACGCGCTACGGCTGCGGATATGTCTATTCCGACGAGTTCCGGACGCCTGAAGAGGCGAAGCTCGAGGTCGAACGGCTGCTCGGGCGCGAAATAGAGGTGCGCTCGGACATTCGCTTCCAGATCGGTCGGCTGGAGAGGCCATGGATCGGGAACTGCCTCGCAGTGGGCCTGTCGTCGTCGTTCCTGGAACCGCTGGAATCGACGTCGATCCACGGCACCATCGTCCAGATGATGCTGTTCGGCTCGCGCTTCCTGAAACATCCCTCGAAGATGACCGAGGCCGACCGCGCCGACTACAACGCGCGGGTGGGGCGGCAGGTCGACGATTTCCGCACCTTCGTCAACATGCACTACATGACCGAGCGCGACGACACGCCGTTCTGGCGCGAGGTGCGCGCCCATCGGCTGCATCCGGAGACGAAGGCCCGCCTCGAGTACTGGCGCAAGGAGATGCCGAAGCGCGAGCACTTCGTCGATTTCCTCGACGGCCTGCCGCATATCGAGACCCAGCTCTATTACCCGGTACTGGACGGACTGGGGATTCTCGACCCGGAGGTGGCCAAGGCGGAGATGGCGCGCGTACCCAGCGTGCGCGCCTTCGCGCGAAAGACCGTCGACAGCCTGGTCAAGGAGTACAAGCAGGCGGCGACCAAGGCGATGGGCCATGCCGAGTTTCTGGCTTACGTGCGGGAAGGCCGGTGAGATGTTGCGCGAGGCGGCTTCCTCCGGGCATCCATGACCGACTTCGCCGCTTTCGCCCTGGCGGTGCTGGCGCTGCTCGGAGCGCCCGGGCCGACCAACACGCTGCTTGCGGCGGCGGGCGCGTCGGTTGGAATGCGCGGGGCGCTCCATCTCCTCGCCGGCGAACTCGCCGGGTATCTTCTGGCGCTCGGTTGCCTGATGTTCGTCGTGGCGCCGCTGCTCGTCGGCTATCCGGCGGCGATCGAGGTCGCCAAGGCCGCGGCGGCGGCGTATCTCCTGTTTCTCGCCGTTCGCCTTTGGCGGACGGGTGCCGCGCCCAAAGCGGCCGAAGCGGCAAGGCCGCCGGTCCGTCTTGGCGACGTGTTCGTCGTCACGCTACTCAACCCGAAGGCGTTCATCCTCGCCTTCGCCGTCTTTCCCCCGGTGCGGGAGCTTGGCGTCCTGCCGGCGCTCGCGATGTTCATGCTCATCGTCGGGGTCACCGGAACCGCGTGGATCGCACTCGGTGCGACGGTCGGGACCTCGGCGCGTGCTCACGTCACGGAACGGCGCGTGGCACGCGCGAGCGCGATCGTCCTCGCCGCATTCGCTGCCGTCTTCGCTACCTCGGCCACCGCGTCATTGCTCGCCTAGCCGCGACCGGCTCACGCCACGCGCCGCCGCTCGGCGCCGCCGTGCACCCAGCGCGGCAGCCAGTCGCCGTGGGCGGCGATGAGTTCGTCGACCAGCGACCAGATCTGGTCGAGATCGAGCTCGGCCGCCGTATGCGGGTCCATCATCGCGGCGTGGTAGATGTGCTCGCGGTTCTCCGTCAGCATCGCGCGGACGGTGAGCTCCTGGACGTTGAGATTGGTGCGGATGAGGGCGGTGAGCTGCGGGGGGAGGTCGCCGATGAAGGTCGGCTGGATGCCGTTGCGGTCGACGAGGCAGGGAACCTCGACCGCGGCGTCAGCGGGCAGTGATGTGATGACGCCGTTGTTTCTCACGTTGCCGTAGATCACCGACGGCTCGCCGGTCCACACGGAATTCATGATAGACGAGGCATATTCGCGGCTGGCCTTGACCTCGATGGCATTGGCGCGGCGATACTCGTCGGCCTGGGTTTTCCAGCGAGCCATCTGCTCGACGCAGCGCTTGGGGTACTCGTCGAGCGGAATGCCGAACCTTTCGATGAGATCGGGACGATCGCGCTTGATGAACCAAGGCGTGTACTCGGCGAAGTGCTCCGAACTCTCGGTGACGAAGTAGCCGAGGCGCGTGAGCATTTCGTAGCGTACTTTGTTCGGGCACCGCGGATTCCAGCCGGGTTTGGGGGCACGGCCCTCACGATAGGCGCGGACCAGATCCGGGTAGAGATCGCGCCAGGTCCCATCCGCCATCGCCTCCTCGAACTGGAGGAAAAAGGCCATGTGGTTGATGCCGGCGGCGCGGTAGCGGATCCTCTCGTAGGGGATGTCGAGATCATGGGCGAGCTCATGAGCGGTGCCCTGCACGGAGTGGCACAGGCCGACCTGGCGCACGGCCGGATATCTGGCCGTGATCGCCCAGGTGTTGATCGCCATCGGATTCACATACTGAAGCAGGATCGCATCCGGGCAGACTCCCACCATGTCGTCGCAGATCGCCCAGAGATGCGGCACCGTCCGCAAGCCCCGCATGATGCCGCCGACGCCGAGCGTGTCGGCGATCGTCTGGCGGAGCCCGTAACGCTTGGGGACCTCGAAGTCGGTCACCGTGCAGGGCTCGTAGCCGCCGATCTGGAAGGCGACGACGACGAAGTCGGCACCATCGAGACTGGCGCGCCGGTTGGTGAAGGTTTTCACGCGCGCCGATACGCCGAGCGTGTCGACCAGCTTGTTGGCCACGATCGCCGACTCGGCAAGCCGCTGTTCGTCGATGTCCATCAGCCGGAGCTCCGCTCCGGCCAGCGCCGGGCGCTGCAGCACGTCGCCCACGATGTTCTTCATGAACACCGTCGAGCCGGCTCCGATGAACGTGATCTTGGGATGGGATGCCACTTAGGTCTTCTCCGTTGCGGAACGCGAGGTCAGGCGGCTATGTCGAAGGCCGCCCGCACCAGCCGCTCGGTGTAGGGCGTCTTGGGATTGGTGAGGACGTCCGCCACCGGTCCTTCCTCCACCACCTTGCCATGCTGCATGACCATGACCCGGTGGCAGAGCGCGCGGACAACCTTGAGGTCGTGCGAGATGAACAGGTAGCTCAGGCCGCGCTCGTGCTGCAGCTTGCGAAGCAGCTCAACGATCTGCGCCTGCACCGAAAGATCGAGCGCCGAAGTCGGCTCATCGAGCAGGATGAACTCGGGCTCGAGCGCGATGGCACGGGCGATGGCGATGCGCTGCCGCTGTCCGCCCGAGAACTCGTGCGGGAAGCGCGACAGGATGTTGTCGGGGAGCCCGGCATCGCGGAGCGCCTGCTTGACGCGCTCGAGTCGATCCTTTGCCCCGTCGCCGATGCGATTGACGATCAGTCCCTCCTCGACGATCTGCCGGATCGACATCCGCGGATTGAGCGAGGCGAACGGGTCCTGGAAGACGATCTGCATGCGCGAGCGGAGCGGCCGCATCTCGCGACGCGTCTTGTTCTGGATCGCCTCGCCGGCGAAATTGATCTCGCCGCTGCCGTGCGTGATCAGGCGGATGAGCGCCTGGCCGAAGGTGGTCTTGCCCGACCCCGACTCCCCGACCAGGCCGAGGGTCTCATGGCGGCGCAGGCGTAGATCGAGGTTGTCGACCGCCACGAGATCGAAGAAGTCGGGGCGAAACATCCCCCCGCGCCGAAGCGTGTAGGCGACGCGGACATTGCGCCCTTCGAGGATCACCGGACTGTCTTCCGCCAACGGTCTGGCGATGCCCTTTGGCTCGGATGCGAGCAGATGCTGGGTGTAGGGATGGCGCGGCCGCGTGAACAGTTCTTCGGTGAGATTGTGCTCCTTCACCTCGCCGTTCTTCATCACATAGACGTAATGCGTGAAGTTGCGGACGATGGTGAGGTCGTGGGTGATGAGAACCACCGCCATTCCGTGCTTGGCCTGCAACTCCTTGATCAAGTTCAGGATCTGGGCCTGGACGGTGACGTCGAGCGCCGTGGTCGGTTCGTCGGCAATCAGGATGTCGGGCCGGTTGGCGAGCGCCATGGCGATCATCACCCTCTGGCGCTGTCCGCCGGAGAGCTGGTGCGGATACTGCCGCAGTCGGGCCTCCGGCTCGGGAATGTGGACCTCCTCGAGCAGCGCGCGGGCGCGGGCCATCGCCTCGCGCCTGCCGACCTTGCTGTGGAGGAGAATGATCTCGGCGATCTGCGCTCCGACCGTGTAGACCGGATTAAGCGACGACATCGGCTCCTGGAAGATCATCGAGATGCGGTTGCCGCGGAGCTTTCGCTTGCGGACCTCGCTCCATGCCAGGACGTCCTCGCCGTCGAAGACGATCCGTGCGCCCGGCCTGACGGTTGCCCGCCTCGGCAGAAGCCCCATGACCGTGCGCGCGGTCACCGACTTGCCCGAACCCGACTCCCCGACGATTCCGATCGTCTCACCGCGATGGAGCTGGAAGGAGACGTCGCGGACGGCCTCGACCGTCCCGCCTTCGACCTTGAAGCTGACACCGACGTTGCGGACGTCGAGGATCAGCTCGCGACCGTGTGTGTCGCGATCCGTGCGTTCGGCGGGGGAGAGGTGGCTGAGGTCCGTGCTCATCGCCGGCCTCAATAGGGGTCTACCGCATCGCGCAGCCCGTCGCCGAGGGCGTTGAACGCGAACACCGTGATCAGGACGAACGCGACCGGAGAAAGAATCCACGGATAGGAGCCGATCACCGAGAACGTGCCGGTGTCCTGCAGCATGAGGCCCCACGAGATGAGCGGCGGCTTCACGGCGAACCCGAGGAAGCCGAGGAACGACTCCAGCAGAACCACCGAGGGAATCGCGATAGTGACGGCGACGATGACGTGGGAGAGCACGTTGGGCAGGATGTGGCGAAAGATGATGCGCCCGTCGCCGGCGCCGACCGCCATCGCCGCCCGCACATATTCTATGCGCGCCAGCGCCAGGGTCTTGCCGCGCACCTCGCGCGAGAGCTGCGCCCAGCCGAGCGCCGCCAGGACCGCGATGACGAAGGCTATGAACACATTCGACGGCGCGGTGATCGGGATCAACGTCGTTAGGGCCAGGTAGAGCGGAAGCTGCGGGAAGGCGAGGACGATATCGACAAAGCGCTGGAGCCAGGAGTCCAGACGGCCGCCGAGATACCCCGACGTGATGCCGATGGTGGTGCCGACGATGGTGGTGATCGTCACCACGATCAACGCAATGGTCAGCGATATGCGCGATCCGACGATGGCGCGGGAGAGAATGTCGCGCCCGAGCTTGTCGGTGCCGAGGAAGTGCACCGGCCGGCCGTCGACCGCGCCGAAGAAGTGCAGCTCGGTGGGGACCAGTCCGAAGAGCCGGTAGGGATAGCCTTTGACGAAGAACCCGAGCTCGATCGGATTGTCGTAGTCGGGGCCGGTCAGCGGCTGGAAGGTGATGGGATCGAGCTCGCCGGTTTCGATGGTGGGATAGACGCGTGGACGGATCGAAAACGAGCCGTCGGGCGCGGTGAAGCTGATCGAGTCGGGAGGCGAGAACCCGAGATAGGAGCTCTTCGGGTTCACCGGCGCGAAGAAGTCGGCGAAGATCGACATGACGATCAGTGCCGAAACCAGAATGAGCCCGATCATGCCGCTGATCGAGCGGCGGAACCTGCGCCAGACGAGGTGGAAGTAGCCTTCGTTGCCGTGAGCAAGGCGGCCGGGGGCCTGAGCCGGCTGCGTCGCGGCAGGCGCTATTGCCGTCCGGTCGGGTATGCGCAGCTCGGTCATTGCCTGGCTCCCGCCAGGCGCACGCGCGGATCAAGAACGGCAAGGAGAATGTCGGCAATGATGTTGCCGAGGATCAGGGTTGCCGCGAGCACGAGCATGAACGTCGCCGTCACGTAAACGTCGCCGGCGGCCATCGACCCGACGATCGCCGGCCCGACGGTCGCGAGCGAAAAGACGATCGCCACCTCGATCTCGCCGGTCAGCAGGTAGGGGAGCGCGACGCCCTGGTAGGCGACCAGGGGATGGAGCGCGTTCGGGACGGCGTGACGCAGGATCACCGACGATTCGGGCAGGCCCTTCGCCCGCGCCGTCTCGACGTACTGGGCGTTTAGCGTGTCGAGCAGGTTCGCCCGCATCACCCTCATGTTGTAGGCAAGCCCGCCGAAAGTGGCGATGAAGATCACCGGCCAGACGTGCTGGAGGAGGTCGAGGAACTTGGCCCACGACCAGGGTGCCCCGCCATACTGGGCCGAGAAGAAGGTGCCGAAGTTCTGCGCGTCGAGTTTGAAGGCAAGGATGTAGAGGATGATGATCGCGAGCAGGAATCTCGGCACGGTCATGCCGATGAACGACATGAACGACAGTGCCGTGTCGGCCCAGCTGTATTGTCGCGTCGCGGCAACGATGCCGAGGGTGATCCCGAAGAGCGTCGCCAGAATGTGGCAGGTAAGGGCCAGCGCGATGGTACGCGGCAGGCGCTCGGCGACCACGTCTCCCACGGGGCGGTTGTAGTAGAAGCTGTAGCCGAAGTCGCCGCGGGTTACGATGCCGGTGATCCAGCGCACATACTGGACCGGAAGGGAGTCGTTGAGGCCGTATTGCTCGCGGGCGGCCTCCGCCACGCGCTGGGCCTCTACGGTGGAGACGCCGCGTGCGGTGAGCATGCCGTAGACATAGTCGCCGTAATCGCCCGGTCGAGCGTGGATGATGGCGAACGTGACCACGCTCAGGATCAGCAGGACCGGGATTGCCGCAAGGATGCGCTTCGCCAGGAAACGCAGCATGGCTTTCGGCTCCGCTGCTAAAGGGGCAAGGGAGCATACGCCCCCTTGCCGGTTTGCGTCGACTTCGCCATCCGTCAGCCGGGCGCGCCGGGCAACGTCTCGGGTTGCAGCTGATACTCCGGACGCTGCTTGTCGGAGGGCACGTAGACCCGCTCGCGGATGATGTTGTCCTCCGCCCAGTTATACATGTAGATCGGCGCCCCCGGAGGGATGTTCGCGAAGCGCTTGTTGATGATCAACGCCCCGGGATACTGCGTCAGCCCGATGGCGTAGACATTGTCGGTGTAGACCTTCTGGTACTGCTTCATCAGCTCGACCTGCTCCTTCGGATCCTTCGAGGTGACGAATGCATTGACGATCTTCACCATTTCCTGCTCGAAGGGCAGGAGGTCGAGCGTGCCGTCGGTGCCGGCGCGGTGGCCGACGGCGATCTGCGGACCGGTCGGGGCGAGTGCCACGGTGTTTTGCACCACGGTCGACAGTTCCGCAGAATTGATGCGGGTCATGTTCCAGTCGAACTTGCCCGAAAGGGCGAGAGAGTCCCGCGTCGTACCGTCGACGATGTTCGGGATCACCCGCAGGCCGACCCGCTCCATCATCGCGACGATGGTCTCGCCGATGGTCTTGTCGGTCTGGTAGTCGCCGTTGATCAGCATCGTGATCTCGACGTTACCGCCGCCCGCGACGCCTTCCGGGAAGTTGTAGAAGCCGTCGCCGTCGGTATCCGACAGTCCCGCCTTCTCCAGGTCCGCCTTGGCGGCCTCCGGGTCGTACGGGAAGTAGACGGTCGAGTTCTTGTCGTAGAACGAGGTCTCCGCGTAGAGGCCGCCCGGGTAGGGGGTCGTGAATGGCCCCTTCACCAGTGCCTCGCCGAGCTGCTGCCGGTCGATCGCCCGGGTCACGCCCCTCCGGAAGTCGAGGTTCCGGTTGAGCTCGCGCACCGCCTGTCCGCGCTCGTCCGGGTCGCCCCAGCCGTTGCCCGAGAGGTTCGGGTACATGGTGTAGGCGATCGTGCGGGCACCGAAGGCAAGACGGGCGGGCGAATCCGGCGCTGCCGCCCGCTTGAGCGACTCGACGTAGTTCTCCGGCTGTTCGAGGTTCGAGAAGTCGCCGCTGCCGGCCACTGCCTGGACGTCGCGATCGGCCCAGGTCGAGAGCTTGTAGTGCATCTCGTCGAGATAGGGCAGCTGGTTACCCGCCTCGTCCACCTTCCAGTAGTAAGGGTTGCGGCGCATGATGACGATGTCGTCGGGCCGATAGCCGGTCACCACCCAGGCGCCGAGCACCGGGTAGTTCATGTATTCCGGCGGCGGGAAGTTCTTGTAGGTCTCGTAGGTCGCATCCGGATTGTACTTCGGGTGGTGCTCCTTGAGGATGTGCGCCGGGTTCGGGCACATGTTGCCGTAGGCCATCTGGTAGAGGTACTGCGTGGCGAACGGTTCCTTGAAGGTCCACCGGATGGTGTAGTCGTCGATCGCCTCGAGTTTCGTGCCTTCGCCGAAGGTCTCGGCAGTGGTTCCGACGGCCGGCGTGACGTTCGGATCGAGGATGTTGTCCTCCCACAGGAACATGACGTCGGCAGAGGTGAAGGGCACGCCGTCCGACCACTTCACCCCCTCGACGAGATGCATGGTCAGCTGGTGGCCGTCCTCCGACCATTCCCAGCTCTTGGCCAGATTGGGCATCGGCTGAAGCTCTTCGGCCTTGATCATGAACAACGGGCCTGTCCGCGTCAGGCATTCGTACATGCCGATGTCGATGCCGCCCCAACCCTGGTTGTTGCCGGCGAGGAAGTTCCAGCCCTGCGGCCGCCCGCCGATCACGTGGCGCATGGTGTCCCCGTAGACGCCGATACCGTCGGGCATGTTCGCGGCCTTGTAGACCATCGGCTCCTTGGGCAGCCGCTCGGCGACCGGCGGAAGCTGACCGGTCTTGACGTATTTCTCCGTGACCCAGGCGGGCTCGCTGTACTGGGGCAGCGCCCTGAACTCGAGGATATCGTCGATGCCGACAAAGACCGGCGCCTGCTGCGCCTCGAATTTCGGCGGGTCGGGCGGCACGGTCTGCGCTTGCGCGGCGGCAATCGAAACGCCGACGAGCATGCTTGCCCCGGTAAGGGCTTTGATGTGTCTCCTCATGTTTCCTCCCAGTTGCACCTGCTTCCGGGCTTCGATTCCCCGAAAGCTTCGAGGTTCATTGTCGCCGGCCCCTCCCGGTCTGTTTCCGGTTGCGGCCTCGTGCCGCCCGCGCCGGAACCGCTCATTCCGCGGCGGCGGCCGGCGGATGCGCCGCGTCGTTTTGAGACTCGGCTTGCTGCGCTTCCACGGCGGTGGCGGGACGTCGAGCCGCGCCCTGCCAGTCGCGCGTCGGAACCGTCTTCCTTTCAAGCCTCGCCCTGGCTGATCCGATGGCATGCGCGTACTGGGGCAGCCAGGTTGCCTGCGCCACGAGCATCTCGTCGACCATCTGCCAGACCTCCTCGGGCGTGCAAATGGCGCCGACCAGGGGATCGTGAAGAACCGCCAGCTTCAGGAGATCGACATCGCCAGTGATGGCGGCGTGGACCGACATGCGCTGGACGTTGATGGAGGCGATGCAGGTCGCGGCACATGCCTCGGGAAGCACAATTCCGGCCGCCATGTTGATGCCGAAGCGGTCGACGTAGCCCGGTGATTCGACTATCGCATCGGCCGGCAGATTGACGATCACGCCGTCGTTGCGGACGTTGAAGTGGCCGCGATAGGGGCGTCCGGTCTCGATCGCCTCGATGATGTAGCTTGCGTGCTCGGTCGAGCGCTTGGCCGGGTCGATCGGACGACCGGCCTCCTCGACAATTCGCGAAAACTCCGCCTCGTAGGCTGCGTTCCGCTCCGTGCAATGGCGGAGATAGCCGCCGGTTTCCCCGTGAATCCAGTCCGACATGTCGATCCAGCGGGAAATCTCGCCCGGCCGCTTGCGGTACCAGGGGAGATACTCGGACAGGTGTCCATTGGACTCGGTCGAGTAGAAGCCGAAACGCCTCAAGACATCGATCCGGACCTTCTCCTGCCTGGAGTAGACGGGAT
>DASSPO010000114.1:0-3472 GCA_035699585.1 Bauldia sp.
CGGCAAGCAGGACCAGCGGAACGACGAGCCAGATCCCGCGCGCCATCACACGACCTCGAAGTGACTCATCCAGCCGAGCTCGGTGAACTCGGACTGGTGGGCATGGAACATGTAGAGGCCGGGCTCGAAGCCCTCGAAAGAAAATTCAAGGATGCCGCGCTGGGCCTGGCACTGCATCACGGTGTCGATGGTGCGGTAGGTCGGGGTAAGCGTCGTGCCGTGATCGTAGTAGTGGAAGAAATTGGCGTGGAGGTGGAACGAGTTGACCGGATCGAACTCGGTGACGTTGACGAGATAGATGCGCACCGGCCGCGACCGCTCGATGCGGAGCGGCGCATCGAGATAGGCGAAGGGGATGGAGTTGACGGCGTAGAATTCGTTCTCGTCGTCGAAGTTCGTATCGAAGGCGTTCATCACCAGGACGAACTCCTGCCAACCGGCGTTTTCGGGCGTGCCGTGCCGGCGCGACAGGGCGGCGGCGCGCTCCTCCGGATGGCGATCGGGATCGGGATCGACGATGAAGGCGCCGTACATGCCCTTGGCGATGTGCCGTTTGAGCGGCAGCGCGTGGCAATGATAGAGGTGGCAGCCGAAGGGGCGCGCTTCAAATTCGTAGGTGAAGTCCTCGCCGGGATCGATCAAGCCGGCTCCCGGCACCCCGTCCATGCGCGCGGCATGGATGCCGTGGAAATGCATCGAGTGCGGGTGCGAGGCTCCGTTCTGGAAGATGATGCGCAGCCGTTCCCCTTCGACGGCGCGGAGCGTAGGGCCGGGCACGCGACCGTTGTAGGTCCAGGCCGGAAAGAACACGCCCGGCGCGATCTCGATCTCGCGATCGACGGCGGTGACGATCCACTCGCGGACAGTCCGGCCGGCCTCGTCGACCGTGACTTTGCCGTAGTCGAAGTCCGTCGCGATCGCGGTGGGATCGAACCCGTTGCGCTCGTGATCCACCCGGCCGACGACCCGATTGTCGCCGTGGCCGTGCATGGCGTGCTCTTCCGCCGCCGCGGCGCGGATCGCCCGCGGTGCTCCCAGGCCAAGCGCCGCGGCGGCGCCGAGCGCCGCACGTCGGGAAATCCTGGGAGACCGGATCAAGGCAACCACCGCCTGCTGAGAATGCGAATGATTTGCATTAACATACTTCGACTGTCGTGCCAACCGGAAGTCGTCGTCACCGACAGTCGGGCGGGGGGAGACGCCCGAAGAGCGATGCCTTGAGACCGGCGAATCCGTAGGCGATGTCGCGCCGGAAGTAGGGAAGGGTGCGAGCAAGCGGGAAAGCCAGATCGCGGAGGAAGGCGGGGAATCGGCGCTCGGACTGAAACATCGGGGTGAGCCACCAACTGGCTGCCTGGTAGAACCGGACATGACGCCGGCGGACGGCCGCGTAGGCGGCGAGAGCCGCGTCGAGGTCGGCGTGGGCCTCGAGCATGGCGGCGAGCGCGGCGGCGTCGAGAAGGCCCATGTTGGCGCCCTGGCCGAGCTGGGGGCTGGTGGCGTGGGCGGCGTCGCCGATCAGCGCCAAACGGTGCGCGACCGGGCGGCGGACCGTGGCGTGGACGTAGGTCGCCGGCACCATGCGGTCGGGGTGGTCGACGCCCTCGATCAGGCGGGCGGCTTCCGGCCAGATGGCGGCGAGCTCGTCCTTCCATTTCGCGAGGCCGGCGGTTCGCCACGCCTCGACGCCGTCCGAGCGGAGGCTCCAGAAGAAGGCGGCGTGGGGCCCGGTCGCGCCCGGTGCCGCCCCGATCGGCATCACGCCCACCATCCGCCGCGCCCCGACATAGCGCTGGGCGAGGATCGCCGAATCGAAGGCGGTACCGGAGACCGGCACCGTGGTCCACAGCGCGCCGAAGCCGAAGGCATGGACCGGCTTCCTCCAGCCGACCTGCGCGCGGAGTGCCGAGCGTGCGCCGGAGGCGTCCACCGCCAGATCGAAGGGGCCGTGGCGGCGCCCGCTGGAATCGACCAGGACCGGCCGGCCGCCGGCCGCCCGTCCGATGCCGACAACCGTCGTGCCCGTGGTGATCGGAATCCCGGCCGCGGCGACGGCGCCGTGCAGCGACGAAAACAGGCTCGCCCGGTGGATGCCGATGCCGTGCTGGCCGGCGCCGATCGTCCCGTATCCCACGTCGAGGATGCGCCGACCGCCGGGAGAAGTCAGGCCGAACAGCCGGTCGATCCGCGCCCCGAGGGTGCGGATGCGCTCGCCGAGGCCGAGGCGGTCGAGGACGGCCAGGCCGGGCGGCTGGAGGAGGAGGCCGGAGCCGACCGGATGCCGCGTGCCGAAACGCTCGAACAGCTCGACCCGGTGGCCGGCGCGGGCGAGGAAAAGAGCCGCCGACATGCCGGCAATGCCACAGCCGACAACGGCGACGCTTTGCAATCCCTGGCGCGGAACCATGGCGCCAAGCCTATGCTCTGCCGGAGGTTTTTCTGCAAAGGGGTCGCCTTCCGGGAGTGGAGGTGCTAACTGGGAAGGAAACCGCCCTCCCGTTGCGGGCGGTGGTTGAGGAGGACGTTTCCGCGTGCCAGGGACCGACCTTTCCGCGGCGATCGGCAAGACGATGCTGTTCAGCGGGCTCGACCCCGACGATCTCCGGCGTCTCGCCGGAATCGCGCGCGAATCGACGCTCGCCGCCGGTCAAGGGCTCTTCGAGCAGGGCGACGAGTCCGACGGCCTCTATATCGTCGTCTCCGGCATCATCCGCATCTACCTAACGGCCGAGGACACCCGCGAGGCGACGATCAACCTCCTCGAGGACGGCGAGGTGATCGGCGAGATGGGCCTCCTCGACGGGCTGCCGCGGAGCGCTGGCGCGGCGGCGCTCACCGACACGAAACTGATCTTCATCCCCCGCGAGCCGTTCATGTCGCTGGTCGACAGCTCGCCCAAGCTCGCGCGGGCGATCATCCTCATGCTTTGCGAGCGACTCCGCGCCGCCAATGCCCAGGTCGATCAGGCGATCTTCCACGACCTCCGCCACCGGCTCCTGGTGCTCCTTCGCCACCTTGCCGTGATCCACGGCCGGGTCGAGGAGGACGTGTCGATCGTCGACATGGAGCTCACGCAAGGAACCCTCGCCCAGATGCTCGGGGCGAGCCGCGAGGCGGTGAACAAGCAGCTTCGGTCGCTCGCCAAGGAAGGCAAGATCGCGGTCAAGGGCGCCCATATCGAGATATTCCGCTCTGCAAGAGCATGAGGCACTGCCTATATAAACAGGCGCTGGACAGGACCGGCCCGGCCTTCTAAAACGGCCGCCGACCGGTGCAAGGGTGTATAGCTCAGTTGGTAGAGCAGCTGACTCTTAATCAGCGGGTCACAGGTTCGAGCCCTGTTACACCCACCAACCTTTTCAATGATTTACAGAGAGCGATTGCTAACAGTGTTTCCCAAACACACGGACTGGAAAGCATATGGGAAGCGCATGCCGGCGGATGGCATCGACCACAGTTAACAACGTAGCTG
>DASSPO010000115.1:0-8813 GCA_035699585.1 Bauldia sp.
TTAGATTCAACGATGTATTTACTACGATGTACTGGGTATCGATTGCAGATTCGGAAGAGAAAATTGAATAAATACTTTACCTTCGCGGAAGAGGACCTCTCCGCGTCGACGCCGCTCTCTTGATTGGGGCGCTCAGCAAGCTGAGCTGCTTCCCCCCGGGCGGTTGCCACCGTGCTTTCGGCCCTGTCCGCACTGAAAGGGCAGGACCCGTTACGATATGTCCGTCTCTTCGGTACAACCTATGGCTAGGCTAGCGGATCGCGGTATGTCCGCAAAGAAGTCTTTTCAGGGCCTCGCCCCTTCGCATGTTGTGTGGTCGCCGAAACATCCCGCCGCCCCGGCCGTGCCGGGAATGAGGTCGGCAAGCCCCCGCTTTCCGCCGATGCTGACCGTCGGCGCGGGAGACCAAGGCGTCGCGCCTGGCGGCCGTGGCGCCCCCCTTGCGGCGTTTATCACGCCCGGGTGGTCGAAGCGCCTCCGCCTCTTCGTCGAACCGCGTTCCCCTGCAATGCGTGTCGACACGGCAACGCCGCTTGACGGCCGGTGCGCCTGATCGTTCTCCCGCATGGGCTGTCTTGCCCGGCGGGCGGCGCAGGGCTACCACCACCGGCAACCCGTTTCCTGCGAAGAAGAGGCGTCCGCCATGTACGAGAAGTTCGGCCTGCTGATCGACAATGCATGGCGGCCTGCCGTTTCCGGCAAGACCATGCCCGTCTACTCGCCCGCCACCGAGGAGGAAATCGGCACGGTGCCGTCAGCCGACAGCGGTGATGTCGCCGAGGTGGTGGCGAGCGCCGAGCGCGGCTTCGCCGCCTGGAAGGCAATGCCGGCCTGGGACCGGGCCAGGATCATGCGGAAGGCCGCCGATCTCATCCGCGAGCGTAATGAGGAGATTGCGCGGGTGATGAGCACCGAGACCGGCAAGCCGCTGGTCGAGGCCCGCGGCGAGACCAATGCCGCGGCGGATCAGTTCGAGTGGTACGCCGAGGAGGCGAAGCGGGTCTATGGCCAGCTCATCCCGGCGCGCACCCCCGATCAGCGGCTCAGCGTCATCTACCAGCCGGTTGGGGTCTGCCTGTCGCTGTCGGCTTGGAACTTCCCGGCGCTGCTTCCCTCGCGGAAGATCGCCGCGGCCCTCGCCGCCGGCTGTTCCATCATCGCTCGCCCGGCGTCCGAGGCGCCCGGCTCGTGCTTCAAGATTGCCGAGGCACTGGTCGATGCGGGCGCGCCGCCCGGTGTCGTCACGGTCATCACCGGCCCGTCATCGAAGCTCGCCGCGGAGCTGATCGCCGTGCCGGCAATCCGCAAGGTCTCGCTCACCGGCTCGGTCGCGGTGGGCAAGAAGGTGCTCGCCCAGTGTGCCGAGGGGGTCAAGCGCGCCTCGATGGAGCTTGGCGGCCATGCGCCGGTGATTGTTCACCGCGATGCCGACCCCAGGGCGAGCGCCAAGGCGGCGGCGATGGCCAAGTTCCGCAACACCGGCCAGGTCTGCATATCGCCGACGCGCTTCTACGTTCATGAGAGCATCAAGGCTCCGTTCGAAGAGGCGTTCGTCGATTATGCCCGGGGGATCGTCGTCGGCGACGGCCTCAAGGATGGCGTCACCATGGGGCCGATGATCCGTGGCAGTGCGGTCGAGGGTGCGCTGTCGCTGGTCAAGGACGCGGTCGACAGGGGCGGGCGTCTGCTCCATGGCGGGCGTCGTCCGGCCCATCTCAACAAGGGCCACTTCATCGAGCCGACGGTGATCGCCGACGTGCCGGACGACGCGCGGATCATGGTCGAGGAACCCTTCGCGCCGATCGCGCCGCTTACCACCTTCGCCGACGAGGACGAGGTGATTGCGCGAGCCAATGCGCTGCCTTTCGGGCTTGCCTCCTACGTCTTCTCCAACGACGCCGAGCGCGCCCAGCGCACGGCGGAGCGGATCGAGGCCGGCATGGTGGGCATCAACGAAATGCTGCTCGCCGCGGCGGAGATTCCCTTCGGCGGCATCAAGGAGTCCGGCTACGGGCGCGAGGGCGGTTCACTCGGCATCAAGGATTACCTCGAGCCCAAGTTCATCCGGCACAAGCTGGTCAAGACCTGAGGCGCGGGGAAGCGGCCATGACGACTGCGACAGTCGAGCTTCGCCCCGAGCATTTCGGCGAACCCGAACGCCTCCTTGTCACCAACGGCGAGATGACGGCCGCGACCTTCCGCTACGCGACCGGAGTCGCCGGGCTTCGTATCCGGAACAGCGCCGGTCACATCGATCTCCTGCCTTTCCAGGGCCAGCAGATCTGGGATGCCGTGTTTCACGGACGTTCGCTCACCATGGGCTCGATGTTTCCCGAGCCGCGCCCGACCACGGACTATCTCTCGACCTATGGCGCCTTCTTCATCCATTGCGGCATGACCGCGATGGGCAATCCCGGTGCCGGCGATACCCATCCGCTCCACGGCGAAATCCCGAACGCGCCGTTCAGCGCGCGGCTTCTCGTCGGGGAGGACGGCGGGCGGCCTTTCATGGCGCTTGCCGGCGAGTATCGCCACACCGTCGCCTTTGCTCACAACTATGCGGCAACGCCGATGCTGACGCTTCGCGGGGGCGACTCCCATGTCGGGGTCGAGTTCGTCGTCCGCAACCTCATGCGGAAGCCGATGGAGCTCATGTACCTCGCCCACATCAACTTCCGGCCGGTCGACGGCGCCGTGCTGGTCGACGCTGTGCCCGACGACCTCGGCCATATCAACGTGCGAACGGCGCTTCCCTCGAACTTCGCGCCGACGGAGGATCATAAGCGCCTGCTCGCCGAGGTCCTCGCCGACCCCGCCGTTCACCGGACCATCGGCCGGCGCGTCGATCCCGAGCTGGTGATGACGATGACCTATCCCTCCGACGCCGATGGCTGGGCCGAAACGATGCAGCTCCATCCCGACGGCGGCGCCGACTTCGTTCGCCACCGGCCGTCTGAGCTCCCGAAAGGCGTCCGCTGGACGACCCGCACCGGCGACCAGGATGCGATCGGCATCGTCCTGCCGGCTACCGCCGAGCCCGACGGCTACACGGCGGAGAAGGCCAAGGGCAACGTGCTCATGCTGGCCCCGGGCGGGGAATGGCGCTGCACGCTGGAGTTCGGCGCGCTCGATGCGGACGGCGCCAGGGCCATGCGGAAGCGCATCGAGGCGGTGAAATCAGGGCAGGGGAGCGGGCGCCGATCTAACCCTGAATAGGGGTTGATCGTTTTGATGTCATTCGCGACGGACGTCGACCCCGCCGGGGCTTGAATCTCCGGTGAGTCGAGGGCGTCCTCCGCGTCCCCGGCAATGCGGTCCAGAGCTTTGGCGTGTCAGCGGGCGCCGGTCAGCTGCCCGTGACCACGGGTTTGTGCCTGCGCGAGCCCGCTCATTCAGCGGACTTGCCATCGACCCGCGTGATGCATCGGAGCCCCTGCGATCCTCAATCCCACGCCGGCGACTTGGCCGGGTTGATCATGCGGTGGTTCCGGTCGGTTCCGGTCATTGCCGCCATGTCGGAGTCGCCGAGCGCGAGCTCGACAGCCTTGAGGTTTGCCTCCAAGTGAGCGCGGCTTCTCGATGCGGGGATGACGATGGTCCCCTGTTGGAGCAGCCAGACGAGCGCCACCTGCGCCGGCGACATGCCCGTCCGTTCGGCGATCGTCGTAAGCCGCGGATCGCCGAGCACGCGGCCGAGGCCGAGTGGCATGTAGGCGGTCACGGCGACCCCATGCGCGTCGCACCAGTCGCGGACCTTCCGGTTATGGAAATGCGGATGCATCTCGACCTGGTTGGTTGCGAGCGATCCCGGGCCGAGAAGCGCAAGGCTCTTGTCGAGGAGCGCGGTCGTGAAGTTGGAAACGCCGATCAGCCGGGCAAGACCGTCCGCCTTGGCTTGCGCGAGCGTCGTCATGTATTCGGCGAGCGGCACCGCGTCGCGGTGCGACGGCCAATGGATGAGGAGCAGATCGACATGGTCGGTGTCGAGCCGGTCTAGGCTCTGACGGAGGCTCGGCATGAAGCGGTCCTTGCCGAGGTTGGCGTCGGCGATCTTGGTGGTGAGGAACACGTCGCCGCGCCTGAGCCCGCTTTCGCGGAGCACGCGGCCGATCACCTCCTCGGTGCCGTAGCTCTGCGCCGTGTCGAGGTGGCGGTAGCCGACCTCGAGTGCCGTCGCGATCGCTTCGTGCGCCTTGTCGCCGAGGCCGGACGTGCCGAAGCCCACCATCGGGATGCCGTTGCGTTCCTTCATCGCCGTTATCCCTTCACCGCGCCGGCGGTGAGCCCGCCGACGAACATCCGCTGCATGGCGAAGAACAGGATCGCGATCGGCAGCGTCATGATCAGCGAGGCGGCCATCACGGCGCCCCAGTCGGTGTTGAACTCGGTGGTGAACTCGGCGATGCCGATGGGCAGCGTCTTCACCCGGTAGTCCTGCGCCAGCACCAGCGCGAAGATGAACTCGTTCCAGGTGGTGACGAAGGCGTAGACCACGATCGCCACGATTCCCGGCGCCGAGAGGGGGAGGGTGATGCGGAAGAGGACGCCGAGCCGCGAGCAGCCGTCGATGATCGCCGCTTCCTCGAGCTCGACCGGGATCGCCCTGAAGTAGCTGGTGAGCATCCAGACGCTGAGCGGCAGCGTGATGATCATGTAGACCAGGATCAGGCCGAGATAGGTGTTGACCAGGCCGAGGACGCGGAGCGTCACGAAAAGCGGGACGATGATCGCCGCCGTCGGCAGGAGCTGGCCGAGCAGGATCGCCGCCTGGTAGGCGGCCTTGCCCTTGAAATGGAACCTGGCGAGGCCGTAGCTCGCGAAGATCGCGAGCCCGAGGGCGAGCGCCGTGGCGCCGATCGAGATCACCGCCGAGTTGAGGAAATAGCGCGGCACGTTCGATTCGAAGAGCACCTTCCGGTAGTTCTCGAGGGAGAATACCTCGGGCAGCCAGACCGGCGGCACGGTGTAGAGCTCGCCGAGGGTCTTGACCGAGGAGAGCGCCATCCACACGAAGGGAAAGACGCAGACGGCGAGCAGGATCGCCGCGCCGAGGGCGATGACGAGCTTGGCGAGGAGCGAGGTCTTCACGAGGCCTGCCCCGTTCTCGATGCGCCGAAGACGCGGATGTAGATCGCCACGAACACGATGGTGACGAGGAAGAACATCACCGAAAGCGCCGCGGCCTGGTTGAACTGGAACAGCTCGAAGGCGGTGCGGAAGATCTGGATCGGCGTGATCAGCGTCCGGTTCGCCGGGCCGCCGCGGGTGATCGTGTAGATGATGGTGATCGCATTGAGCCCCCAGATCAGGAGGAGGAGGGTGATCGCCACCAGAACCGGACGGATCGAGGGCAGCATGACGTGGCGCACCTCGCCGAGAAAGCCGCAGCCGTCGACCCGCGCCGCCTCGTAGAGGTCGTTCGGCACCGTCTGCAGCCCGGCGAGCACCATCACCGCCACGAAGGGGAAGAGCTTCCACGAGTTGATCGCGATCAGCGCCGGCATCACCGTGTCGCGATCGGTGAGCCAGCTGACCGGCGCGTCGATCACGTGCGCCGATTGGAGCATGTAGTTGATGATCCCGAACTCGGTGTGGAACATCCATGCCCAGGTCGTCGCCGCCACGATGCCCGGCACCACCCACGGGATCAGCGCCAGCGAGCGGACGATGGCGCGGCCGCGGAACCGCTGGTTGAGCAGGATGCCGACGATCGTGCCTAGGATCACCTGGAAGAAGATCGAGCCGAGCACGTAGTAGGCGGTGTTCTTGACCGCCGTGGACGTGATCCGCGACGTCGCCACCGCCTCGAAGTTCTTGAGCCCGACGAAGGCGCCGGCATCGTCGGTGACGCTGAGCAGCCCCGTGTAGAAGATCGGATAGGCGATCAGGATCGCGAGCACGATGATCGCGGGCAGCACGAACAGGATGCCGCGGTTCTGGTTCATGGGGTCACTGCCCGCTCCCGGACTCCCTCTGTCATCCCCGCGAAGGCCGGCCCCCGGCTACCCACGCCATTTTGACCGAAATGGCGTCCCGTTGCCGGGTCCGCGCCTTCGCAGGGCCGACAGTCGTTGACTGGCGGCAACGCGCGCCTACTGATCGAGCAGCGCCTGGATCTCCTCGGCGGCGATGTCCATCGCTTCCTGCGGCTCCGCATCGCCGAGGAGAATCGACTGCACGCCGTCGAAATAGGCCTGGGTGATCGGGATCCAGTTCTTGTGCGGGGGCAGCGTCCGCCCGTGGGGCAGCATTGCCTTGAACACCGTCAGGATCGGGTCCTTGAACCGCTCCATCTCCATCGCCGAAACCCGCGCCGGGAAGGTGTCGGTGAAGAAGCCCATGTTCTCGGACTGGGCGAGAAACTCGATGAACTTCTTCGTCTCGTCCGGGTTGGGGGCGTCCTTGGGCACGATGAAGCTCCACCCGCCGAGGATCGCGGCGGTCTCCTTGCCCTCGGGATGCGGGATCATCATCACGCCGATGTCGATGTTGGGGTTCTCCTTGCGGATCGAGCCGACGTCGAACTGGCCGGACTGGTACATCGCCACGGTCTCGGCGATGAACAGGCGCCGGTTGGCGGTTCCGTCGTTCTGCAGGGTGGAGGGCGGCGATAGCCCCTTCTTGAGGAAGTCGGTGTAGAAGGTCACCGCCTCGACCGCCGCCGGCTCGTTGACGGTCGCCTTTGTCATGTCGTCGGAGATGATCGACCCGCCGTTCATCCAGATGAAGGGGAGGGAGCGGAACACCGTGTTGCCGAACTCGCCGCCGCCTGTGATCGCAAAGCCGTACTGGTCCTGTCCGTTGGCGCCCTTGCCGGTGAGCTTGGTTGCGACCTCGATAAGCTCGCTCCAGGTCTCCGGCGGCTTCTCCGGGTCGAGCCCCGCCGCCTTGAAGGCTCCCTTGTTGTAGAGGACGCCGTGCGTCTCGATGCGGTAGGGGATGCCCCAGACGTGGCCGTCCCACGTGTCGTACTTGAGCGACGCCGGTACGAAGTCGTCGGCCCCGAGGGCGGCGAGCACGTCGTCGAGCGGCGCGAGCAGTCCGGCCTGCGCATAGGGAACGACCCAGCCGTGCTGGGCTTCGATCAGGTCCGGCGGCGAGCCTGAGCGGAGGGCGGTCTGGATGCGCGTCGGCAGGCCGTCGGAGACGGTGACCTCCATCTTGACGGTTATGCCGGGATTGGCCGCCATGAACTTGTCGGCGAGCTCCTTGGCGCGCGCCTCGCCCCAGTTCGGCGTCCACCACAGGATCTCGCCCGCCGTCGCCACGCCTCCACCCAGGGCGAATGCCGCGATGGTCGAGGCGAATAGGACAGCCTTCGGATTAACGTTCATATTGATCCTCCCTTGTCTTCACCTTGTGAATTCCGGCCCATATCGGCCCTTCAGTGCGTGGCGTGCTCCTTGATGCGCTGCGGCTTCTCCGGCCGCGTGTGAGCCCGGCGCGACGGCCCGGGCAAGCCGGAATGGGCGACCAGCGCCTTCATGTAACCGACGGTATACGCATGCCCGGCATGCCACGGCGCCGGGCACGCCAATTCCGGCACGTGGTCGGGGACCATTACGCCGTCGAAGTTTTCCTCGCGCAAGATATTGACGATCTCCGCCATGTCGACGTCGCCGTCGTCGACGAAGGTCTCACGGTAGCGCGGCATCTTGCCGGCAACGTTGCGGAAATGGACATAGGCGATCTTCCCGAGCCGCGCGAAGTGGCGCGTCGTCTCGTAGATGTCGCCGTCAGGCATTTCGGCAAGGGAACCGATGCAGAACTCGAGCCCATTGGCAGGGCTGTCGACGAGATCGATCAGCCTGTCGTACTTCGCATGCGTGTTGACCAGCCGCGCGGTGCCGCGAAGCGTCTCGGCAGGCGGGTCGTCGGGATGGGCGGCGAGCATGACGCCGGCTTCCTCGGCGACGGGGACCAGCTCGCGCAGAAACCAGGCGAAGCGCTCCCATAGCTCGGCATCGGAGACCGTGATCGGCGTCGCGTTTGGTATGGCGTCGCGGTAGCGCATGTTCCAGACGACGCCGTCGGGGATCGGCGCGTCGGCATCGAAGGCGTCGATGTCGAAGACAACGGTCGTCGCCCCGCCGCGGGCAATCGGCTTCCGCATCCAGCCCCACACGCCGGCGATCGAGAAGTTGTAGCCGAATATCGGAATGCCGGCCCGGCCCGCGTCGCGGATGACTCGCTTGAGATCGTCCATCTGCTCGCGCTTTTTCGGCCCATCGAGGAGGATGTCGTTCCAGAAGTTGGGCGCGAAGTTTTCGAGTGCCGCACAGCGCAGGCCGTATGACGCGAGCATCGCGTTAAGGCGGGTGAAGTCGTCGTAGGTCCAGAGCCGGTTCGAGCGCGAGTCGCCGTAGGCCGGCCCAGCCGCTTCACCGTTGAGATAGGCGCTTTGGTCTCCGCCTCTGGCGTAGTCGGTGAGGTGGACGACGACGTCGTTCACGCCGAGCTGCGCCGCGAAGCGCGCGCCGTCTTCGCTGACCATCTCCCCGGCAAGAGTCAGGCCGACCCGCATCTCCCGCTCCCGTACGGCGCGGGCTCCCCGCGCCTTGCCGTTTCTGCGCTGGCCCGAGGATGGGAGTCACCAGGCATCCTTAACCCGTCCTCCTCGTCCGCCACTCTTTCGAAGCCTGCAGTCACCGGCCCTTTTGGTTCAAATATGAACCGATTGTGTTTCACATATGACAATGCGGGATTGTGCCCGGCGAGTCAATTCTTCTTGCGGGATGGGCGGGACGCGCGGCGTCGCGAGGGCCCGTCGGAACGGGAGGCAACGACGGGTGCGCCGTCGGCGACGCCGCGCG
>DASSPO010000116.1:0-2101 GCA_035699585.1 Bauldia sp.
GCGGCCCGGCCGGCCGTCCTTCGACGGCTCGCGATACTCGACGACGTAGGTCCTTACCGGCGTCTGCTCGACCATGTCGGCGAAATCGCTCTCGTCCATCTCGGCCATTCCGCCGCCGGGATGGCGCACTTCGAGGTAGCGCTGGAGGAGGTCGTACTGCTCCTCGGTGGTCCACGGCTTGCACGCGGTGACCTCGAGGTCGGCGTGGCGGCGCAGCAGCTTGCGCTGGGTGGCGCTGGCGGTGAACTCGGCGGCAAGCACGCGGACCGAGACGCAGGCGGAGCAGTCGATGCAGCTGGGGCGGTAGGCGACCGACTGGCTTCGGCGGAAGCCGATGCGGCCTAGCGCCTCGTTGAGCTCACCCGCGTGCCTGCCCGACAGCTCCGTGAACACCTTCCGCTCGACCTTGCCCGGAAGATAGGGGCACGGCGACGGATTGGTCACGAAGAACTTCGGAAAGCGGAATGGTGCGCTCAAGCGGACTCGCCCTCCCGGCAATGGTTACGGGACACTTTATGCGACTGGTAAACGCAGTTGAAAAGGGTCGGGCGCCCGCAAAGAGGGTTAACCGCCCGCGCTGTGCCGAAGTGGGAAGGTCGCAAAGCGGACCGGAATTCAGTCCAGAGAGGCTCGCTCCACCTGGAATCCAGCCGATTCGAGGCGCTTGACGACGTCGTCGATTGCGCGTGGGTCACGTGCCTCGCACTCGACCTCGATGACCGTGTCCTTGGCCGGAAGCCGGGTGAAAATGCGGCTGTGGTTGATCTCGATGATGTTGACGCCGGCCTCGTGGAACTTGGAGGTGATGGCGGCAAGCGCCCCGGGCTGGTCCTGAGCGGCGACCCGCAGCCGAGCGATTCGCCCCTGTCGGACGAGGTCGCGGACAAGGACGTTGGCGAGCAAATGCGTGTCGATGTTGCCGCCGCACAGGATGGTCGCGACCTTCTTGCCGCGGTAGCGTGCCGGGTCGGACAGCAAGGCGGCGAGCCCGGCGGCGCCCGCCCCTTCGACCACGGTCTTCTCGATCCCGACCAGCATCGCGACCGCCTTTTCGATGTCGCGCTCGGGCACGAGGACGATGTCGTCGAGCAGGTCCTTGAGGATCCGGGAGGTGATCTCGCCCGGCTCCTTGACCGCAATCCCCTCCGCCAGAGTGTCGCCGCCAAGTGGCAGGGAGCAGCCGTCGACCGCGCACTTCATCGCAGGGTAGAGCTCGGCCTCGACTCCGATCAGCTCGACTGAGGGCTTGAGCGCCCGAACGGCGGTCGCAACACCCGACATCAGCCCGCCGCCGCCGATCGGCACCACGATGGTGTCGATCTCGGGAGCGTCCTCGATCATCTCGACGCCGAGAGTCCCGGCGCCCGCTATGATCTGCGGGTCGTCGAACGGGTGGACGAAGACATAGCCTTCCTTGCGCTCGAGATCGCGGGCGAAGGCGTAGGCGTCGTCGAACATCGCGCCGTGCAGGATGACCCGCGCCCCGTGCCCTTCGGTCTGGCTGACCTTGATGGTAGGCGTTGGCGACGGCATCACAATGGTGACCGGAATGCCGAGGCGCCTGGCATGGTAAGCGACCGCCTGCGCATGATTGCCGGCCGACGCGGCGATCACTCCGCGGGAGCGCTCTTCGGGCGTCAGCTGGAGCAGCTTGTTGAGCGCGCCCCGCTCCTTGTAGGCGGCGGTGAACTGCAGGTTCTCGAACTTCAGCCAGACCTCCGCGCCGATCATCTCGCTCAGCGTCCGGCTGACAAGCATCGGCGTTCGCACGACCGCGCCTTCGATCCGGCGGGCGGCCGCGCGGATGTCGTCGATCGTTGGCGGCTGAAGCATCGGCGGCGAGGGGTAGCGGTTCACTTGGGCCGCGACAATGCTATGCGGCGGGCCATGCGCACGACCCTCCTCACCGTCGCGGCCGCGCTCCTCGCCTCGCCGGCGCTCGCCGACACGCTCATCTATAATGCGAACGGCATCCAGGTCGACGCATACGGCAACGTCCATCGCTTCGACGGGCTGGTCATCGGCGACGAGGGCAAGATTGTCCGGCTGGTTCGGGCCGACGAGCCGCGGCCGGTCGCGAAGACGATGGTCGACGCGGGCC
>DASSPO010000117.1:0-4824 GCA_035699585.1 Bauldia sp.
AAAACGTCGGTTGCGCCCATGGACCGCGCTGCTTCCAGCTTCTCCAGCGCGATGTCGATCGCGACGATCCTCTCGGCGCCCAAGGCTGGCGACGCGTTCCTTCATCGCCATTTCAGCCACGATCCACCCTCAGGGATGAGCCGGTGATGATGGGCGAATCCGAGGTCAGAAAAATGACCGCGGCTATGACGTTGTCGCAGCGACCAAGGCGGGCAAGCTTGATGTGGGACAGTGCGTACTTTCTGAATACCTCGTCAATGAAATCGCCCGTCACAACCCAAGGCAGGTGTATTTAATGTCGAGATATTCGTCGATGCCGTATTTCGAGCCCTCTCGGCCGAGGCCCGAGTCCTTGACACCCCCGAACGGCGCCACCTCGGTGGTAATCACCCCGGCATTTATGCCCACCTGCCCGTACTGCAGCCGCTCCATCACCCGCATTGCCCGGCCAAGATCACGGGTATAGGCATAGGCGGCGAGGCCGAACTCGGTGTCGTTGGCCAAGGCAATCGCCTCCTCCTCGGTTTCGAAGCGGAAGACCGGTGCGAGCGGACCGAAAGTCTCCTCGCGAGCGACCTTCATCTCCGGCGTCACGCCGATCACAACTGTCGGCGCAAAGAACGTGCCCTCTAGACGATGGCCGCCAGTGACGAGCTTCGCGCCCTTACCGAGTGCATCGGCGAGGTGCTCCTCCACCTTCGCTACCGCCGCCTCGTCGATCAACGGCCCCTGCGCCACGCCCTCGTCGAGGCCGTTCCCGACCTTGAGCGCGCCCACGGCCTCGGCGAGTCTCGCGACGAAGGCGTCGTGGATGTCGGCGTGCACCAGGACGCGGTTGGCGCAGACGCAGGTCTGGCCGGAGTTGCGGTACTTCGACTGGATCGCGCCAGCGACAGCCGCGTCGAGGCTGGCATCGTCGAAGACGATGAAAGGGGCGTTGCCGCCGAGCTCCATCGACACGCGCTTCATGGTCCCGGCCGCCGCCGCCGTAAGCTCCTTGCCGACTGCAGTCGAGCCGGTGAAAGTGATCTTCCGGACCAGCGGGTTGCCGGTCATCTCAGCACCGATCTCCCGAGCCGCTCCGGTCACTACGTTGAGCACGCCGGGTGGCAGGCCCACGTCCTCGGCAAGGATGCCCCACGCGATCGCCGAGTAGGGCGTCTGGCTCGCGGGCTTCGCCACCACGGTGCAGCCTGCGGCAAGCGCCGCGCCGATCTTCCGCGCGAGCATCAAAGTGGGGAAGTTCCATGGTGTGATTGCGGCGACCACGCCCACGGGCTGCTTGATCACCATGATCCGCCGTTCCGGCCAGGGTGAAGGAATGGTATCGCCGTAGACGCGGCGAGCCTCTTCGGCGAACCACAGCACGTAGCTCGCGGCGAGCCCGACTTCGCCGCGCGACTCGGTGAGCGGCTTCCCCTGCTCGCTGGTAAGGAGCCGCGCCAGAGATTCCTTGTTCGCCTCGATCGCCGCGGAGAGCGCGCGTAGAAGGCCCGCGCGCGTTGCGGCCGTGGCCCCGCTCCAGTCCGGGAAGGCTGCCTGCGCCCTCTCGATGGCCCGCCGCGTCTCGGCGCGGCCGCAGTCGGGCACCGTGCCCATCTCCTCCTTGGTCGCCGGGTTGACTACCGTGATGGTCCTGCCGCTGTCGGCGGCAACCCAGGCGCCGTCGATGTAGTTGGCTTCGCGCTGGAACGGCAAGAGGTCGGGCACTGTCACACTCCTCTATGGCGTTCGCCGGGTCACCATGCGGCCCGGTAGATGGCTAGCGCATCGGCGCGGGTGAGCGGCCTCGGGTTATTGACGAGAAGCCTCGTCTGCTTCATCGCATCGGTTGCCATCATCTCCAGCGCGTCCTCCGGAATTCCGACGTCGCGGAGCCTGGGCTTCAGTCCGCACCGCACCGACAGCCCGGCGAGGCGGTCGGCAAGAGCAGCGCCGCGCGCCTGGGTGTCAACCTCGGAGAGCTCAGGGAAGACGATTGGCGCGATGTCGGCATAGGCGGTGGCTGCCGTCTCGGCGTTGAAGCGGAGCACGTGCGGCAGCACCAGAGCATTGGAGAGGCCATGCGGCACGTGGAAATGCCCGCCAATAGGATAAGCGAGCGCATGCACCGCGGCGACGGGAGAATTGGCGAAGGCCTGGCCCGCGAGCATGGCACCGAGCAGCATGTCGCTCCTCGCCGCGCGGTCCGAGCCGTTCCTGACCGCGGTATCGATAGCCGCGCCCATTAGGCTGAGCGCCTCACGCGCGAGCGCCTTCGAGATGGGGTTGTTGTTGGCGCTCGCTGAAGTATAGGCCTCGATCGCGTGGACCATGGCGTCGATGCCGGTCGCTGCGGTTACTAGGGGCGGCAAGTCGAGGGTCAGCTCCGGGTCGAGCAGCGCCACGTCGGGCAGGAGTACCGGCGACACCACCCCCATCTTCTCACTGGTGCCGGTGGTGACGATCGCGATCGGCGTCACCTCGGACCCGGTCCCGGCCGTGGTCGGCGCGAGCATGAGCGGCAGCCGCGGTCCCCTGGCGTTGCCGACGCCGTAGACTTGCTTGAGTTCCTCCTTGCCGACGGCGAGCAGCGCCGCGAGCTTCGCGACGTCGAGCGAGGAACCGCCGCCGACGCCGATCACGGCGTCGGCCTCGTGGTCACGCACCGCCGCCGTCGCGGCATGGATCACGGCCTCCGGCGGGTCGGCTTCCACATCGGAGAACACGATCGCGGGGATGCCGACGTCGCCGAGCGCCTTGAGCGCTGGCTCGATCAGCCCGATCTTGACAAGGTCGGGGTCGGTGACAATGAGTGTCCGCCGCCAACCGCGCGCCTCGGCAAGCGCGCCGATCCGCGATACGGTGCCTTCGCCAAAAATAATGCTCGCCGGGGTGTTGAACGTGAACGGGCTCATCGTCCGAAGCTCCAGTTGAGGATGGTCGCCGCACCGACGGCGAGGAGCAGCACCCAGAAGCCGGCAAGCGCAACGCCGCTGCCCGAATAGGGCGCCGGTGGCAGCGTTCGCTCCGCCTTGGTGGCAAGTTCGATGAACTTCGAGGGCATCGTCGCCATGCCCATGCGATAGCTCAGGAACCAGACGAGAAGTACGCCCGCCGCCCACCAGGCGAGCTGCCAAGCCCAGAGCGACGGCACGCCGAACGACCAGCCCTCGATCCCCCCGCGGGGGTCGCCGAAGATGCTGTTGCCGATCACCGCCCCCGGCCCGAGGGCGAAAAACAACCAAGCGAGCGCGGCCGCCCAAGCTATGTGACGAATGTAGTGGACCTGGATCGACAGCACCGCGTGGCTCTTGAGGAACTGGTGGAAGACTTGGCGGTGCGCGCGCTCCTCACGCCGCTGGCTGATCATCGAGATGACGAAGACGAAGACGACGTTGGCCACGAGGCCCCAGAGTCCAGAGTGGATCGTCCACGGCCAGCGGCCCCACGGCAGGTCGAGGCCGAAGAAGGCCGCGGCGGCGATGCCGAAGTCCTCGGTGAAGACGACGAAGACCATGCCGGCGACTAGCCCGACGCTCGCCGCCGGCCGGGTGATCCACGAAAGCCAGCAGATCGCAGCGAGCACAGGAAGGAGCTGCAGCCCGAAGCCGAGCGCCAGCGCGCCGAGAGAGACTGCCGCGGCGGGTGCGAAGGTGGCAATGAGCAGTGCGACGATCAGAATCAGCCCGATGCCGATCCGCGCGTAGAGCCGCTGGCCTTCGACGTCGAGGCCGGGGTCGAGGTAGCGGCGCCAGACGTCGCGAACCACGATCGTGCTTGTGGCCGCCGCCGAGATCGCAGCGAACGCCTGCACCGCAGCCACCGCTGCGACCGCGAGCAGCGCTGCGAACCACGGCGCCTGGGGCGCCAGCGCCGCGAGATAGCTCCCGACGATCCCCGCCCCGCTTGCCGGCTCGGGCGGCAGGACCGTGCTGGCCGCAAGGCCAGCGGCCGCAACCGACCTGGAAGCGCCGAGCAGATTGCCGCCGAGGCCGAGCGTCGCGGTAAAGAGCAAGAGGATGCCGCCCATCACCGCCGCTGACGCCCATGTCGCCTGGATGGCGAAGCCCTTGGGGCTCCGGGCCGAGAAAGCGATTACGGAGAACGCCGGGTTAAGCGTCAGCCCCATCAGTGCAAGTCCGTAGGAGAGGATCATCGCGGTGGTCCACAGGCCGCCCGCCGGGGTGTCGACGCCCAGCCCGTCGGTGAACTGGATGACGCCAGGAATCTCGAACAACGGCCCGGTCGCGATTGACGGGGCGCCCTCCGCTGAACCGGCCGCGAGGCTCAGACCGCCGAGGGCGCGCATGTATGGGCCGAAGCCGCCAGCGAGCCAGTAAGCGTAGGTGCCAAGCAGGACGATGCCGGCCACGATCAGCACGCTTTGGAGCGTTCCGACGTAGGCGGCGCCGCGCATCCCACCGAAGACGACGTAGGCGAACGCGATCGCCGTCAGTACCCACATCGCCGTGTTGCGGTCGACAAGGCCGTCGGAGAGCGTGGCGACGACCGCACCCGACACGCCAATCTGCATCGCGGCGAAGGGGATCGCGAAGGTAAGCGCGATAACCACGGTGGCGAGACGGATGCTCTCGCCACCGAAATAGTGGCCGGCCATCTCCCCCGGCGTAACGTAGCCGAAGCGCTTTCCGAGCATCCACTGGCGCTTGAGGAAGAAGGCCGAGCCCAGCGCCATGGCGACGGCGCCGAGGCAGGTCTCGGCAAACGGCAACCCGTCTCGGAAGATCAGGTCCGGCGCCCCGAGGAACATCCAGCCGTTGAAGGCAAAGGCGGTTCCGGCGGCGACCACGACCCAGGCCGGCAGGTCGCGGTCGGCGAGGA
>DASSPO010000118.1:0-5076 GCA_035699585.1 Bauldia sp.
GCCCGCGAGAAAGGTGAGGCGGTCCGCCGCGCCCGCAAGCTCGCCCGCAAGCAGGCCCAGCGCGAAGGCCTGATCCCGGCGCCAAAGAAGCGCGTTCCGGCACGGCGCAGCAGCGGCGGCTTCTGAGGCCTCAAGGCCTTCACGTTCGTTTTTTTTGGGCAGCGGCGCGGAACGCGCCGCTTTTGTCATCGGGCGTCCGCTTTTCGCGGCGGGGCGACGATCTCGCGGAAACCGCGTTGAAGTGAAGCTCAGGCGGCGGCGCGGTTGTAAATGAGGCCGAACACCACGGCGATCAGCCAGGCGGCGACGACGTTGGCGACGATGCCCTCGATCCAGACGCCGACCGATGTAAGTGGCGCAGTGGTGAACAGACCGACCCAGGCATGGGCAAGCGGCGCCGCCGGGAAGATCAGCGCCACCACGAGGCACACGACGTAGAGGACGACCAGCGTCGCCATCAGCGCCATGCCGAGGCCGACGATGCTGAGCGGGGCGGCGGTATTCCGCATGGCCATGGAACCCTCCCGATGTTCAGGATCCCCTCTTGCGGAGGGAGCGCCGGCGCGAGCCGCGTGCATTGCGGTAGATCAAATCGGGCCGCAGCGCGGATCGCTTCGCCGAGCGGTGCGTTTTCGGGCCAGCGAGCGATCCACGCGACGGCCGTCCTGATGTGCCGCTCGACGCCCAGCGCCTCAGCTGTGGAAGCCTAGGGCTGCCGTTCTTATCGTTGCAAGAGCGGCGACGCCACGCCGCTCTTGATTTCCTTAGAGTCCTACGAGCACCCCGTCGTCGCGCCGCAGCTGTCGCACTTGAGGCAGGTGCCGTTCCTGACCAGCGTGAAGTTGCCGCATTCGCCGCAGGCGTCGCCCTGATAGCCCTTGAGGCGGGCGGCGGCGGAGCGTTCGGCGTCGAGCGCCTTCGCTTCAGGTTCCTTGGCCGCGGCGTGGCTGCCGGCCGGCTTGAAGGCGAGGCCGGAGTCGGACACCGGGCGGGCGGCGGCGGCTTCGCCGAGGTCGCGCCGGAGCGAGGTGGCGGGTGAGGGGGCCGGCTGGGCGGCGAGCGCCCGCACCGCGTTCCCCACGGCGGCAAACGTGCTGCCGGCGATCGCGGTGACGTTGGCGGCGACCGAGGCGGTGGTGCGGGCCGGACCGGCGACGGCTGAGCCGCTGGCGCCGCTGCTTGCGGTGGGACCCGATGCAACCGCAGAGCCGGCGAGGGCCGGGTCTCCGCCAGCGCGGGGACGAGCGGGTGAAGATGTGGCGCCGGTTGAAGAGGCGCTGTCCACCACCGCGAGCCGCTTGCCGCGGATGAGACCGTGGGAGACCGCGGCCTCGGCGGCCGGGGCCTTGCCCTGAGATTCGCCGGAGCCGATCACGGTCGAGCCGATCTCATCGGGATTGATGTGGGCGAGGTCGTTCCGCCCGAGGTAGGAAATCGCGAGCTCGCGGAAGATGTAATCGAGGATCGAAGTGGCGTTCTTGATCGCCTCGTTGCCCTGCACGAAGCCGGCCGGTTCGAAGCGGGTGAAGGTGAAGGCCTCGACATACTCCTCGAGCGGCACGCCGTATTGCAGCCCGAGCGAGATGGCGATGGCGAAGTTGTTCATCAACGAGCGGAAGGCCGCGCCTTCCTTGTGCATGTCGATGAAGATTTCGCCGAGCCGCCCGTCGTCATATTCGCCGGTGCGGAGATAGACCTTGTGGCCGCCGACCACCGCCTTCTGGGTGTAGCCCTTGCGGCGGTTGGGCATCCGCTCGCGGGCGCGGACCTGACGCTCGATGATGCGTTCGACCACGCGCTCGGCGATCGCCTCGGCGCGCGCCGCGGCGGGCTTCTGGACGATCTGCTCGACGGCCTCGTCGGCTTCCTCCTCGTCGTCGGCGAGAAGCTGGGAGTTGAGCGGTTGCGACAGCTTCGAGCCGTCGCGGTAGAGCGCGTTGGCCTTCAGGCCGAGCCGCCAGGAGAGCTTGTAGGCGTTCTTGCAGTCCTCGACGGTGGCGTCGTTCGGCATGTTGATGGTCTTGGAGATCGCGCCCGAAATGAAGGGCTGAGCCGCCGCCATCATGCGGATGTGGCTCTCGACCGAGAGGTAGCGCTTGCCGATCCTGCCGCAGGGATTGGCGCAGTCGAACACCGGCAGGTGCTCGGGCTTCAGCCCCGGCGCGCCTTCGAGCGTCATCGCCCCGCAGCAATAGACGTTGGCCGCCTCGATATCCTTCTTCTGGAATCCGAGCCGGGACAGGAGATCGAAGGCGGGATCGTTCATCTCGGCCTCGGTGATGCCGAGGGAGAGAAGGAAATCCTCGCCGAGGGTCCACTTGTTGAAGGCGAACTTGATGTCGAAGGCGGTGGCCAGGCCGACCTCGACCTGGGCGATCTTCTCGTCGGTGAAGCCCTTGGCCTTGAGGGAGTCGTGATTGACGCCCGGCGCGTCCTTGAGCGTGCCACGGCCGACGGCGTAGTCGACGATCGCCTTGATGGCGCGCTCATCGTAGCCGAGGACGCGGAGCGCTTCGGGGACGGCGCGGTTGATGATCTTGAAATAGCCGCCGCCGGCGAGCTTCTTGAACTTGACCAGCGCGAAGTCCGGCTCGATGCCGGTGGTGTCGCAATCCATGATCAAGCCGATCGTGCCGGTCGGCGCGATCACCGTCGCCTGGGCATTGCGGAAGCCGTGAATCTCGCCGAGCGCGACGGCGCGGTTCCAGGCGGCACGGGCATGCTCGACCAGCGCGTAGTCGGGCGATGCCGCCGCGTCGAGCGGCACCGGCGCGATGTGGACGCCGTCATAACCATCGGCGCTGCCGTAGGCGGCGCGGCGGTGGTTGCGGATGACGCGCAACATGTCCTTGCGGTTCCGCGCGAAGCCAGGGAAAGGGCCGAGCTCGCCGGCCATCTCGGCGGAGGTGGCGTAGGCGATGCCCGTCATCAGCGCGGTGATCGCGGCGCAGAGCGCCCGGCCTTCCTTGGAATCGTAGGGGATGCCGGAGGACATGAGCAGCCCGCCGATGTTGGCGTAGCCGAGGCCGAGGGTGCGGTACTCGTAGCTCAATTCGGCGATCCGGCGCGACGGAAACTGGGCCATCAGCACCGAGATTTCGAGCACGATCGTCCAGAGACGCACGGCATGTTCGAAGGAATCGATGTCGAACTTCGGCGTGTCGCCCGCCGTGCGGAACTGCATCAGGTTCAGCGAGGCGAGATTGCAGGCCGTGTCGTCGAGGAACATGTACTCCGAGCATGGATTCGACGCCCGGATCGCGCCGGAGGCGGCGCAGGTATGCCAGTCGTTGATCGTGGTGTGGAACTGGATGCCGGGGTCGGCGGAGGCCCAGGCAGCCTCGCCGATCTTTTCCCATAGCTCACGGGCGGGGAGCGTCTTGGTCACCTTGCCGGTGGTGCGGGCGACCAGGTTCCACTCGCCGCCCGATTCGACGGCCTTGAGGAACTCGTCGGTGACGCGGACGGAGTTGTTCGAGTTCTGACCGGAGACGGTGCGGTAGGCCTCCGAGTCCCAATCGGTGTCGTAGATGGGGAAATCGATGTCGGTGTAGCCCTGCCGCGCGAACTGGATGACGCGGCGGATGTAGTTCTCCGGCACCTGCGCCTTCTTGGCGGCACGGACCTCGCGCTTCAAGGCCGGGTTCTTGGCCACGTCGAAGCAGGCGTCACCGTCGCCCTCGCAGTTGACGCAGGCCTTCATGATCGCCTTGAGGTGATGGGCAATGGTCTTCGACCCGGTGACGAGGGCGGCGACCTTCTGCTCCTCCTTCACCTTCCAGTCGATGTAGTCCTCGATGTCGGGATGGTCGACGTCGACCACCACCATCTTGGCGGCGCGGCGGGTGGTGCCGCCCGACTTGATCGCGCCCGCGGCGCGGTCGCCGATCTTGAGGAACGACATCAGGCCGGAGGAGCGGCCGCCGCCGGAGAGCCGCTCGCCCTCGCCGCGGAGCGCGGAGAAATTGGTGCCGGTGCCGGAGCCGTACTTGAACAGCCGCGCCTCGCGGACCCAGCGGTCCATGATGCCGCCCTCGTTGACGAGGTCGTCGCTGATCCCCTGGATGAAGCAGGCGTGCGGCTGCGGGTGCTCATAGGCGGTCTCGGAAGCGACGAGCTGCCCGCTCCGGTAGTCGACGTAGTAGTGGCCCTGGCTTGGCCCGTCTATGCCGTAGGCCCAGTGCAGGCCGGTGTTGAACCATTGCGGCGAATTGGGCGCGGCCTTCTGGGTCGCGAGCATGTAGCGGAGCTCGTCGAAGAAGGCCTGGGCATCCTCTTCGCGGTCGAAGTAGCCGCCCTTCCAGCCCCAGTAGGTCCAGGTGCCGGCGAGACGGTCGAAGACCTGTCGGGCGTCGCGCTCCGAGCCGCTGCGCTCCGCTTCGGGAAGGGCGGCGAGCGCGGCCTCATCGGGCACGGACCGCCAGAGGAAGGAGGGGACATCATTTTCCTCGACCCGCTTCAAACGGGAGGGGATTCCGGCCTTGCGGAAGTATTTCTGGGCGAGGACGTCGCTCGCCACCTGACTCCACGCGGCGGGCACGACGATGTCGTCGAGCTTGAAGACCACCGAGCCGTCAGGGTTCCTGATTTCGCTCCTGGTTGTCCGGAACTCGATGCCGGAATAGGCGCCTTCGCCTGCCTTCGTGTACCGCCGCTCGATCCGCATTTGGTCCCCACTTCTCCTAGCGCTGTCACGCGCCCGTCATCCTCGTGCGCGATTCTCCAGAAAGAGCGATTCGGCGCACCCACCACCCGTCCGACGCAATTTCCCCGCGGGATTCCGGTTAGTCCCGGATCTTGTGTCAAAGCCTAGCGAGGAACACTAAATATAGTGTTACCCGTCCGCTTTTGTCACCCCGCTTTTTGCGGAATCCTTGCCCTTTTCACCGCTGACGAAGGCACGAAATTCTCCTCTCGAGCCAAGCGCCAACGGCGCCCGGATCGAGCCTGCCGATACTCCTACTGGTCGGAAAAGAACCGAGGACCGAGCCCGCGGTGCGCCGGTTCAACCGACGCTGGGCGAACGCTATGCCGAGTCGCCGGGAGGGGTCAACGAAGTTCGGGCGCCGATCGGCT
>DASSPO010000119.1:0-2870 GCA_035699585.1 Bauldia sp.
AATCGATCACGCCGCGCAGCGTGACCGCGGTCACGGGGGGAAGACGCCGCACATGTTCCGCAAGATTCTGATCGCCAACCGCGGCGAGATCGCCGTCCGCATAACCAGAACCGCGCGGCGGCTCGGCATCGCCACGGTCGCGGTCTACAACGACGCCGACCGCGACGCCGTCCATGTCGGGGCGGCAGACGAGGCGGTGCATATCGGTCCGGCGCAGGCATCGGCCTCGTATCTTGCGATCGACAGGATCATCGAGGCCTGCCGGCAGACCGGCGCGGACGCCGTCCATCCCGGCTACGGGTTCCTTTCCGAGCGTGCCGACTTCGCCGAGGCGCTCGCCGCCGCGGGCATCGCCTTCATCGGGCCGAACGCAAAGGCGATCGCGGCAATGGGCGACAAGATCGCCTCGAAGAAGCTCGCGGCGGAGGCGCGCGTCTCGACCATTCCCGGCCATCCCGAGGCGGTGCTTTCGGAGGGCGAGGCGGTGGCCGTGGCGCTCGCCGTCGGCTTCCCGGTGATGATCAAGGCCTCGGCGGGAGGCGGCGGCAAGGGAATGCGCATCGCCTGGAACGCCGAGGAAGCCGCCGAGGGCTGGAGCCGGGCGCGGTCGGAGGCGCAGTCCTCCTTCGGCGACGACCGGGTGTTCATCGAGCGCTACGTCGAGTCGCCGCGGCACGTCGAGATCCAGGTGCTCGGCGATCGGCACGGCAATGTCATCCATCTCGGCGAGCGCGAATGCTCGGTGCAGCGACGGAACCAGAAGATCGTCGAGGAGGCGCCCTCGCCGGCGGTGGACGATACGCTCCGCGAGGAAATGGGGGCTCAGGCGGTGGCGCTGGCAAAGGCCGTCGGCTACGATTCGGCGGGCACGGTCGAATTCATCCTCGCCCCGGACCGGCGCTTCTACTTCCTCGAAATGAACACGCGGCTCCAGGTCGAGCACCCGGTGACCGAGCTGGTGACCGGCATCGACCTCGTCGAGCAGATGATCCGAGTGGCGGCGGGCGAGCCCTTGTCGATCCGCCAGGAGGACGTCGCCTTCAACGGCTGGGCGATCGAGGCCCGGGTCTACGCCGAGGACCCCTATCGCGGCTTCCTGCCCTCGATCGGGCGGCTCAACCGCTACCGTCCGCCGCGCGAGGGGCGCGACGGGGAGGTCACCGTCAGAATCGACTCCGGCGTCGAGGAGGGCTCGGAGATCACGCTCTGGTTCGACCCGCTGATCGCCAAGCTCGTCACGCACGCTCCCGACCGGGCGCGGGCGGTCGAGGCGATGGCCGACGCCCTCGACAACTACGAGATCGACGGCGTCACCCATAATCAGCCGTTCCTCGCGGTGCTGATGGACCATCCGCGCTGGAAGGAGGGCCGGCTCTCGACCGGCTTCATCGCCGAGGAGTTCCCCGAGGGCTTCTCCGGCGCGGTGCCCTCTGAGGAGACGCTCCAGCGGCTCGCCGCGGTGGCGCTGTCGATCGAGCTTGCGCAGCGGGCGCGACTTGTTGGCGGGGCGGATTCGGGCCGGATTGCCCGGCCCTCGAGGGGCGAGGACTGGGTGGTGCGCCTCGGCGATCGGCGGGTCCCGATCCGCACCGCCGGCGAGGTGTCGCTTCCCGACATCGCCTTCGACGTGATGATGCCGGGGAGCGACAAACCGGTGACGGTGGTGTCGGACTGGCGGCCGGGAGAGAGGCTGTGGACGGGGGTGGTCGGGGACTTTCCGCTCACCGTTCAGCTTCGGCCGGCGGTAGCGGGGGTGCGGCTCCTCTGGCGGGGCGTCGACATCGTGGCCCGCGTGATGACGCCCCGGGTCGCGGCGCTCGATGCGCTCATGAAGGCCAAGCCCGCGGCCGGCTCGAGCCGCGAGGTCCGCTGCCCGATGCCGGGCCTGGTGGTCTCGGTGCTGGTGGCGGAGGGTCAGGAGGTGCGCGCCGGTGCGCCGCTTGCGATCGTCGAGGCGATGAAGATGGAAAACATCCTTCGCGCCGAGCGCGACGGCACGGTCGGTGCGGTCAAGGTGAAGCCTGGCGATGTGCTTCCGGTCGACGCGGTGATCCTGGAACTCACGTGACGGAGCGACGCGGTCGGCGATCATTGTTGCTCCTTCAGCGTATGAGGCTTGAGCCGGTCATCCTCCAAAACGTTCCGATTGCCGCCGACACCATCATGGAGAAACTAGAAGCCAACATCGACGTCAGGTACGCATGCGTCCTACTCACGCCGGACGACGGAGTTGCGCGGCTGGCAGTCCGGAAGACTTGCCGGGGACATGCGCAGCGTCTTATGAACCCGCGCGAAGTTGTACTAGAGGAAGTGCAGCGCCATCGCGTGGGCGTGGTTCTCGATCTTCTTTGAAAATGGCATCGTGAGCCGCGTCATCCGCCGCGACCTGATGACCCCGCCCCGGCGGCCGCCCAACCTCCCTCGTTCACGGCGACCGGATCTTTGCCTTGTCCTTCGGGCGTCGGTTCGCGATCGGACGGTCCCCGGTCGCCAAGTCGACCAAGTGCTGGGCCCAATGGTTCAGATCGCGCGGGCGTTGGGATGCTCCTCAGTCACGAAGAGCCTTCGGATGCATGGAGCGCGTTCCGTCAAATGTGTAACTACGGGGGCAACCTTTGTGCTCGCGATAGTGTTCAAAGTGCTCGCGCTGGCCGGTAGAGCCCGCCTTATGCGCTCTGACTCTGCCGTGGCATTCAGGGCAGCGTTTGAGGCGAGTAGAATCAAGGGAGAGGGCCTGATCGATTCCGATCAAAGTCCAGACGCCATTGACCTTCACTTCGCAGGTTTGTTCATACAGTTCTGCCATGCTGCGAATATGCGGCTGGTCGCGTCCCCGCGCCAGCCCTTAGAGAATTCTGGCGAGGCAAACT
>DASSPO010000120.1:0-4386 GCA_035699585.1 Bauldia sp.
CCGCGACCGGCGCGTCGCCGCGGCCCGCGAGGAGCTCGCCGAGGCGCTCGCCGATTGGCCGAAGCGCGAACGCGACGCCTACCTCAGCCGCCATTACCCGGCCTACTGGCTGCGCGTCGACCTGCCGCGGAAGATCGCCCACGCCGAGTTCATTCGCGAGGCCGACCGCGAGAACCGGCCGCTTGCCACTGCCATCCGCACCCGCGACTTCGAGGCGGTGACCGAGATCACGGTCTTCGCGCCCGACCATCCGCGGCTTCTGTCGATAATCGCCGGGGCCTGCACCATCGCCGGGGCCAATATCGTCGACGCCCAGGTCTACACCACCAACGACGGCAAGGCGCTCGACTCGATCTCGATCAGCCGCGAGTTCGACGACAACTCCGACGAGGAACGCCGGGCGCGGAAGGTCGGCGACCTGATCGAGCAGGCGCTGGCGGGAACCCTCCGCGTCCCCGAGCAGGTGGCACAGAAGACCAGGAGGAAGCCGAGGCTCAAGGCCTTCTCGCTCGAGACGGAAGTGAGCGTCGACAACGAGCTGTCCAACCTGTTCACGGTGATCGAGGCTTCCGGTCTCGATCGCCCGGGTCTCCTTTACGACCTCACCAGGACGATCTCGGACTTGAACCTCAACATCGCCTCGGCTCACATCTCGACCTTCGGCGAGCGGGCGGTCGACGTCTTCTATGTGACCGATCTCCTCGGCCACAAGATCGTCAACGCTGCGCGTGAGGCCGCCATCCGCCGCCGCCTCGCAGCCGCCTTCGACGGGCCGCCCGCCGCGCCTGAGGCGAAACCCGCGCGGCGGAAGGAGCCGGCGTGAGCGACCACCCGAAAGCGCTCGCCGCGAGCCGCGCCTTATGTCGCTCCTGAGGAACTTCGCCACCGTCGGCGGCGCGACCGCAACGAGCCGCATCCTCGGCTTCGTCCGCGACATCTTCGTCGCCGCGGCCCTCGGCACCGGGCCGGTGGCCGACGCCTTCTTCGTCGCCTTCCGCTTCCCGAACCTCTTCCGCCGGCTCTTTGCCGAAGGCGCCTTCAACTCGGCCTTCGTCCCGCTCTACGCCCGCGCCCTCGAAGGCGATGGCGAGGCCGAGGCGCGGAAGTTCGGCGAGGAGGCGCTGTCGGCACTGCTCACCGCGCTCCTCGTCGTCACCGCGGTCGCCGAGGTGGCGATGCCGCTCCTCATGTTCGTGATGGCGCCGGGCTTCGCCTCCGACCCGGAGAAGTTCGACCTGACGGTCTACCTCACGCGGATCGCCTTTCCCTATCTCGGCCTCGTCTCGATCGTCGCCTTCTACAGCGGCGTTCTCAATTCGCGCGGCCGCTTCGCCGCCGCCGCCTTTGCCCCGGCGCTGCTCAACGTCGTCCTGATCGCGGTGCTGTTTCTCGTCTTCTGGATGGGCTGGGAGGCCCACCCCGCCGCCGGTGTCGCCCTCTCGGTCGGCACCATTGTCGGCGGCCTCGCCCAGCTCGCTCTGGTGATGGTCGCGACCCACCGCGCCGGCGCCAAGGTGACGCCCCGCCGGCCGCGGCTCACGCCGCGCGTCCGCCGCCTCATTACCCTCGGCGTGCCAGGGGTTGTCGCCGGCGGCATCACCCAGATCAACATCGTCATCGGCACGATGATCGCCTCGCTCGCGCCCGGCGCCGTCTCGTACCTCTACTATGCCGACCGCCTCTACCAGCTGCCGCTCGGCATCGTCGGCATCGCCATCGGCGTCGTGCTCCTCCCCGACCTGTCGCGCCAGCTCCGCGCCGGCCGCGACGACCTCGCCGGCCACAGCCAGAACCGGGCGGTCGAATTCGCGATGGCGTTGACCCTGCCCGCATCGGTGGCGCTCTTCGTCATGGCCGACCCGCTCATAGAAGTGCTGTTCCAGCGCGGCAGCTTCGGGCCCGCTGACACCGTGGAGACGGCGGCGGCGCTCGCGGCCTTCGCGGTCGGACTCCCCGCCTTCGTGCTGATCAAGGTGTTCTCGCCCGGCTTCTTCGCCCGCGAGGACACCCGCACGCCGATGTGGTTCGCGGCGATCTCGGTCGCCGTCAATGTCGCGGCGTCGCTGGCCCTCTTTCCGTTCCTCGCCCATGTCGGCATTGCGATCGCGACATCCCTGTCGGCCTGGGTCAATTTGGCCCTCCTCGTCATGGTTCTCCACCGCCGCGGCCACTTCGCCGCTGACGCGGCCTTGAAGAAGCGCCTGCCGCTCATCCTGTTCGCCGCGGTGCTGATGGGACTGGCGCTCACCGCCGCGATGTGGCTGATGGCGTCGCTCCTCGATTCACCGAGCTTCTTGATGCGTGCTTCGGCGGTGGGCCTGCTGGTGGTGGCCGGGGTAGTCCTCTTTGCCGTCTTTTGCCAGCTCACCGGCGCGGCCGATTTCCGCCGCGCCATCCGGCTCGTACTTCGCCGGGCGTGACAAACGCTTGCGCCGCAGGCGCGGCTCCGCTAACCCCGCGCGCGACGGAGGGTCAGAACAACCATGAGCAAATTCCCGCCCCGCGTATTCTCGGGGGTCCAGCCGACCGGCAACCTGCATCTCGGCAACTACCTCGGCGCGATCATGCGCTTCGTCGAGATGCAGGCGACGCACGATTGCATCTATTGCGTCGTCGACCTGCACGCGATCACCGTGCCAGCGTCGGTCTGGGGCGGCCCGAAGGCGCTCAGGAACAACACCCGCGAAGTGACCGCGGCCTTCCTCGCCGCCGGCATCGACCCCAAGAAGTCGATCGTCTTCAACCAGAGCCAGGTGAGCGTTCACGGCGAGCTGACCTGGGTGTTCAATTGCGTCGCCCGCCTCGGCTGGCTCAACCGCATGATCCAGTTCAAGGAGAAGGCGGGGAAGGATCGCGAGAACGCTTCGATCGGCCTCTACGACTATCCCGTGCTGATGGCGGCCGACATTCTCGCCTACCTCGCAACCCACGTGCCGGTCGGCGAGGACCAGAAGCAGCACCTCGAGCTCACCCGCGACATCGCCATCAAGTTCAACAACGACTTCGCCGAATCGATCGCCGAGCACGGATACGGCGACGCCTTCTTCCCGGTGACTGAACCCTTGATCACCGGCCCGGCGACCCGCGTCATGTCGCTCCGCGACGGCACCAAGAAGATGTCGAAGTCGGACCCCTCCGACTACTCCCGGATCGCGCTCACCGACGACGCCGACCTGATCGCGCAGAAGTTCCGGAAGGCGAAGACCGACCCCGAGGCGCTTCCCTCCGAGGTGGCCGGGCTCAAGCACAGGCCGGAGGCCGACAACCTCGTCGGCATCTATGCCGGTCTTTCGGGCAAGTCGAAATCCGAGGTGCTTCGCGAGTTCGGCGGCGCGCAGTTCTCGACCTTCAAGCCGGCTTTGGCCGAGCTCGCGGTCGAGAAGCTCTCGCCGATCGCGGGCGAGATGCGCCGCCTCCTTGCCGATCCCGGTTACATCGACGGTGTCCTCAACGACGGCGCCGACCGGGCCCGCGCCATTGCCGAAAAGACGATGGACGGCGTCCGCGACGTGGTGGGTTTTGTGCGGAGGAAGAAGTGAAATCGTGAATCGTGAGTGGCGGATGGCGAAGAGGGGCTCGCCGCCGCACGCCACCCGATTCGCTATTCACCATTCACTAATCACGTTCTTCTGTGCCACCATCCCGCCATGCCCGCTAAGCGCAAGAGCACCGCCGAAGGCCACCGCCGCAAGTTCCTTGTCGTCGTCGACGAAAGCCCGGAATGCAGCCGCGCCCTCCTCTTCGCCGGCCGCCGCGCGCTTCATACCGGCGGAGCGGTGGTCCTCCTCTACGTCATAGTCCCCACCGAGTTCACCCAGTGGGTGGGAGTCGAGAACATCATGCGCGCCGAGGCGACCGAGCAGGCCGAGGCGGCGCTTGCCAAGGCGGCCGACTTCATACGCGACAAGACGATGATCGAGCCGCAGGTGGTGATCCGCGAGGGCCAGCGGGCTGAGGAGCTCGTCAAGCTCATCGAGGACGACGAGGACATCGCCGTGCTCGTCCTTGCCGCAAGCACGGAGAAGGAAGGGCCGGGACCGCTCGTCACTGCGCTTGCCGGCAAGGGGGCGGGTAGCTTCCCGGTGCCGATCACCATCGTCCCCGGCCACCTCGACGACGAGACCATCGCGGCGATCGCGTGAGGCCTCCCGCGAGACGGAGTATCCGGCGTCCCGCAAGCTCGACCGATTCGCGAGACATCTTGAGGGATCCGCCGCGGCTCCCACCGTTTCGAGTCGCTTTTTTGGGTCGCATCCCTGCCGAACCGCGGGGCGTTGCAATCTGGACGGGAGGAAACCCGCGGCGACCGCTTGATGCAAAGCGACTGGACGATTACATCCTTGGGTGACAAGTGAGGGGTCAGCCTATGTTCATCCAGACCGAGAC
>DASSPO010000121.1:0-2133 GCA_035699585.1 Bauldia sp.
AGCTGGCCGACGCCGTGGCCGCAGAAATCCCGAACGACGCTGCAACGCTCGCGCTCGGCGTAGTCCTGGATGGCGGCGCCGATGTCGCCGGTGGTGCCGCCGGGGCGTATCGCCTCGATGCCGCGCATCATCGCCTCGTAGGTCACGTCGACCAGCCGTTCCGCTGCCCGCTTGACGTTCCCGACCTTGTACATTCGGCTCGAGTCGCCGTGCCAGCCGTCAACGATCAGCGTCACGTCAATATTGACGATGTCGCCATCGCGGAGCGGCTTGTCGCCGGGAATCCCGTGGCAGACGACGTGGTTGACCGAGGTGCAGCAGGATTTGGTGTAGCCCTTGTAGCCGAGAGTTGCCGGCAGCGCGCCGTGTGCCATGGCGAAGTCATATACGAAGTCGTCGATGACCTGGGTCGGAAGGCCGGGCCTGATGAGCTCGTTGATCGCGTCCAGGCACTCGGCGACCAGGCGCCCGGCCTTGTGCATGCCGGCGAAGGCGTCGCGGCCGTGCAGCTTGATCTGGCCGTCGTTCTTGAGCGGGGCGAGCGTCGCCTCGATATAGTTCACCATGAATTCGGACTCCGGGCCACATCCTCAGGCGGCATCCACGATCAAGGCGAGCATATGACGATTTTCCGCCCGCGATACAAGCTCAGTTCCGGAACGGAATCGGGTCGTCGAGGGCGATCTCTGAGGGGGTAATTCGGCACCGAAAGGCGAGCATCTCGACACCGGCTGCCCGGGCCCGGTCAAACGCCGCCCCGTAAGCCGGGTCGAGGTCGCGGCAAATGCCGAAGGCGGTCGAGTCGCCCCGCTGCACGAGGTAGATCATCACGCCGCGGTAGCCCGCTCCGACCATAGCGGACAGCTCGGCAAGGTGGCGCGTACCGCGGACCGTCACCGAGTCGGGGAACTCTGCCAGTCCCGGCGCCCGCGAGAAATGCACGTTCTTTACCTCGATATAGGCGTCCGGCCGCCGCGCGCCGCCGCTCCTAAGAAGGAAATCGACCCGCGATCCAGCGCCGTAGGCCACTTCGCGGCGGATCTCGTCGTAGCCGACGAGCTCGGCGATGACGCCGGCTCGAATTGCCTCCTCGACGATGCGGTTGGGATGCGCGGTGTTGATGCCGACGAGGCGGCCATCCGCCTCGACCAGTTCCCATGAAAACGGCAGCTTCCGCGCCGCGTTGTCGGATCGGGAAAGAAGCACCCGCATCCCCGGCTCGGCAAGGCCGAGCATCGAGCCGGGGTTGGCGCAATGGACGGTGACCACCTCACCGCTCGCGAGTTCGACGTCGGCCAAGAACCGCTTGTAGCGCCGGACAAGTCGGCCCTCGATAAGCGGAGCGGGGAAGCGCATGCGCTGCCGATAGCATCATCGCGTGTTGGGAGGCTACCGGCTCGGACCGACTGGCCTGTGGACGGAGGTTGAACCGGCGGGGTAGGAGTCGAAGGCCGCGGCGGCCCCCGCACCGGACTTCGCGCCGCGGAGCGCCATCAGGGCGCATTGCGTTCTTGTCCGGTCAGGTATCTGGAATCAAAAAGGCCGGTTTCGTGCGGGCGAACTTTGGGCTAGCGCAAACCGGCGCGGGCCGGAATCATGCCGCGAGCAGCCGCTCCCGGCGGCCGGGAAAAGGGAATCGCGTAGAACCCATGGCCGATTCGAGCGAAGGCGGGGCAAAGATCGTCACGGCAGCGATCCTGGTGATCGGTGACGAGATTCTGTCAGGCCGGACGAAGGACAAGAATATCGGCTATATCGCGGAATACCTGACCAATATCGGCATCGATCTCCGCGAGGTCAGAATCGTCGCCGATGTCGCGGACGATATAATCGCCGCGGTCAACGCACTTCGCGCGCGCTACGACCATGTCTTTACCACCGGCGGCATCGGCCCGACGCACGATGACATCACCGCCGATGCGATCGCCAAGGCCTTCGGCGTGTCGATCGATGTCGACCCGCGGGCGGTGTCGCTGCTTCTTGAACGAATCCCCAAGGACCAGCTCAACGAGGCCCGGCTTCGCATGGCGCGGATTCCCCAAGGGGCCGACCTCATCGAGAACTCAGTGTCCAAGGCACCGGGATTCTCAATCGGCAACGTTCATGTCATGGCCGGGGTGCCGGCGGTCATGC
>DASSPO010000122.1:0-5393 GCA_035699585.1 Bauldia sp.
GGCCGCGATGATCGACGCGATCCAGCCGCCGCCGAGATTCACCCCGATCGCCGGCAGGAGAAAGCTCGCGATGATCGCTCCGATTATTCCGACAACAATGTTCCCGAGGAGGCCGAAGCCAACACCTTCGACAATCAGTCCGGCTAGCCAGCCAGCGATAGCGCCAATGATGAGGGCGATAATGATGGTGACGAGCCATCCTTGACCCGTTACCGTAACTGCCTCTCCTTCCATGGTCCCGCTCCTTCCCCTTCCCAGCGGGTGATTCCCGCGGGGCGAGCCTACGCTACGCGGCGTTTTGTCACAATCCGCTGACTCGAACGATGCCTACCCGCGGTCCCGCATGACCGTGACCGGGTCCGGCGCGACCGGGTGATGGCCCGACATCTCCCGACCAGCGTCCCGTGCCAGAAATGCGAATGGGACGGCAGAAAGAATTGTCAGTGCCCCAACCACGACAAAGGCCGGAGCAAAAGAAGACGGGCCGATGGTGCCACCGGACGAGGCGACGGTGATTTCGAGCGCGGTCGCACCAATCGAGACGCCTATGGAAAGCGAAAGCTGCTGCGCGACGCTCGTAAGCGTGGTCGCGCGACTCATTCTGTCCGGAGCGATATCCGCGAAGGCGAGAGCGTTCACGCTCGTGAACTGGAGCGATCTGAAGAACCCGCCAATCAGGAGCAGTCCCGTCATCACCGCGACGGACGTGGATGGGGCGAAGGCGGCCGGCAGCATGACGAAGATGCCAGCGATGACGGCGTTAGCCACCAGTACTGTTCGGAACCCGAAACGGCGAAGGATCGGAGGCGCTGCGAATTTCATGGCGATGGCGCCGATCGCCGCCGCGAAGGTAATCATTCCGGATTCGAATGGCGACATGCCGAAGCCGACCTGGAGGAGAAGCGGCAGCAGGAAGGGCGTGGCGCCAACGCCGATGCGAAAAAGCAGCGTGCCCAGCAGGCTCGTACCGAGCGTTGGGATGCGGAGAAGCGAAAGGTCGATGATGGGGTTCTTCACGGCCCGGCTCCTCACGACGTAGGCGGCCAACAATGCCGCTCCGCTTGCGAGCAGCACGATCACATGGCCAATCGGCAGGAGATCGAGCCCGAGGGTTGTCGAGCCGGACATGAAGAGGGCGAGACCGAAAGCGGAAAGCAGGAACCCCAACCGGTCGAACCTGGCATGGCCGTCACCGCGGATATCGGGGATATACAGAGTGGCGAGCGCGACCCCGACAATGCCGACGGGCACGTTGATCCAGAATATCCAGCGCCAGTCGAAGTACGTCGTGATGAATCCGCCCAGAGGCGGTCCTAGTACCGGGCCGATCAGCGCCGGGACCGTCAGCCACGCGAGAGATCCAACCAACTCGTGCTTCGCTACGCTTCTCAAGATGATCAGTCGGCCGACCGGCATCATCATCGATCCACCGATTCCCTGGACAACGCGGGCGGCAACGATCTCGGGGATCGAACTCGAAAGACCGCACCAGACGGATCCTAGGACGAAGACGATGATAGCGATGCGGAAGATCGTGCGCGCACCATGTCTATCGGCGAGCCATCCCGAAGCGGGGATGAAGACGGCGAGGGCCAGGAAATACGACGTCAATGCGAGCTTGAGATGAATCGGGCTCGCGTGGAAATCAGCCGCTATCGCCGGTAGCGCCGTGGAGAGAACCGTGGAATCAAGGTTCTCCATGAACAGGGCGCAGGCAACGATCAGCGGAAGAAGGATGCGACTGGGCATCGCGCGGAATAGTGCTGGGTCGCCTGCGTGACGGCGAGGAAGAGAGACTATTTCTTCGTCGCGCGAATCGACGCGACGCTCTCTCGCCCAAGGTAGAAGTCACTGCTGGGAATGCCTTCGAAGGTGACCCAGACTTCCTGCTTGGTGACGCCCATCTCCTCCGAGACTACCTGGGCAACACGGTCGGCGATGCGGGTCCTCTTGCCCTCCGGATCGGCGGCAATATTCTCCTTGACGAACTTGATGCTCACGAACGGCATGCTGCCTCTCTCCTTTGTATCGATTCCGCGGTTGGGATACGAAGTGGGGTTCGTGGTTAGCACACGCGCCACGAGCGAGCGAGGCAGGCCGCGGCGCCGATTGACTCGGCGCAACGGCCGACCGACTGTCGCCCGCGGAGAACCACTATGAACCGACCGCTTCCCACGACGATCGGCTATTCCGCGTGCCCGCACGATTGCCCGTCCACCTGCGCGCTTGAGGTCGAGGTGATGGGCGGGGAGATGGTCGGCAGGGTAAGGGGGGCGAAGGACAACGACTACACCGCAGGCGTTATCTGCGCGAAGGTGGCGCGCTATGCCGAGCGCATCCACAACCCGAAGCGATTGCTCTATCCCCTTCGCAGGAAAGGAGTAAAGGGCGACGCGGACTGGCGTGGTGGCGGCTGGGAAAGGATCGGTTGGGACGATGCTCTCGACATCGTCGCCGGGGCCTTCACCAGGGCAGTGGAACGGCATGGCTCGGAGGCGGTGTGGCCGTATTTCTATGCTGGCACGATGGGTTTGGTGCAGAGGGACGGCATCAATTTGCTCCGGCACGCCGGCCACTACTCCGGCCAGTTCGACACGATCTGCACGAATCCCGCCTGGACCGGTTTCAGCGCCGGCGTCGGCCGGCTGATGGGCCCCGATCCGCGCGAAATGGCAAAGTCCGACCTTATCGTCATCTGGGGCACCAACGCGGTCGCCACCCAGGTCAACGTCATGACCCACGCCATCCGCGCAAGGAAGGAGCGTGGCGCGCGGATTGCCGTCGTCGACGTCTACCGCAACGAGACGATGAAGCAGGCCGATATCGGGCTTTGCCTCAAGCCGGGCACCGACGCCGCGCTGGCCTGCGCCGTCATGCACGTCCTTTTCCGTGACGGTCATGCCGACCGGGAGTACCTCGAACGATACACGGATGTCCCGCACGAGCTCGAGACGCATCTCCGCGCCCGGACGCCGGAATGGGCGGCGGCGATCACGGGGCTCAAGGTCGCCGAGATCGAGCATTTCGCGCAGGCGGTGGGAACCACCAAGCGGAGTTATTTCCGCCTCGGCTACGGTTTCACGCGCTCACGCAACGGGGCGGTATCGATGCACGCCGCATCCTGCATCCCGACGGTCACCGGCGCATGGCAATATGAAGGGGGAGGGGCCTTCCACTCGAACAGCGCCATCTTCGGATTGAACAAGGCAATGGTCGAGGGGCACGATCTGATCGACCCGGGGATCAGGCGTCTCGATCAATCGCGGATCGGCGCGATCCTCTGCGGGGAGCCCGAGCCGCTATTCGACGGACCGCCGGTTACCGCCATGCTCGTGCAAAACACCAACCCGGTGTCGGTCGCCCCGGAACAGGCCAAGGTGAAGCGGGGCTTCGCGCGCGACGACCTGTTCGTCTGCGTCCACGAGCAGGTTATGACCGAGACCGCGGCAATGGCGGACATCGTGCTGCCGGCGACGATGTTCCTCGAACACGACGACATCTACCGCGGTGGGGGGCACCAATACATCCTCCTCGGGCCGAAGCTCCTGCCGCCGCCGGGCGAATGCCGCACAAACCACCAAGTGATCGCCGGACTCGCCACGCGTCTCGGCTTCGATCATCCCGGATTCGCGATGAGCGAACGGGAACACATTGACTGGATGCTGAGGCAATCCGGGCGCGGCACGCTTGCGGAGCTAGAAGCCGCGAAGTGGATCGATTGCCAGCCGGACTTTCGTACCTCCCACTACCTCGACGGCTTCGCGCATCCGGACGGCAAATTCCGCTTCAAGCCCGAGTGGCCGAAGGTCAACGCCCCGAATAACGGCCCGATGGGACCATGGTCGGGGATGCCGTCGCTGCCGGACTACTGGCCGACGGTCGAGGAGGCAGACGCCGCGCATCCCTTCCGCCTTGCCACTTCACCGGCGCGTTCCTTCCTCAACTCGTCCTTCAACGAGACGCCGTCATCCCGAAACAAAGAGGGCGGGCGACCGGAAGTGTTGATCCATCCAGAGGATGCGGCCGCTTACGGCATTGCCGACGGCGCCCGCGTTCGGCTCGGCAATGGGCGCGGGGCCGTGACGTTGCACGCGCGTCATTTCGACGGTCTGCGGCACGGCGTGCTCATATCCGAGGGCATTTGGCCGAATGCGGACTTCCCTGACGGAAACGGCATCAATACACTCACCGGCTCCGACCCTATCGCCCCTTACGGTGGCGCCGCCTTCCACGACAATCGAGTCTGGATCGAGGCGGTTTAAGGCCGCCGTCACAGGCCGGGCAGCGCGACGAGGACACCGGGCGCGTCGGCGTCGGCTGGCCGGTCGGCAAATACACAGAGATCATCCACGACGCGCACCCGGTCCGCGGCGACCAATCCGAGGGCCTTTGGGTAGAGGATGTGCTCCGCGGCAAGCACCCGGGCGGCAAGGGAAGCCGGGGTGTCATCGGGAACGACAGGAACGGCCGCCTGGCCGATGATCGGTCCATTATCGACGGCGGCCCGCACGAAATGCACCGTACAGCCGTGGACCTTGACCCCGGCGCGAAGTGCCCGTTCGTGCGTGTGAAGGCCGGGAAACGCGGGAAGAAGCGACGGGTGAATGTTGATCAGCCGGTCATTCCAACCACGGACGAACTCGGCGGAGAGAAGCCGCATAAAGCCGGCAAGACACACGAGGTCGATGCCGTGCTCCGCCAGGTGAGTCGCGATGCCGGCCTCGGCGCGCGCCACTCCGGCGGTGTAGTCGACATGCGCGGTGGCAATACCGGCGGCACGCGCCCTCTCAAGGCCCGGAGCGTCGGCCCGGCTCGACAGGACGAGGGCGATCTCGGCCGGATAGGCAGCGTTCTTGGACGCGGCAACCAGGGCCGCCATGTTCGTGCCGCGGCCCGAAATGAGGATCGCCGTGCGGCGGCGCGAGGGAGGCGAAACGCGGTTCCTTGGCATTGATTTCTCAGGCTGGCTCCTGCGTCCCAGAATGAGCGGTGACGCAACCTTCGAAGGATGGAGCGGGCTAACTCATTTTCAGATCGAGGGTACCGTCGAAGACGATCGGTGCGTCCTGTCGAGGCTCGACCCGACCGAGCCGGAACACGGTTTCTCCTTCTGTCACGAGCGTTTCCACGACGGCTTCGACCATATCGGGAGCGACGACCGCCACCATCCCGACGCCGCAGTTGAAGGTACGCAGCATTTCGGACTCGGCGATCGGCCCCGCCTCGGCCAACCACCGGAACACAGGCGGTACATCGATCGTAGAAAGATCGATCCGCGCCGCAAGCTGCGGGGGTATGACGCGCGGAATATTGTCGACGAAGCCGCCACCAGTGATATGGGCGAGAGCCTTGATCCTGCCAGGCTCCATCAACGCCGCGAGCAAAGACTTCAC
>DASSPO010000123.1:0-6464 GCA_035699585.1 Bauldia sp.
CGAGCGCCACCGCCTGGCCAGCGGCGAACGGCACGAGCGACGTCCAGGCGAAGACCTCTGCCGCGTTCACGACGACACGCCCCCCACCAGCGTCGGCAGGTCGAGGGGGCGGAAGCCGTAGTGGTTGAGCCCGCGGACGTCGGCGTCGAAGAAGGCGCGGAGGTCGGGCATGCCGTACTTGAGCATGGCGATGCGGTCGATCCCCATCCCCCAGGCGAAGCCCTGGTAGCGGTCAGGATCGAGGCCGCCGGAGCGGATGACGTTGGGGTGGACCATGCCGCAGCCGAGGATCTCCAGCCAGTCGTCGCCCTCGCCGAAGCGCACTTCGTTGCCGATGCGGCGACAGCGAATGTCGACTTCCATCGACGGCTCGGTGAAGGGGAAGAAGGACGGGCGGAAGCGCATCTGCACGCGGTCGACCTCGAAGAAGGCCTTGCAGAACGCCTCGAGCACCCAGCGCATGGTGCCGACGGTCGACTCCTCGTCGATCACCAGCCCTTCGACCTGGTGGAACATCGGCGTGTGGGTCTGATCCGAATCCATGCGGTACGTGCGGCCCGGGATGATGACCCGGATCGGCGGCTTCTCGGCCTCCATCGTCCGGATCTGCACCGGCGAGGTATGGGTGCGGAGCAGCATCCGCTCCCCGTCCGGCCGCGGGTTGAAGAAGAAGGTGTCGTGCATCTCCCGCGCCGGGTGACCGACGGGGAAGTTGAGGGCGGTGAAGTTGTAGTAGTCGGTCTCGATGTCCGGCCCCTCGGCGACCCTGAAGCCGAGGTCGGCGAAGATCGCCGTGATCTCGTCGATGACCTGGGAGACCGGGTGAATGCGGCCGGTCTCGAGCGGCGAAGGGCGGAGCGGCAAGGTCACATCGACCCGCTCGGCCTCGAGGCGGACGGCGAGCTCGGCCTCCTTGAGCACGGCGCGGCGGGCAGCGACGGCCTCTGTGATGCGGTCCTTGAGGCCATTCAAGGCCGGCCCCATTACCTGGCGTTCCTCCGGGGTCATCGCACCGAGGCCCTTGAGCAGATCGGAGACGACGCCTTTCTTGCCCAGGGCCGCCACGCGCTCCGCTTCGAGGGCGGCCTCGTCGGCGGCCGCGGCGATGCGGGCGAGGAGGTCATCCTCCAGCGCCGCGATGTCGATCTTGGCAATGGTGTTCATCGGCGGAAGTCCTCAGCTCATCCAGCGCAGCGTCTTCGGCTTGAGCGGATTCTGGAAGGGACGGCCTTCCTTCGACGCGTTCGCCCATTCGTCCTTGACATGCATCCACCACCGCGCCTGGGTGTCGGCGTCGTTGATCAGCATTACTTTAGGCGCGGTCATAAGCCCCTCGCGCTGGCGCACGACCACGCGCCGGTCCTGGTCAAGGAAGATGCGCATCAGGCGACGGCCGAGCGGCGCAAGCGGCTTCACCCAGCCCGGCGTGGTCCAGAACATCTGATGCACTTCCGTTGCCTCGTCGGTGATCGGCGTGATCGCCGTCAGCCCGACCACCGCATGCTTGTCGCCGCGTACCTCCTCAATGCGGAGGCCGGGCAGCCTGTAGGTGATCTCGGTAGTGACGTTCTTGCCGAGGAGCTTGTAGACGAGGTTCTGCGGGGGGAGCGGATGGCGCACCATCTTCCAGCCGAGTTCGGATGGCTCGAAGGCCTTCTCTTTCGGACGAAGCGTCCGCGCCTTGTGCTTGAACCACCACGAGGTGTGGACGTAAGCGGCGTGGGTCGGATCCATAAGACCGAAGGCGGCGTGGTCGGTCGAGCAGGCGAAATGCATTCTTATCGCCAGGCTCGGCGCCACATCGTCGGCGAAGACCGGCAACCTCGGAGGTTCCGCCTCGCTTCCCTTGGGCGCTTCGTCGCCGCGGGCGAAGTAGACCCAGATCAGTCCCTGTCGCTCGACGCAGGGATAGGAGCGCGTACGAATCTTGGAGAGATCCGCCTGCTGACCCTCGCGGAGCGAGGGGATCGCGACGCACGCCCCGTCGCGGCCGAAGCGCCAGCCGTGGTAGGCGCATTCGATCGTCTCGCCGTCGAACCTGCCGTAGCGAAGCGGGATGCCGCGGTGCGGACAGATGTCGCGGACGGCGAAGACTTTCCCGTCCCGGCCACGTCCGACCAGCACCGGCTCGCCGAGCATCGGCACGGACACGGTGGCGCCCGAGCGAACAGCGCCGCCCGGCATCGCCACGTACCACAGACCGCGGAGAAGCTCCGCCTTCAGGCCCTGCACTGTTGTCTATCCCGCGAGCGCGCCGTCCGCTCATTACTTCGCAGCGGCGTTCGCCGGAAGGCCGGCGGGCGCGTCAGGAGAGCGCGCTTTGGGCCTTTGCGACGAGCGCCTGGAAGGCCGCCGGCTCTCGGACGGCAAGGTCGGCCAGCACCTTCCGATCGACTTCGACCCCGGCCTTGCCGAGGCCGTCGATAAATCGGCCATAGGTGAGACCGTGGGTGCGGGCGGCGGCGTTGATCCGCTGGATCCACAATGCCCGGAAGCTGCGCTTCCGGTTCTTGCGGTCGCGATAGGCGTACTGCGCCGCCTTATCGACGGCGGCCTTGGCGGCGCGGATGGTGTTCTTGCGGCGGCCGTAGAACCCCTTGGCCCGCTTGAGCACCTTCTTGTGCTTGGCATGGGCGGGAACGCCGCGCTTGACGCGTGACATGGCAAATCTCCTTGAGAATCAGGATGTTCGGTTCAGCGCCCGGCGTTGGGCAAGAAGTACTTGATGACGTTGTCGCCGTCGGACTTGAACATCACCCGCGTCCCGCGGAGGTTGCGAATCTGCTTGTTGGTGCGCTTGATCATGCCGTGCCGCTTGCCGCGCTGAGCGTGCAGCACCTTTCCCGTGGCGGTCACCTTGAAGCGCTTCTTGGCGCCGCTCTTGGTCTTCATCTTGGGCATTTTGCTCTCCGTGCGGCCGTCTCGCGGCAAGCCCGCTGTTTCGGCCGGATTTGTCAGAAGCTTCGGAGCCGCCGCGGCATGCCCTGTTGATCAGCCGGGCGGCTCGGAAGGCCGGTTTATAGCGATGCCATCGGGCGGAAACAAGACCGGACTGGCATCGGGTCGGGACCTGACGGATCGATCGGGGGTTGCATCGCCGGGGATCGCCCGCGAGCATTGAGTCGTGATGCGACAGCGCGGGCTTGCTTACTCGGTGGGGAAGCGGCCGGCACCTGCGGCTCGCCGAATCGCGGTGGATGTGCCTCAATTGCCGACCCGGGGAGCAGCGGTTCCTCAAGAATCGGGACGAAATAGCGGCAGGCGGGAGATCGTGAAAACGCCGATTGTCCAGTTCGGCACCAGCCGTTTCCTTCAGGCCCATGCGGATCTGTTCATCTCCGACGCGATGCGGGAGGGGCAGAGCGTCGGTCCGGTGACCGTGGTTCAGACAACCGAAGCGGCAGACCGTGCCGGCCGGCTGGCCGCCTTCGACGGCCGCCCGTTGCCCATAATCGTGCGCGGCCTCGAAAACGGCCGGGCCGTCGAGCGGACCGAGTACACGACATGCCTCGTCCGTGGCCTGTCGGCCGTCAGGGACTGGGACGAGACCGAACGGATCGTCGTCGATGAGGCGACCGCGATCATCTCCAACACCGGCGACGGCGGTTACCGCATGCCGGAGGACGAGACCCTCGGGGAAGGTGTTCCCTTATCGTTTCCGGCAAAGCTGACGAAACTTCTCGCCGCGCGTTGGGAGAAATCCGGTGCGCCCCTCACCCTTTTCCCCACCGAGCTCGTCCCTGAGAACGGCGCGGTTCTTCGCGGCCTTTGTACCGGCATCGCGGAACGATCGCGGCTCCCTCCCGCCTTCGTGGCATGGCTCAACGAAGACTGCGTCTTCGCAAACAGCCTGGTCGATCGCATCGTGAGTGCCGCGATCGAGCCGGCGGGTGCGGTGGCCGAGCCCTATGCTCTCTGGGCGATTGAGCGCCAACCGCGGCTCGTCGTTCCCTTCACACATCGCGCAGTGCGCCTGGTCGAGGACCTCAAAGTCACGGAGCGGCTCAAGCTGTTTCTCCTCAACCTCCCCCATACGTGCCTCGCCGAGCGCTGGCTTGCCGAAGGGCGCCGCAAGGACGAGTCCGTGCGCGAGATCGTTGGTGATCCGGAGATACGCTCGTGGCTCGACGTGCTCTACGACGAAGAGCTGCTTCCGGTCTTTGCCGCCGCCGGCATCGCCGAGGCGCCGGCCTACCGGACAAGCGTCATCGACCGTTTCCGCAATCCGTTCCTCGACCATCGTCTGGCCGACATTGTCATGAACCACCGCGACAAGAAGGAACGGCGCGTCGGGGGCTTCATCAGCTGGGCCGGCGCGGTCGCGCCCGACCTAAGGCTCGACCGGCTCCGCGCCATTGGCGCCTCCGGTCTCGGCTAGAGCCCGCCCCCGAAGAAGCCGCGGATCAGGTCGCCGAAACCCCTCTCGCCCATGATCCCGAGCCCGCCCGACCCAAAGGCGCGGTCGAGTTCGCCCTGGCGCTTTCTGAGTACAGCGGCGAACCGGCCGATCAGCTCTGGTGAAGCTTCGAACACCGGCGCAAGCGCCGCCTTGGTCACCTCCAGCACCGTCACATCGGTCGCCGCGATCACGGTGGCGCTTCGCCGGGCGCCGGTCATCAGCGACATCTCGCCGACCACCGCGCCGGGACCGAGGCGAGCGATCCGCTTACCGCCCTGACCGCCCGCGATCACATCCACCTGGCCGGAAACCACAATGAACAACGACGAGCCCGAGTCATCCTCACGCACCAGTTCGAGGCCGTGGCCGTAGTCGCGTTTCAAGGCGCGGCCGGCGAGCATGTCGATTTCGGTATCGCCGAGCACCTCGGCAAAGAAGGGATTGGCGGCAATGACCTCCCGCGCGTCCATCCGACCCCTCCGACGGTCGCCTCAACGCGCCGATACTAGGCCGGCGCGGACCACAAGGCCAACGGTAGCGCCCGATGGGCCCACGCGGGACGGTCTTCTGCAAGCTTCCTTTGTGCCGCCCCGAGACGTATAAGGCGGCCGAAAATCAATCTCGGAAGGCGGCCGGCAGCGCGCGGGATTCACTCCGGCGGCTTGGCGGCAAATGGGGATCGCATGGCAGGTCACTCGCAGTTCAAAAACATCATGCACAAGAAGGGAGCGGCCGATGCCCGCCGTTCCAAGGTCTTCTCAAAGCTGGCGCGCGAGATCACGGTGGCGGCCAAGCTTGGCACGCCCGATCCGGACATGAATCCGCGGCTCCGTCTGGCAATTCAGAATGCTCGCGCCGAAAACATGCCGAAGGATAATATCGAACGGGCAATCAAGAAGGCGATCGGCGGCGACACCGAGAACTACGAGGAGGTGCGCTACGAGGGCTACGGCCCCGGCGGGGTCGCCATCGTCGTGGAGGCGCTAACCGATAACCGGAACCGCACGGCCGGGGCCGTTCGCTCCTATTTCACCAAGAACGGCGGGGCGCTCGGCGAGACCGGATCGGTGTCCTTCATGTTCGACCGCGTCGGCCAGATCGTCTACCCGGCAAGCGCGGGGAGTGCGGACGAGGTGCTGGAGGCGGCGATCAATGCCGGTGCCGACGATGTCAAGAGCGACGCCGACGGCCACGTCATCATCTGTGCCTTCGCCGACCTCGGGGAAGTGGCGAAGAACCTCGAGCAGGCCCTCGGCGAGGCTGAGACCGTCAAGGCGGTTTGGCAGCCGCAGACCACGACCAGCCTCGACGAGGAGAAGGCGGCGACGATGTTGAAGCTGATCGCGGCGCTCGACGATGACGACGACGTGCAGGCCGTCTACTCCAATTTCGAGGTCCCCGATGCGGTGATGGAGAAGCTGACCGCCGCCTGATCCTCAAGAAATCACCGGCTTGCTGGACGCGAACGGGAAGACAACGTCCCCGCGCCGCGGCGATCCCGGCGGGAGGGAGCCCGGGTCTGCTGCCGCGGCGCGAGGCGAGGGAGCGGCGTGTCAGATTCGGCCCTTCGCGGCGCAAGGGATCTTGTTGCTCTCGGTTGACGAGGCGCAGTTCATCTCCTCGAGCGACAGCGCTTCCCGGACGGTCCGCCCGTTCGTCGCCATGCCGCGGACTTCCCATGTCGCGCAGAACTGCTGGATGACGAAGGCGTTGCCGTTGTTCCTGGCCTCCTGGCAGCGCGCCTGGTCGAAGGCATCGACGGTGCCGGTTTCCGCCTGGACCGAGAGGGACGTCGCACCCATGGCCAGAACGAAGGCCGCGGACACCGCCGCGGCATGGATCGCTTTCAGAAGCATTCTCACTCTCCTCTATCGTCTTGCGACTCCGCACAATGCGGGCCGCGCTGCGGACCTGTCCCCGCCGGCATCTTCATCGAGCCGGCTTTCGTGGATCAGATGCTTGAGTTACGGCGGCGAGACTGCGAAAGGTTTCAATGCCGCCGGTGCTTTTCTCGATCGGAAGCGGCTGATGTCGATTATGGGAATATGCCATGGCTAGTCTTCCC
>DASSPO010000124.1:0-3029 GCA_035699585.1 Bauldia sp.
TCGCCGCGCCGCGCGGGTGTTTCCCGCGGTTGGCGCCCTGGTCGGCGCTATCGGCGGCGCAACACTGCTCATCGCCGAGTGGCTGAGCCTTCCCCCCCTGATCTCGGCGTCATTGGCGGTCCTAGCAACGATGATCATCACCGGTGCCTTGCACGAGGACGGGCTTGCCGACACGGTCGACGGCTTTGGCGGTGGCACGACTGCGGCACGAAAACTTGAGATTATGGACGACAGCCGGATCGGCACCTATGGCGTTGCGGCCTTGGTATTCTCCATTCTTCTCCGGGTCGCCGCACTTGCCAGTCTGATACGGCTTGGTCCGTTCCCTGCCGCTTTGGCGCTGGTTGCGGCGGAGACCGTGTCACGAGCGGCGATGGTCCGTCTGTGGCAGGAACTGCCCGCTGCCCGGCTTGGCGGCCTTGCCCACGAAACCGGGCCGCCAGACCAACAAGCAATGGTCATCGCCCTTGTTCTCGCCCTCGTGGTCGCCGTTGTTCTGGTTTGGCCGGCTGTGGGGTTTTGGTCGACGGTTCTAGGCATTCTCCTGGCCGTAGCGGCTACCTATATGTTTACGCGGCTGTCCTACCGCGAGATCGGCGGCCGGACCGGAGATACCCTCGGCGCGTGCCAGCAGGTCTCTGTCGTCGCCTTTCTCGTCGGTGTTGCCGCTGCCGCCTGATAACCCGCGTTGGCCATGGATATTGTAGGCCCGCCGAGCACCTTGACGCCTTGCATCAAGGTCTGCGTCATCGACGCAGCCTCCGGCCTCTGCGCGGGCTGCGGCCGGACGCTCGCCGAGATCGGGGGCTGGCTTGGCTTCTCCGATGCAGAGCGGAAAAGGGTGATGGCCGAGCTGCCGGCTAGATTGAGCTCACTCGCGGATACATCTGCCGGGTCGATGGAGCTTTCCCGGTGAGCGACCGAAATGCGCAACCTACTCCGCCACGCAGCGCTCTCCTCCTGCGGCTCATTCTCGGCCTCGCCGCTATTTGCGTCATTGCGATTCTCGTCTTCCTCGTGGTCGACTCGGGCTTCGCCTTAGACGACACGGACATTCCCCGTCTCATCGGACTGCTCGCCATCCTCTTGTTCCTCGGTGTCGGACTCATAGGGCGTCAAATGGGTGTCGGGCATGTGATCCGGTCGATGCTCGGCTGGACCGCGATCATTCTCGTCGTTGCCGGGCTTTATGCGAGCCGCGACGAGCTTGCCGGGTTTGCCGGTCGCCTGCTTGGCGCTCTGGTCCCCGGTGTCCCGGTCTCCGGGCGACTCGCCGGGATGGGTGATCCGGACAGCGTGGTCATCACGCGCGCAAGCGACGGCCACTTCGCCGTTCGCGCCGCAGTCAACGGGACCCCCACGACCATGCTGATCGACACCGGTGCGAGCTTCGTGACACTGAGCCATCGCGATGCCCTACGTGCCGGGATCGATCCGGATGCACTCGACTATGCGATTCCGATTCGCACCGCGAACGGGACGATGCGCGCGGCGGGAGTGACGCTCGATAGCCTCTCCGTAGGGCCCATTGAACAACGCGACGTCAGCGCGCTGGTGGCCCCGCGCGGCTCGCTCGCCCAGAGCCTGCTCGGGATGTCTTTCCTCGATGCCCTTGAGAGCTACGCGATTTCCGGCGACCGGATGGTGCTGACGCCCCAGGCAGGAACCTAGTCTTCAGGCGAGTTCCCGCTCCGCCGGGGCGGATAGAGCCCCCTCCTCGCTGACGGCATCGAGCGCCTTGAGAATCACGTCGACCCCCGCGTTGGGGCGCGCTGCATCGACCGAGAGAATGCGCCGCCACTGTCGGGCACCGGGTCGGCCATGAAACAGGCCGAGCATGTGGCGCGTCACATGGGACAGCCGCCCGCCGCCTGCGATCACGGCCTCGGCATAGGGTACCATCGCCTCGACCGCGTCGCGGATCGGCGAAGTTCGGTCAGCGCCGAAGAAACGCCGGTCGACATGGGCAAGTATGTCCGGCGTGTGATAGGCCGCCCGACCAAGCATCACGCCGTCTACGTGGGCGAGGTGCTCCTCGGCCTCATCCAGTGTTGCGATGCCACCGTTGATGCCGATGAACACGTGCGGCAGGCGCGCCTTCAATCGATACACCCGGTCATAGTCGAGTGGCGGCAGTTCGCGGTTCTCTTTGGGCGACAGGCCCGCGAGCCAGGCCTTCCGGGCATGGACAAAGAGCGCAACCGCACCGGCGTCGACGACGGCATCGGCTAGCGCGTCGAGGGCGATTTCCGGATCCTGATCGTCCACGCCAAGCCGGCATTTGACCGTCACCGGCACGTTCACCGCCGCCTCCATCGCGGCAATGCAGGCCGAAACCGTCTGGGGCTCTCGCATCAGGCAGGCCCCGAAAGTGCCCGACTGCACGCGGTCGGACGGACAGCCGACGTTGAGGTTCACCTCGTCATAGCCGAAGTCCTCGGCGATCCGCGCTGCCTCTGCGACCTTGTGCGGATCGGATCCGCCGAGCTGAATCGCCAGCGGATGTTCCTCCGGGGAGAACCCGAGCAGCCGCTCGCGGTCGCCATGGATCACCGCGTCGGCCACGATCATTTCAGTATAGAGCCATGCGCGCCGGGTCAGCTGGCGGTGGAAATACCGACAGTGACGATCGGTCCAGTCCATCATCGGCGCGACGGCGATCGTCTGCTGCATTCTCTTGGTTCTCGGCATGGCTCGATCAAAGCGTTCACCTGGAGCGGACACACGTCACTCCCTTGCGCGGATCGAGCCTGAATGCGCGAACGGTAAGGCACGGCGCAAGGGACAAAATACCCGATCGGGGCGAGCCGTTATAGGACGCTGAGCCGCCTCCCGCTGTTGTGCCAGCGGGAGAGCTCGCCGCGTGCCCAACCTCTTCCCGAGACACGACCCGATCGCACGTCGTGGCCTTACTGATTCTGTTGCATATCTCCAGAATATGTCATAATCTTACACGCAAAGAGGTGGATTCCTGCCCTGACGATAGGAATGGCACCACTGTTGGTTATGATATTACGAACTTTTGGCGT
>DASSPO010000125.1:0-5785 GCA_035699585.1 Bauldia sp.
CGTGATCACCCGGAACGGCGTGTCGATCCGCGACGCAAAAGGCGCCCCGGTCAAGCGGCCGATGGTGCGGACACTCGCCACCGGTCTGCTGATCGACAAGGGCAACCACCGCCACTTCATGGCCAAGGAGATCTACGAGCAGGCCGAGGTGGTCGGGCATACGCTCGCCCATTACATCGACTTCGCCGCCGGGCGCTCGGCGCTGCCGGAGAGGATCGATTTCGCTTCCCTCGATCGGTTGTCGATCACGGCGTGCGGGACCGCCTACTATGCCGGGCTGGTCGGGAAGTACTGGTTCGAGCGCTTCGCGCGGCTCCCGGTGGACATCGATATCGCCTCCGAATTCCGCTACCGCGAGCCGCCGCTGCGCAAAGGCGGCCTGTCGATCGTGGTGTCGCAATCGGGCGAGACGGCGGACACCCTCGCCTCGCTCCGCTATGCCAAGAGCCAGGGCCAGGCGGTGGCGGCGGTGGTCAATGTGCGCGAATCGACCATTGCCCGGGAATCCGACGTCGTGCTGCCGACGCTCGCGGGTCCGGAGATCGGAGTCGCTTCGACCAAGGCATTCACCTGCCAGCTCGCGGCGCTCGCCGCCCTCGCGCTCGCCGCCGGAAAGGCGCGGGGACACGTATCGGCAGAGGACGAGGCCAGGATCGTCCGGGCGATGAGCGAGGTGCCGCGCTACATGAGCGCCGCGCTTCGCCTCGAGCCGCAGATCGAGGCGCTCGCGCGCGAGCTGTCGCGCGTCAAGCACGTGCTCTATCTCGGCCGCGGCACCAACTATCCGATCGCGCTCGAGGGGGCGCTCAAGCTCAAGGAAATCTCCTACATCCATGCCGAGGGCTACGCTGCCGGCGAGCTCAAGCACGGCCCGATCGCGCTGATCGAGGAGCGGATGCCGGTGGTGGTGATCGCGCCGTTCGACCGCATCTTCGAAAAGACCGTCTCGAACATGCAGGAGGTGGCGGCGCGGGGCGGGCGGATCATCCTCATGACGGACCCGAAGGGCGAGGAGGCCGCGGCGATCGACGCGGTGGAGACGCTGATCCTGCCGGAGATGCCGTCCTCGATCACGCCGCTCGTCTACGCCGTGCCGGTGCAGCTCCTCGCCTACCATACGGCGGTGTTCATGGGCACCGACGTCGACCAGCCGCGCAACCTCGCGAAGTCGGTGACCGTGGAGTAGGCGGTCCGCAAGGCCTGGCCCTCCACTATGCCGGCGGCGATCTCGCGGACGAAATGTCGGCCACGAGGGTAGGTGGCTCGGCGGGGAGACCCTCGTCTCGTTCGACAAGGAGGCGGTAAGACGCCTTTCGGCGCAGCGGCAGACCGCACGGCTCTCACCCCGCCCTGAGCAGCCGCACCGCCTCGTCGCGGCCGAAGATATAGAGAAGCAGGCGGAGCGCCTCGCCACGCTCCGTCGCCAGATCCGGGTCGCGGTCGACGATCATGTGCGCGTCGTCGCGGGCGATCTCCATCAACGGCGCATGGGTTTCGATATTGGCGATGCGGAAGCCCGGCATGCCCGACTGGCGGGTGCCGAGAATCTCGCCGCCGCCGCGGAGGCGGAGGTCCTCCTCGGCGATGACGAAGCCGTCCTCGGTCTCGCGCATGATGCGGAGCCGGTCCTGCGCGACGGCGCCGAGCGGGGCCTTGTAGAGAAGGAGGCAGACGGAAGCGCGGTCGCTCCGTCCGACCCGGCCGCGAAGCTGATGGAGCTGGGCGAGGCCGAAGCGCTCGGCATGCTCGATGACGATGATGGTGGCGTCGGGCACGTCGACGCCGACCTCGACCACGGTGGTGGCGACCAGCACCTTGAACAGGCCGGCCTGGAACGCGGCCATCTGCTTGTCGCGCTCGGCCGGCTTCATCTGGCCGTGGGCGAGGCCGACGATCGGCCCGAGCGCCTTGACCAGCGCCTTGTAGCGGTCCTCGGCGGCGGAGACATCGAGCACTTCCGATTCCTCGACCAGCGGGCAGACCCAGTAGGCCTTGGCGCCGCGGGCGACGGCGTCGCGGACCCGCGCGACCACCTCGTCGAGACGGGTAAGAGGAATGACGCGGGTTTCGATCGGCCGACGCCCGGCGGGTTTCTCGGTGAGCCGAGAGACGTCCATGTCGCCATAGTAGGTGAGCACCAGGGTGCGCGGGATCGGCGTCGCGGTCATCACCAGCACGTCGGTCGCCTTGCCCTTGGAGGTAAGTGCGAAACGTTGGTGAACGCCGAAGCGATGCTGCTCGTCGACCACGACCAGTCCGAGGTCGCGGAACTCGACGCCGGCCTGGAAGATGGCATGGGTTCCCACGACCAGGTCGATGTCGCCGGCGGCGAGGCCGGCGAGGACTTCCTCGCGTTCGCGGCCACGTTCGCGGCCGGTCAGCACGGCGAGGCGCATCCCGGCGGTATCGGCGAGCGGGGCGATGGTGCGGGCATGCTGGCGGACGAGAAGCTCGGTCGGCGCCATCAGCGCCGCCTGCGCGCCGCTTTCGATGACGGAGGCGGCAGCGAGCAGCGCGACCACGGTCTTGCCCGAGCCGACGTCGCCCTGGAGCAGGCGAAGCATGCGCTCGGGCCTCGCGAGGTCGGCGTCGATCTCGGCGAGCGCGCGCTTCTGGCTGGCGGTGAGGTCGAAGGGCAGCGCGGCGACGATCCTCGCCTTGAGGCGGCCGTCGCCGATCCGCGCGGCGCCGACCGACTTGCGTTGGCGGTGGCGGAGAATGGCAAGCGCCAGCTGCGAGGCGAGCAATTCGTCATAGGCAAGGCGCGCCAGGTGCGGACTGGTCGGCTCGAGGTCGACCGGCTGCGCGGGGTGGTGCGCGGCGTGGAGCGCGGCGGGAAAGGTCGGCCAGGCCTCGCGCGCGACCAGCGCCGGATCGAGCCATTCGGGGAGCGGCGGAACGCTCGCCAGCGCCTCGCGCATGGCCTTGATCAGAACCTTGCCGGTAAGGCCGGCGGTGAGCGGGTAGACCGGCTCGATCAGCGGCAGCGAGGCGAAGTCCGCTTCCGACACGACATGGTCGGGGTGGACCATCGAGGGGCGACCGCCGAACCACTCCATCTTGCCGCTGACATAGAGGGTTTCGCCGACCGGGAAACTCTTCGCGAGCCAGCCCTCATTGGCGTGAAAGAAGGTAAGCGCGATCTCGCCGGTATCGTCGTGGGCGAAGACCTTGTAGGGGAGGCGGCGATTGCCGGGCGGCGGCTTCCGGTGACGGTCGACGCGGACCCGAAGCGTGACGATCGCGCCGGCCGGCGCAAGCGCAATGCCCGGCCGGCGGCTCCGGTCGATGATGGCGACGGGAAGATGGAACAGGAGATCGCCGACCCGCGGAATCGCATCGGTGTCCGCACCGCCGAGCAGGCGGCGGAGCGTCTGGCCGAGCTTCTCGCCGATGCCGGAAAGGCTGGTGACCGGCCGGAAAAGAGGGTTGAGGAGCGGGGGGCGCATCAGTGACTCCGTTGCCACGTGCCATAGCGGATTGCCGGAGTTCCGTCGAACCGGGGTTCCCCCGCGGCCTTGCCTGGGCCATATATTGCCGCCATCGAGGGCGGCCCCAAATCACGGAGACCGACAGACGATGACGCCACGGACCAGCCTTGCCGCGATCCTCGGATTCGGAGCAATTCTCGCCGGCCCGGTTGCCGCTGCCGAAAACTGCCAAAAGACGGATTTCGACGGCTGGCTCAAGGCGGTTGCCCAGGACGCGGCGGCGCAGGGAGTATCACCGGGAGCGATCGAGAAGGGTCTCAGCGTCGCGCGCTTCGACCCGGCGATCGTCAAGAAGGACCGCGGCCAAGGCGTATTCTCCCAGACCTTCCTCCAGTTCTCCGACCGGATGGTCGAGCAGTACCGGGTCAAGCAGGGACCGGGCTACATCAAGAAATACGCCGACACTTTCAAGCGCATCGAGCAGCAGTTCGGCGTCCCCGCGCCGGTGATCGTCTCGTTCTGGGCGCTCGAGACCGACTTCGGCCAGGTGATGGGCGACGACCCGACCATCGTGTCGCTCGCCACGCTCGGCTACGATTGCCGCCGGCCCGACCTGTTCCGCCCGCAGCTCATCGCGGCGCTCAAGATCCTCGACCGGGGCGATCTGACGGTCGAGGAGATGCGCGGTCCCTGGGCCGGCGAGATGGGACAGTTCCAGTTCCTTGCCTCGCACTATCTCGACTACGGCGTCGACTTCGACGGCGACGGCAAGGTCAAGCTCCGCAAGAGCACGGCGGACGCGCTGGCCTCGGCCGCCAACCTGCTCGCGCAGCACGGCTGGCGGCGCGGCGAGCCGTGGCTCCAGGAGGTGAAGGTTCCGAAGGACTTTCCGTGGGAGATGGCGGACCTCCGGATCAGGCTGCCCCGCGCGGAATGGGTGGCCGCGGGCGTCACCGGGGTGGGCAAGGAGCTGCCCAATGACGGGCTCGAGGCGGCATTGCTTCTCCCGATGGGACGGAAGGGGCCGGCGTTCCTCGCCTACCCGAACTTCTACGTCTTCCTCGAATGGAACTCGTCGCTGGTCTATTCGACGACCGCCGCCTACTTCGCCACCCGTCTCGACGGCGCGCCGAAGGTGAGCCGCGGCGAGCCGGTTGACACGCTTTCGGTCGCCGAGATCAAGCAGCTCCAGACGATCCTCGCCAAGAAGGGCTACGACGTCGGGAAGATCGACGGGATCATCGGCGAACTGACCCGCGAGGCGGTCAAGGACGTGCAGCTCCAGCTCGGGCTGCCGGCGGATTCCTACCCGACAAAGGAGCTTCTCGCGAAGCTGAGCTGAGGATCGGACCGATGGCGAAGTTCTACGAGAGCATCGAACCGACGCTGCGCGCTTTCATCGAGCGCCAGCACATCTTCTTCACCGCCACGGCGGCGGAAGGATCGAGGATCAACCTCTCGCCCAAGGGGCTCGAGGCGCTCCGGGTGCTCGACGAACGCACCATTGCCTATCTCGACTGGACGGGGAGCGGGAACGAAACCGCAGCCCACATCCGGGCCGACGGCCGGCTCACGATCATGGTCTGCGCCTTCGAGGGGCCGCCCAACATCCTCCGGCTCTACGGGCGCGGGGAGGTGTTGCCGAAGGGAAGCGCGGAGTACCGGCGGGTTCTCGATGCGGCATTCGCCGGCAACGAGCCCGAGGCGGCGCGGCAGATCATCGTCCTCCACGTCGAATCGGCCCAGACCTCGTGCGGGTACGGCGTGCCCCATTACGCGTACCAGGGCGAACGTCCTTCGCTCGCGAACTGGGCGGCAGGACAGGACGACCTTCCCGGCTACCGGCGCCGCAACAACATGGTGAGCATCGACGGCATCCCGAGCGGGCACGTCGAGGGCGAGGCGCGACCCGCCTGAGGCAGGCGGGCGAGGGACGTCAGGGCCCGGTCGCGCCTCAGTACTTCACGAAACGCGGCGAGATGCGCGTGCCTTGGCCAAGCGCGTAGCCGAAGTGGATGGTCATGAGCCCCAGAGGCTCGATGAGGCGGGCATTCCGGAGCGGGCCGGCATCGATCGGCTCGAAACCGATCGCCTTGATCATCGCGGCGACACGTTGCTTGGCCGCGCCGTCGTCGCCGCAATAGGGAACCTGCGGCGGGATGTCGTCGGGGCCGAGCTGGAGGCCGTAGAGCTCGGCGAAGATCGTGTTGAAGGCCTTCACCACCTTCGCCTTCGGGGCCAGCTTCTGTATCTCCTCGGCGGCAGATGTGGTCGTGCCGACCGCGAGCGACAGTTCCGGCCCGACCGGGTTGGTGATGTCCACCACGACCTTGCCGGAGAGATCGCCGGCCGCC
>DASSPO010000126.1:0-17515 GCA_035699585.1 Bauldia sp.
TTGCCAATATCATCACCGGCAATGGCGTCGCCAACCGTTTGGCGGGCGGACTGGGCGCCGACCAGTTGAGTGGAGCCGGTGGCGCCGACAGCTTCCTCTTCTTCTCCGTCAAGGACTCGGGGAAGAAAGCCAGCGCCCGCGACACGATCCTCGATTTCACGCCCGGGGATATCATCGACCTCTCCGCCATCGACGCCAAGAAGGGCGGTTCCGACAACCCGTTCAAGTTCATCGGCAAGGATGCCTTCGACGGGAACAAGGGTGAGCTTCGGTTCCAGAAGGCGAAAGGGGACGTCGTGGTCAGCGGCGACGTGAACGGCGACGCCAAGGCGGACTTCTCCATCCTGCTCGACAGCCTGAACAAGGTGGCCAAAGGCGACTTCGTGCTCTGAGCGGCGCTGTCGCCTGCCAATAGGAAAGAAACCATGCCAACCCTGACCGTCACTGGAGCCGACATAGACTATCGCGACGGCTCGCCGACGATCGATCCCGGCACCGACCAGATAGTCTTCGCCTTGGCCGGGACCGCGAGGTTCCTTTCGAGCCAGTTCGGCGCCGGCGGTGTTCTGGACACAGTGGCGATCACCGGCGACAACAACGGCAACTCCATCGCGGTTAACGTAGCGTCGGGTGTGTCGTTTTCGGCGGCGGGCTGGACCTTCACCAACTGGTCCGCCACCGCCGACAGCATCTCGATCTTCGGGACATCGGGGCAGGAGACCATCACCGGCAGCATCAGCCAAGAGAACGGGATAACGGGCGGCACAGGCGCCGACGCCCTGACCGGCGGCAACGCCGACGATACCTTCGTCTACGGTTCCGCCTCCGACATGGTCGCCGGGGAGAGCGTCCATGGGCTGGGCGGAACAGACCTGATCACGGTCTTCGGCGGCAGCTACGACCTCTCGACCGTGACGGTGACAGGCATCGAGAAGCTCCAGCAAGTCGGCGCGGTGACCGTGACCCTGACCGGTGGACAGATCGGCTCCGGCGCCATCATCGAGGTTGCCGCCATCAGCGTCGCCGTACAGGCGCTGATCGTCAACGGTGCGTCGGTCAATCTCAGCGCCGTGACGTTCGCAGGCTGGATTGCCGGCGAGGACACGATCACCATCAACGGCACGGCCGGGAATGACAGCCTCACCGGCTCGAACCAGTTCGATACGTTCAACGGCGGTCTCGGTGACGACACCTACGGACTGGGTGCGGACAACGACGCGGTCAACGATACCGGCGGCATCGACACCATCACCTCGACCGCCAGCCGGGACCTCTCGGCCTTCGCTGCCATTGAGAACCTGACGCTCCTCGGCGCGGCCGTGAACGGGACCGGCAACGGCCTCGCCAATACCGTTACCGGCAACGTTGCGAACAACATCCTCGATGGCGGTGGCGGCGGCGACACGCTTCGCGGCCTGGGCGGCAACGACACCTATGTCGTGCGTCAGGCGAACGACGTGGTCGACGAAGCCGCGGCCGGTAGCGGCGGGGCGGACACGGTCGTGGCCCATGTCAGCTTCAGCCTGGCCCAGACCCTCGGCGTCGTGGAAGATCTTACATTAGCCGGCACCCCCCTGAACGGAACGGGCAATGGGCTCGCGAACACGATCACCGGCAACGCCGACGCCAACACCCTCGACGGCGCGGCGGGTGGCGATACGATGCGGGGCCTCGCGGGTAACGATACCTATGTCGTCGACAATATCGGCGATGTGGTCGACGAAAGCGCTGGCGGCTCCGCCGGCACCGACACGGTCTTCTCCTCGGTGAATCTCGACCTTGGCGGTGGGACCACGAAGTCCGTCAACCTCGCCCAGGCCGCAAGCGGGCTCGGCGCGATCGAGTACATCACGCTTACCGCCAACGCCATCGAGGCGACCGGCAACGGTCTCGCCAATGTCATCACCGGTAACGGCGCTGGGAACACGCTCGACGGTGGCGACGGCGCGGACGCGCTTCTCGGCGGCGACGGTAGCGACCAGCTGATCGGTGGGCTCGGTCCCGACCAGATCACGGGCGGAAACGGCATCGATACCTTCGCGTTCCTCGCCCTGTCCGAGTCGGGCAAGAAGGCGAGTACCCGCGATACGATCCTCGATTTCACGGTGGAGGACTTCATCGACCTGTCCGTCATCGACGCCAGGAAGGGCGGCAAGGACGACGGGTTCAAGTTCATCGGCAAAGCGGACTTCCATGGCAAGAAGGGCGAACTGCAGTTCGCCAAGAAGAATGGCGACGTGATCGTCAGCGGCGACGTCAACGGCGACGGCAAGGCCGACTTCGCCATCCTCCTCGACGGCACCAGGAAGGTGACGGACAGCGACTTCGTGCTCTGATTCCAGTGCAGGCATGATCGACGGGCTCTAGGCCCGGGAATCGTGGAAGGCTGACACAGCCCCAGCCCGATCAGGAAGAGGCGATTAGCGGGAGGGCCAAAACCGCGAAGCGGTCTTGGGAGGGCTAAGGGTTTCTGGAATCGGCCATTTGTCAAAGCGGGTACTAGGCCCGCGGGAACCCCCTGAGCAGCGCGACCAGTGCTGCCTGACTGTGAGTGCCGGTCTTTTCGAAGGCCCGCTTGAGGTGATTCCGCACCGTGCCCTGGCCGAGGTCGAGGATCGCGGCGATCGCGGTGAGGTCGATCCCGGTGGCGAGCAATGCCGCCACCTCCGCCTCCCGCCGGGTGAGGCCGAACGCGTCGCCGATGATCTCGCGGTCGATCCCGGGATCGGCGTCCGGTTCGGCGATGAAGATGGCGACCCGGGGCTCAGCGGCGCCAGGGACCGAACTGTGAAATCGGGACAGTGGCAGCACATCGATCACCAGCGGGGGGCGGCCTGAAGGTCGTTCGAGAGTGAGCCTTCGGCTCCCCGTGGACCCGGAATTGGCCGCCCCGGCGACCGCGGCGTGGAGCTTGGCTGTCGCTGCGGGGGACCTCCCCGCAAGGCCGCCCGCCGAGAGGGCGAGCCCATCGTTTGCCTCGAGGATCTCGGCCGCGCGGGTATTCACAAGCACCGGACGCCCCGCGCCATCGGCCATGACGATCGCCTTGTCCAGGCGGTCGACAAGGCTCGCAAGGCTCTCGCCATGGCGTCGAGCGCCATCGAGGCGGCGCCGCACCTCCACCGCCATGGTGAGGTGCGGCGCGACCAGGGCGAGGCGCGACACGTCCTCGCGGTCGAAGTTGTCCGAGGGGCGCGGCCGGCAGACATTGAGCGAGTAGGAGGCGGTCGCGCGCATGTCGCGGACATGGACCGCGTGAAAGCCGTTCAGCGGCCGCAGGACCTCGTTATAGTAGGGGCTCCGTTCATAGGTCCGGTCGTCGACCAGCGCCGCACGGTTCGAAACACCACCTGGGACGAGGCGTGCGAAGTCCATGAGCATCGACAGCTTCTCGGGCGCCATCGCCGCAACCAGCGCGTCCTCTTCGAGCCGCGCCGCATGAAGGAATGCGCCGTCGCCGTCGGCCCCGGGAAACCCGTGCAAGACCACGTGATGCCCGCGGAAAAGGTCCGCAAAGGCCTCCAGCGCCGGTGACCATTCTTCTTCCGCGAGGGCGGCGGCGTAGAGCCGTTCCGTCACTCTGAGGATCGCGCGCGTCTGTTCCATCCCGCATCTGTACCAAATGGGACAAGCCGTGGCTGTGACCTGAGCCTAGCCTTCCGCAAGCGACGGGCAAGCGCAATCGCTCGGCAATCCGTCGGATCAATCGGAAGGTGTGGCGCCATGGCGACGCTGACGGTCAATCAACAGGTCCAGGACTTCACCGGCGATACGACGCCAGGTGTAACCGCCATCGTGTTTGCTTTCACCGGCACGTCGAATGCTCATTTCGACTCCACGCAGTTCGGCGCCAACATCTCCGACGCCGTCGCGCTCACCGGCGACGAGTTCATCAATCGCATCAACGTCGACATGGGCTCGGACCCGTCATTCACGGCGGCAGCATGGACCTTCACGAACTGGTCGGGAACCGACATCGTCAGGATCACCGGTGCGGCGATCGGCCAGACCATTGTCGGGAGCATCCAGGAAAACGAAATCACCGGCGGCGGCGGGGCCGATGACATGACCGGCGGGGATCTCGATGACGTCTTCTTCTTCTCCGCCAACACCGACTGCGCTCTGGGGGAGGAGATCAACGGCAAAGCGGGCTTCGACACGCTGGCCATAACATCGGGCGTCGACACGATCGACTTCTCCGCAGCCACTTTGTCGAATATCGAGGCCGTCAGATTCGGCCAAAGCGAAACCGTCGTCTTCGCCGCGGTTCAGCTCGGGACCCATCGCATCACCGACATCGAAGGCAATCTCGCTTCGGCACATACGCTCGTCGTCAACGGGTCGTCAGCCAACCTCAGCCTGCTCAGCTTTACCTTCTGGGACGGCAATGACACGATTGTCATCAACGGCACCGCCGCGAACGACGCCCTCACCGGGTCGGGGCAAGACGACATCATCAATGGCGGTGAAGGCGCGGATTCATTGAATGGCAGTGGCGGCGCGGATACGCTCCGTGGCGGCGCCGGCGGCGATACCTACACCGTTGATGCGGGCGATGTCGTCGACGAGTCCGCGGCGGGAAGCGACGGCACCGATACAATCAGCGCCTCGTTCAGCTTCAGTCTCGGCGATACGGTCCACGTTAAAGGTTCGGTCGAGAACCTGACGCTGGTTGGGTCGGCGCTCAACGGGGCGGGCAACGGCCTCGCCAACACCATCACCGGCAACGCCGCGAATAACACCCTCGATGGGAGCGGCGGCGGCGACACGCTCCGCGGATTCGCCGGCAACGACACCTATGTCGTGCGTCAGGCGAACGACGTGGTCGATGAAGCGGCGGCCGGTAGCGGCGGGACGGACACGGTCGTGGCCCATGTCAGCTTCAGCCTGGCCCAGACCTTCGGCGCCGTCGAGGAACTCATCCTGGCCGGCGGCGCCCTGAACGGCACAGGCAATGGGCTGGCGAACACGATCACCGGCAACACCGGCGCCAACACCCTCGATGGCGCGGCCGGCGGCGACACCATGCGCGGCCTCGGTGGCGACGATACCTATGTCATCGACGAGCTTGGCGACGTGGTGGACGAGAGCGCTGCCGGGTCGGGCGGGACCGACACCATCCTCTCCTCGATCAACGTCAACCTCGGCGGTGGCACGGCGAGCCTCGTCAGCCTTGCTCCGGCGGTGGGCGCGCTCGGCGCGGTCGAGAACGTCACGCTCCTCGGCAACGCCGTCGAGGCGACCGGCAACGCCCTTGCCAATGTCATCACCGGCAACGGAGCGGACAACACGCTCGATGGCGGCGATGGCGCAGACTCGCTTGCCGGCGGCGACGGCGGCGACCGGCTGATCGGCGGGTTCGGTCCCGATCGGATCGCGGGCGGAAACGGCATCGATACCTTCGCGTTCCTCGCCCTCTCCGAATCCGGCAACAAGCCGAGCGCACGCGACACGATCCTCGATTTCACGGCGGAGGACTTCATCGACTTGTCCGCCATTGACGCCAAGAAGGGCGGCAAGAACGACAAGTTCAAGTTCATCGGCAAGGACGCCTTTGAGGAGAACAAGGGCGAGCTGCGGTATCAGAACAAGAAGGGCGACGTCGTGGTCAGCGGCGACGTGAACGGCGACGGCAAGGCGGACTTCTCGATCCTGCTCGACGGCCTGAACAAGGTGGTCAGAGGCGACTTCGTGCTCTGACCCGGGGGCGAGCGCCCCCTTGCGGATCGATCCGGGCGCCGTGAGATAATCCAGCGGGGCGTGGGATCGCTGACCAACTTCCCGCACGCGCCGTTGGCCAATGCTCCTCAACGAACTCGTCGAGGCCTCCGTCCGCCCGGGATACCTCGGGAACGGCTGGCCAAGATCGGCCACCTCGCCGAGCTGCTCCGGTGCGCCGGTCTCCTCCGCCGCGGCGCGATCGCGATCTTCTCGTCGGCGACGAGCGTCGAAGCCTCGTCGAGCGAGCGGGAGCAAATGATGTCGTCAACCCTGCCCTCGATCTGGAACGCGACGTCGGCGCTCGCGGCGTCGAGATCGACGGCCTCGTCCTCGTCGAGCTTGGTGGTGATTGCGGAGTGGACGCCCTGCCGGTTGCTGGTAGTCGTCGTCCAGCTCTTCAGCCGACGAGCGCCGGCGCTCGGGAGCCGCCTGCTGGATAAACGGGCAATCGACATAAGTAATTGGTTACATACTTAGCACGCAAGGCCATTTACAGCGTGCAGCGAAGGCGATAGCGTCGTTGGTACTAGCTGAGAGGGGTGCCCGTGACCGGCCTGGTGCTTTGTCAATCCCTCGACTATCGGCGCCTCCCTGATGAGGTTGGAGCGCGCCGTTGCATCACAGCGCCGGCATCATTCAGTCACGCCGCCTCGATCCCCGATCTTCGGACGCAATCGTAAATGCGCCGGGCGAGGCGTCCCTTTGCGGTGGCGCTTGCGCCTCGAATGGATCGCCGGCCCTTTCAAGAAGCACTTTGACCCGATCAAGGAACAGGGGAGTCCATCGATGAGAAAGCGCTCACTTCTTTCCAGTCTTGCCTTCGTGTTTGCTTGGGCAGCGCTCGGTGGTGCTGTGCCGACGAGCTCGGCATCCGCGCTCAGCCTCGACGAGGCAAAGCAGAATGGCGTTCGGCTCGGGTTCCCCAATGAGCCGCCGAACACCTACATCGGCGACGATGGCAAGGTAACGGGTGCCTACAATGATCTGGTCGTGGCGGTGCTCGGCAAGATCGGCGTTACCAAGGTCGAAGGGGTCGTCATGGACTTCGCCTCGCTCATACCGGGGCTGCAGGCGAACCGGCTCGACATCATTCCGGCCATCTACATACGACCGGCGCGCTGTGAGCAGGTCGCATTCTCGGAGCCCGTCGAACGCGGTGGAACGGCGTTCCTTGTCCTCAAGGGCAATCCCAAGAACCTCCACAGCTATGACGACGTCAAGAACAGCGACGCGGTCGTGGGCGTGATGGCAGGCGCGGTCGAGCATGGCTACGCCACGAAGGCGGGGATCCCGGAGGATCGGATCGTGCCGCTGCAGGATCAGGCCTCCCTGATGGAGGCGCTGAAGACAAATCGTATCGACGTTGTGATCCTGACGCCGAGCTCGGTGAGCATGATGGCAGAGACAAGCGGCGGAGTAGCGGAGCGCGCCGAACCATTCTCCAGTCCCCGCTTCGCCAGTGCCTACGGCGGGATCGCATTCCGCAAGGATGATGCCGAGCTGCTCGCTGCGTTCAACGCTGCGCTCAAGGACTACATCGGAACACCCGAGTTCATGGAGACGATGAAGGCGGTCAACTACACCGCCGACATGCTGCCGGGCGACATGACGACAGCCGAAGCGTGCGCACTGGAGCAGTAAGCGGGCGCGGATATGGCCCCGCCCGTGCTCACCCCTTCGAGAACCCAATGGGAGAAACAGATGAGTTTGATCTCAATCAGGAACGGTCTCATCGCATTCGCTGTCGTAGCACTGGTCGCCGGCCATGCCAAAGCGCTCACTCTCGATGAGGCGCGCGAGAGCGGGGTGCGGATCGGATTCCAGAACGAACCGCCCTATGCGTATGTCGGCGACAACGGCAAGATCATGGGAACGGACAACGTTCTGGTCATGTCGATCCTGGAGAAGATGGGCATTACCAAGGTCGATGCGGTGGTCATGGATTTCGCGTCCTTGATACCCGGCCTGCAGGCCAACCGCCTCGACATCATCCCGTCCGTCTTCATCCTCCCGAAACGATGCGCGCTGGTGTCGTTTTCAAACCCGATCTGGCGAGGCGGTACTGCCTTCGCCGTCCTGGCGGGCAATCCCAAGAATCTACACAGCTTTGACGACGTGGTTAAGGCCGGCGCGACGGTCGGCGTGATGTCTGGCGCGATCGAGAACGATTACGCCAAGAAGGCAGGAATTCCGGACGACAAGATCATGCCCCTCGCCGATGCCGCGGCGCTTCTCGAAGCGCTCAAGTCGGGAAGGGTCGATGCGGTCATCCTCACGCCCGACTCCGTGAAGGCGATGGCAGAGCGGAGTGACGGCACGGTCGAGCGCGCCGATCCCTTCGAGAACCCGCCCTTCGCCAACGCATATGCGGCTTCTGTCTTCCGGAAGGAAGACAACGAGCTTCGCGAGGCATTCAATGCCGAACTCAAGAACGTCGTCGGCACGCCGGAGTTCATGGAGATGCTCAAGCCAAACGGTTACACGGAGGACAACCTCCCCGGCGACATGACGGCCGAAGCGCGATGCGCGATGCCGGAATAGGCAGGACGGAGACACTGGCCAAGCCTTACCGACGCTCGATGATTCCGGCGAAGGAAGGTCTCGTGCGAGATTCCGGGAGCGGATCGGCCCAGGGATCATGGCGGCGCTGAACGATGATGCCGACGGAGCGGTGAGGGAGTGGACGTCGAGATTCTTCCTCGGCTAGCGAGCGGGACCGCGCTAACCATTCAGATCGCCGTGTTGTCCATGGTCCTCGCCACTGCGATCTCGCTCGTCCTCGGGCTGCTTCGGCTTGTCCGCTTCCTGCCCGTCCGTTGGCTGGTGCGCGGCTGGGTCGAGTTCTTCCGCGGCACGTCGGTGCTGGTCCAGCTGTTCTGGATGTACTACGTGCTGCCGCACTTCGGGATTTTCCTCGAGCCCTTCACGGTCGGCGTGCTCGGCATATCGATGAACCTCGGCGCTTACGGCGCCGAGGCGGTGCGCGGGGCGATCCTTGCGGTGCCCAGGACGCAGTATGAGGCGTCCACCGCGCTCAATCTGTCGCCTGCCCACCGGATGCGGCGGATAATCCTGCCCCAGGCTCTCGTCATGCTGATCCCGCCTTGGGGTAACATGCTCATTGAGACGCTCAAAGCGAGCGCCGTGGTTTCGCTCATCACCATCAGCGACCTGACTTTCGAGGCCTACCAGCTCAATGCGCTGACCTTTCGCACCCTTGAGATCTTCGGGCTGACGCTCCTGATCTACTTCATCCTCGCCCAGATCGTTGCAGCGTTTGTTCGCGTCATCGAACGGAAAGTGAAGCGCGGACTGGCGCGAGGAACGGTCTGATGCCGGGGCTGTTCGACTGGGCCTTCGCGTGGCGGATTCTTCCCATCCTGCTGCAAGCTGCCGTGGTGACGTTGCACGCGACGTTTCTCGGTTTCGCGCTCGCGCTTGCGCTTGGCCTCGTCCTTGCCCTGATCCGCCGGAGCGGACCGCGCTGGGCGCAGTGGATCGTGGTCGGCCTCGTTGAGTTCATCCGCTCGACGCCCGTACTCGTGCAGGTCTTCTTTCTGTTCTTCATCGGCCCGCGCGTCGGGATCGTCGTGACGCCGCTCGTCGCCGGCGTCCTCGCGCTCGGCCTCCACTTCGGCTGCCTTCTGTCCGAGGTGTATCGGGCGGGACTGGATTCGGTGCCGCGCGGGCAGTGGGAAGCACCGCTCGCGCTCAACATGAGCCGCTACCGCATTTATCGCGATGTTATCCTCCCCCAGGCCATTCCGCCGATGATTCCGGCGATGGGCAACTACCTGGTGGCGATGTTCAAGGAGACGCCCCTCCTTTCATCCATTGGCCTTATCGAGCTGATGGCGCGAGCCAAGCTGATCGGCGCCGAGACTTTCCGCTACCTCGAGCCGATTACCATGGTCGGCGTCTTCTTCCTGGTCATGAGCCTCGTCGCTGCCGCAGCGATCACCGGTATCGAGACCTGGGCCAACCGGCGGCTGCACCGCGCATGAACGATGGATTGATGACGACCGACCGACCGATGGTCCGCTTCAAGGGCGTGACCAAGCGATTCGGACCGATCACGGTGCTGGATGCGGTCGATCTCGATGTAGCGCCCTGCGAAAAGGTCGCGATCATCGGACCGTCGGGCTCGGGGAAATCGACGCTGCTGCGCACCCTCATGACGCTGGAGCGGATAGACGACGGGGTGATCGAAGTGGACGGCGAGCCGTTCACCCACATGAATCGAAACGGTGCCCTGGTTCCCGCCGACCTCCGTTATCTCCGGGCCCATCGCGGCAAGATCGGGATGGTGTTCCAGCAGTTCAACCTCTTCCCCCACATGACCGCCCTCGGCAATGTCGTCGAGGCTCCGCGCTACGTGCTTGGTCTCTCCCGGGAAGAGGCGACGGCTCGCGCGATCGATCTCCTCGCGATGGTGGGACTGCGGGACAAGGCGGGCTCCTACCCAAGCCAGCTCTCCGGCGGCCAGCAGCAGCGGGTCGCGATCGCCCGCGCCCTCGCCATGCGTCCGAAGGTCATGCTTTTCGACGAGGTGACGTCCGCGCTCGACCCCGAACTGGTCGGCGAGGTGCTGAACATCATCCGCAGGCTGGGGGAGGAGCAGCAGCTCACCATGCTCATCGTCACGCATCAGATGGGCTTCGCTCGCGAGTTTGCCGATCGCGTCTGTTTCGTTTGCGACGGACGCATCGCCGAACAAGGCGGCGCCGACCAGATCTTCACCGAGCCAAAGAACGAGCGGACGCGCGCCTTCCTCCGCGCCGTGCTCGAGTCGGTTTGAGGACCCTCAATGGCAGGCGAGACGATCATCCGCGGGCGCTGGGTCATTCCGGGCGCTGGTGAAGACGACAAGGCGATCTCCGACGGTGCGGTCGTGGTGCGAGGCGACCGGGTCGTCGAAACCGGAGACCGGGCCACGCTGACGGCGAAGTACCCTGACGCGGCGCGGCTCGGTTCGGATGACGTGGCGGTGATGCCCGGCCTCATCAATGCGCACCATCACAGCTGGGCCGCGACCCCGATCCAGCATGCGCGTCCCGACCAGCAGCTCGAACCTTGGATCCTTTCGGGCAAACGGAATCGCCAGTCGGACGACCATCTCGACACCCTCCTCGCTGCGGCACGCCAGATGGCGGGCGGCGTCACTAGCGTGGTCGATGCCTATTTCGGCGGCGGCACCGCGAAGAACTACTCGGATGCGGTCGACGCAGGCATCCGCGCTTATGAGACCGCCGGCATGCGCGTCGCGTTCTCGACGGGCGTCGACACGCAGAGCTTCATCGTCTGGGGAAAGGGCGAGGACGAGCGCTTCATCGCGAGCCTGCCGGAGGAGCTGCGCGCCGGGACCCGCGAGTTCCTGCCAGCGCCGGGGGACATCACCGGCGACGAGTACCTCGACATCATCGAGAGCTACAAGCGCAAGTACGAGGCCCATCCCCGGATCGACGTCTGGTTCGGACCCGGGGGACCGCACTGGATGCCTGACGATCTCCTCGCCAGGGTCGCCGAGCGCGCCGAAGCGATCGACACGCGGATCCAGACCCATTGTGTCGAGACGATCTACGAGAAGATGCACGGCTACCGCTTCTACGGAAAGCCGACGATGCTGCATCTTCGCGACCTCGGCTTCCTGAGCCCCCGCCTGTCCGTAGCCCACGGAATCTGGATGACCGAGGCGGAAATGGATGCCGTCGCGGCAGCCGGCGTCGCGGTGAGCCACAATCCGAGCTCGAACCTCCGCCTCCGCGCCGGCATCGCCCCGGTCCTCTATTTCCGCGAGCGCGGAGTTCCGGTCGCGATCGGCATGGATGGATTTGCCATCAATGACGACGAGGACATGTTCAGCGAGATTCGCCTCGCCTGGCGGCTCAACGGCACGCCGCCGCTCGATGGACCCGGTCTGACGCCGCGCGATGCGCTCGCCATGGCGACCATCGAAGGCGCGCGCCTCATGGGAAAGGGCAAGGAGGTCGGTCGGCTGGCGCCGGGCTGTCTCGCCGACCTCATCCTCGTCGACCTCAAGCGCATCACGACCCCATGGGTGGCGCCGGAAGTCGACCCGCTGCAGCTCCTCGTCTACCGCGCCCGGCTCGGCGATGTGTCGACGGTGATGGTCGGCGGCGACGTCGTCTTCCGTGACGGCCGTCCCGTGCATTTCGATGTCGACGCGGTGATCCGGGAAGTCGCCGCGATCTTCGACGGGCAGCCGTTTCGCGCGGAACGGGCGGCCCTGGTCGAGAGACTCCACCCCATCCTCCGCGCCTGGTATCTCGGCTGGGACATGCCTGAACCCAAGCCGTGGATGGCCTACAACTCTCGGCAATAACGGCATGACGGGAACCAGGCTCGTTCGCGGCAAGTGGGTGGTGACGGCAGCCGATTCGGCGGTGGCTGAGAATGCCGCGGTCGTCGTGTCCGGCGGCAAGGTCGATGCGGTGCTGCCTTGGACCGAGGCGCGCCGACGTCATCCCGCGGTGGAGGTCATCGGCTCGGAGCGGACAGCGGTTCTTCCCGGTCTGGTCAACGCCCATCACCACTCGCACGCCGTGACGCTGATCCAGCACGGCCTGCCCGAAAAGCCTCTCGAACCGTATCTCCTCAATTTCCCCTGGATCCGGGACTACGGGCGTTATCTCGACGCGCTCATCTGCGGGGCGCGCCTGCTGTCGACCGGCGTGACCGCGACAGTCGATCTGTTCAGCGGCGGCGGATCGGCAGAGGCATTCGCCGACGATGTGCGCGACCTTATCCGGGGCTATCGGGAAGCCGGGATCAGGGCGGCGGTTGCTGCCGGCTTCTCGATGCAGAGCTTCCTGGTCTACGGGGCGGGCGAAGACGAGCGCTTCATCAAATCTCTTCCACCGGAATTGCAGGCCGACGCGAAGAGCCTACTTCCCGACTCCGTCCTCCCCGAAGGCGACTACTTCGATGTCATGGCGGACATTGGCCGCGAGCTTGAGGGCGATCCGAACCTTTCACTCTGGTACGCGGCGCCCGGGCCGGAGTGGGTATCGGATGCCCTCCTGCAGCGCATAGCCGCTGCCGCGGAGAAGGCCGACACGGGCGTCCAAACGCATGCCGTCGAGTCCTTCCTCGCCAAGGTATCGGCCCATCGCATGTACGGGCGATCCTGTGTGCGTCACCTCGATCAGCTGGGCGTTCTCTCCCCGCGCTTCGGACTCGCCCATGGGGTCTGGCTCGACGAGGACGAAATCGAGACGCTGGCCCGGACGGGCGCTTCGCTCGCCCATAACCCAGGCTCCAACCTCCGCCTGTTCGCCGGCATCGCGCCGGTCAATGCGCTGCGCGCCGCCGGGGTCACCGTTGGCCTCGGAATGGACGCCAACACCATCGACGACGACGAGGACATGTTCGTCGAGATGCGGCTCGCGCTCAGGCTGAACCGGGAGCCTGTCTTCGGTGCGCCGTCGATGACGCCGTCGGACATTCTCGGCCTCGCCACGACCGGCGGCGCGCGGTTGATGCGCCGGGACTCGTCTCTCGGCCGGCTTGAGCCGGGCTTCGCGGCCGATATGAGCGTCGTGAACCTCGATCGCGTCAGCTGGCCGTGGATCGCTCCCGAATGCGACCCCCTCTCGCTCGTTGTCCTCCGCGCCGCCCGACAGGACGTCGACACGGTCCTTGTCGACGGTGATGTCGTTTTCCGGGAGGGACTGCCGACGCGGTTCGATCTCCCCGCCGCTGTCGCCGAGCTGGCCGAACGGGTCGCTGCGGCCGCTTACCCGTCCGAGCGGGCGGCGGCTGCCAGGCGGCTGACCGCGCGCCTTATCGACTGGTACGCCGCGATGCCTACACCGCCGCTCCAGCCCTTTGCTGCCTTCAACTCACGCAACTGATCGGACGAGGAAGACCACATGATAGAGATGACGCTGGAGATCGCAGAAGCGGCCGCCAAGGCGGCGCAGGCGAAGGCCAAAAGCCTCGGTGCGAAGATGACGATCACGGTCGTCGACGAGTCGGCGCGGCTGGTCTACGTCGCCAAGGCCGATGGCAGCCCCATCTTCTCCCCGGACACGTCCCGGGCAAAGGCCACGGCGGCCGCCGCCTGGCGTGCCCCCACCAAGGGCATGTCCAACGAGAAGGAGAAGGACGGGTTCTGGACCATCGTCTCGACCATTCTCCAAGGGCAGGTTCTGCTCACTCCGGGAGGCACCCCCATCATGCGGGAGGGACGCTGCATTGGGGCGATCGGCGCCGCCGGCGGCAGCGGCTCCGAAGACCAGCTGTGCAGCGATGCCGGCGCGGCTGCGGTCAGCACCGGCGCGTGATGTCGGCGCGCTGCCTGATCCGCGGCGGCCATGTCTTCGCCGCCGCTGACCAGCCCGCAGTGCGGGACGGCGCCGTCGTGGTCGACGGCGACAGCATCCTCGAGGTCCTGCCCTTCGCGGAGGCTCAGGCCCGGCATCCCGGCGCCGCGGTGCTGGGATCGCCTGCGGCGGCGGTACTACCGGGCCTGATCAACGCGCACCACCACGGGCAGGCCGCGACCAGCATCCAGATGGGCCTTCCGGAGGACCTGCTCGAGCCGTGGCTCCTTTCCTGGGCCGGCACGCGGGATCGCGACCGCTATCTCGATACGCTTCTCTCGGGCGCGAAGCTGCTCGGTTCCGGCGTGACCACCACCGTCGACATCTGGAGCGACGGCAGCGAGGCGGCGGTCTATGCGGAATCGATCCGAGCCGCGCGGCGCGGATACGGAGATGCTGGTATTCGCGTGTGCTTCGCGCCGGGCATCAAGACGCAAAGCTTCATCGTTTGGGGCGCCGGGGAGGACGGCAGGTTTATCGATTCCCTACCTCCCACGTTGCGGCCTCGGGCGGAGAGTCTCCTGCCCGCCCGCACGCTGGACGAGGACGACTATTTCGCGGTCATGGCCGAGATCGGCCGGGAGACGGCGGGCGACACGCGCTTCGACCTCTGGTTCGAGTTTCCCGGACCGCAATGGGTCAGCGATGATTTCATGCAGCGTATCGCCGAAGCCGCCGCCAGCGCCGATACGGGCCTGCAGACCCACGTCAACGAGTCGCTCTACGAGAAGCTCCATGGTCTACGGTTCTATGGACGCGACACGATGCTGCACCTCGAGGCCCTCGGCGTTCTCAGTCCGCGCTTCAGCATCGCCCATGGCTGTTGGCTGACCGAGGCGGAAATCATCGCCATGGTGCGGACCGGCGCCGCCATCAGCCACAATCCCGGCTCCAATCTCCGGCTTCACGCCGGGATTGCGCCCGTGCTCGCGCTTTGCGCCGCCGGCGTAACCGTCGGTCTTGGCATGGATGCCACGACCCTCAATGATGACGAGGACATGTTTGGCGAAATGCGGCTCGCGCTTCGCCTGAACCGCGACCCGACGTCCAGGGACGCGGGCATGTCGCCAGCGGATGTCCTTGCACTCGCCACCCTCGGGGGCGCGAAGCTCATTCGCAAGGAGGACCGGCTCGGCCGGCTTGCATCGGGCTACGCCGCCGATCTCGTCGTAGTCGATCTCGGCCGCGCAAGGTGGCCCTGGACCGCACCCGAAGGCGATCCGCTCGCGCTCTGCCTGCTCCGCGCATCCCGCCGCGATGTCGACTTGGTGATGGTCGATGGCGAGGTGGTGTGGCGCGACAAGGCTCCGACACGGTTCGATATCAGGGAAGCCGGCCAGGCCTTCGCCGAGCGGATGGCGGCCCAACCGGTGCCAGCGGAACGCGCCGAAACCGTCCGACGCCTGCTGTCCCACCTCCGGGACTGGTACGGCGCGTGGGACCATCCCGTGGCCGATCCATACACTGCCTACAACTCGCGCATCTGAGAATCCGGGAGCCCTGCCGTGGACCTCATCCTCAGGAACGCCCGCATCGAGGGAGCCACCGAGCTCCGCGACATCGGGATCGACAAGGGGCGGATCGTGGCGATCGAACCCGCGCTGGCGGCCGATGGCGAGCAGATCGATCTCGACGGCCGGATGGTGACGCCGGGCTTCATCGAAACGCATATCCACCTCGACAAGTCCTGCATCCTCGATCGCTGCACCTCCGAGAAGGGCGACCTCGAGGAGGCAATCCAGCAGGTGGCGCTGGCCAAGAAGGCGTTCACGCCGGAAGACGTCTATCAGCGCGGCGCCCGGACGCTGCGGAAATCGATCCTCAACGGCACCACGCACATGCGTACCCACCTTGAGGTCGATCCGGGGATCGGTCTCCGCGGCTTTGAAGGCGTCAGGCAACTCGTCGAAGACTATAAGTGGGCGATCGACCTTGAGATCTGCGTCTTCCCGCAGGAAGGCCTGCTCAACAATCCCGGCACCGACGAGCTAATGGTGGCCGCGTTGAGGAACGGCGCCAGAGTGGTTGGGGCGGCGCCCTATACCGACAGCAATCCGCATGGACAGATCGACCGCGTCTTCGCCATGGCGAAGGAGTTCGACGTTGACATCGACATGCATCTCGATTTCGGTGCCGACACGTCGAGTCTCGACCTCGATCATGTCTGCCGACTGACCGACCGCGAAGGATGGGGCGGCCGCGTCACGATCGGCCACGTCACCAAGCTTTCCGCGTTGGAGGCAAGGCCGTTTGCTGAGGCGGCGCGCCGGATGGCGGATGCGGGTGTCGCCCTCACCGTCCTGCCGTCGACCGACCTCTACCTGATGGGCCGGAACGCCCAGCACAGCGCCATGCGTGGCGTCACAGCTGCGCACAGGCTCCTGCATCACGGGGTCAACTGCAGCCTGTCGACCAACAACGTTCTCAATCCTTTCACGCCGTTCGGCGATTGCTCGCTCATCCGCATGGCTAACCTCTACGCCAATATCTGCCATGTCGGAGCCAGGACCGACATCGAGGAATGCTTCCGGATGGTCACCACGCGGTCCGCCGCCCTGATGCGTATCGACGACTACGGCATCGAAGTGGGCAAGTCCGCCGATCTGGTCGTGATCGATGCCCCGGATCGTGCCGCCGCGGTGGCCGAACTGGCGCCCCCGCTTTACGGCTTCAAGCGCGGCCGGCGCACCTTTACGCGCGCCGCGCCGGTTCTCCACGCGCCGTGACAGGAAGCGGCGCGTTGAACCCCATCGGCGACCCGTACGGTGCGTTCGTCACGGAGAACCAGATCGCGGTGCGGGGCTCCGGCAGCGGGCCGCTCGCCGGCCTCACCTTCGGCGTCAAGGACGCTATCGACATCGCCGGCGCTCGTACCGGGTTCGGCAATCCGGACTGGCTTCGCACGCATCCCCCCGCAACGCGGACCGCCTCCGCGGTCCTGCGCCTGCTCGCCGCCGGGGCGGAGATGGTCGGCAAGACCCATACCGACGAGTTGGCATACAGCCTGACCGGCGAGAACGTCCACTATGGGACCCCAAGCAATCCCCGGGCAGCGGACCGCATTCCCGGCGGCTCGTCGAACGGCTCGGCCGTAGCGGTGGCGGGCAACCTGGTCGACTTCGCGCTCGGCACCGATTGCGGCGGATCGGTGCGGCTTCCCGCGAGCTATTGCGGCATCTTCGGGATGCGCCCGACGCACGGCCGCGTGCCGGTCGACGGTGTTATCCCCTTCGCGCCGAGCTTCGATGTGGTCGGCTGGTTCGCCCGCGATGTCGAGGTGCTCCGCAAGGTCGGGACAGTGATTCTGGATCCGGGCCAAACAGCCCATGTGCCTCGCCGGCTGCTCGTCGCACGGGACGCACTTGCCATGGCCGATCCGGAGGTCTCTGCCGCGCTCGGTCCGACGACGGCACGGCTTCGATCGCAGTTCCACGTCTCGGAATGCGTGT
>DASSPO010000127.1:0-3054 GCA_035699585.1 Bauldia sp.
ACTTGAGCAGTCCCTTCCGCTGTCGCGCTATACTTTGTCCAGGCCGGCGGCCGACAAGTGGAAGTCGCTCGAAATGGTGATCGGGCAGATCTGGCCGATCGTGGCCGAGACCGATGCGCGTGCCCGGCGGTTCGTACGGGAACGGGGAATTGGAACCAGCAAACTGACCTGACGGTTACAGGCCCGTCACGACAGGAGAGGGAATATGGGTCGCAACGTCACGATCAGCCTGGGCGCGCTGATCATCATCATCATCGTCGTGGCGCTGATCTTCTAGGCGGCGGGAAGCGCGTTCGGCGCCGCCGGCCGCTTGCCCGCAACCCAGCCGATCGCCGTACCCGCGATCGCCGCCGCAATCGGACGCAGAGAAGACTAGTCGAAGAGCTCGAGCTTGAGCGCCTCGCTCGGCCCGAACCAGACGACATTTTCCCTGTGATCGCGGCGGTCGTCGCCGGTCGAGGCATGGGCGAAGACAGTCAACCCGCGACGATGGACCGCCAGCCAGCTGGCCACTTCCCCGAACCGATCGGTCGGAACCGTCAATTGCACGCTGCCGCGCGGGTGCGGCCCGACCGGCCGTTGATGGAAGTGGCCAACGGCGACGCCGAACCTCTCCTTGACCTCGGCGGCCAGCGCCTGCGCCTCGGCCAGCTCCGGTGGGTCGAAGTAAATATGGGCGTGAAAATCGTTAGGCAGTTGCTCGGTCATGGCGGCTCCTTCGCCGCCTAGCTCGGCCCGTTGCTGTCGATTTCAAGGCCGGCATGCGCCGGACAGAGGAACCGACTCGGCGGAAAAACATTATTTCGATCAAAGTCAACGATTTAGATTCGGAAGTGAAACATGAAGAAGCTAGCGCTTGTGCTGGCGGCGGCGGGGGCGTTCGCCCTGATGCCGGCCGCCCCGGCCCTGGCCTCGCTGGAGACCCCCGAGGCCAAGGCTGAAGCCACGGACGCCGCTCTGATGGCGCGTTACCACATGGAAGAGGTGTTCGGCGGGAGGCAGCCGCGCAACGGCCAATATTTGTGGCGCAAGGGCGAGTTCTCCGGCGAGCCGCGGGTGGTGATCAGCATCGGCGACCAACTGGCCTACCTCTATCGCGGCGACAATCTTGTCGCCGTATCGAGCATCTCGACCGGGACCGACAAGAATCCGACGCCCAAGGGCATCTTCGAGGTGTTGGACAAGAAGCCGTTCCACCGCAGCATCAAGTACGAGAATGCACCCATGCCATTCATGCAGCGGATCGACAAATATGGCGTGGCGCTACACGCCGGGCACCTGCCTGGCTATCCGGCCAGCCACGGCTGCATCCGCCTGCCGTCCGAATTCGCCAAGCGACTCTATGCGGTTACCGGTCTTGGCTCGACCGTGATGATCGGGGCCTAGCCCGCACAGCTTGCCTAGCCGGCGAGGATATTCCCCTGTCCTCGCCGGCTTCATTTTGTCCCCCGGCCGGGTCTTGCAACCCGGCGCGAAAGGCGTATATCGGCCCAATCCAACAAATATCGGCTCCGCCGCACGGACTCGTGCGCCCGGGGCTTTTCCTGTCCTCACCGGGACACGGACCGACCCCGCGCAACGGTCCGCACGTATGGTGAGGAGCACCCAGGAGCCGCGCCGGACTTCAAATGGGCCCGCGTGCCTCGGCGCGCGCCCGGAGCGCAGGGAATATAATGGCGACCAAGCAAAAAGACGTGCCAACCATGGCCCGGACCACCAACACTCGCCGCATCCGCAAGATTTTCGGCAACATCCACGAAATCAGCGAGATGCCGAACCTGATCGAGGTTCAGCGCGAGAGCTATGAGCAGTTCCTCCGTTCCGACCCCGCGACCGGCTATGTCTCGGGCCTCGAAAAGACGCTGCGCTCGGTCTTCCCGATCCAGGATTTCGCGGGCACCGCGCACCTCGATTTCGACCATTATGTGCTGGAAGAGCCGAAGTTCGACACCGACGAATGCCGCCAGCGCGGGCTGACCTTCGCGGCGCCGATGCGCGTCACGCTGCGCCTCACCTCCTTCGAGATCGATCCCGACACCGAGGCCAAGTCGGTGATCGATATCAAGGAGCAGGACGTCTACATGGGCGACATGCCGCTCATGACCGAGAACGGCACCTTCATCATCAACGGCACCGAGCGCGTGATCGTCAGCCAGATGCACCGCTCGCCGGGCGTGCTGTTCGACCATGACCGCGGCAAGACCCACGCGTCGGGCAAGTATCTGTTTGCCGCGCGCGTCATCCCCTACCGCGGCAGCTGGCTCGACTTCGAATTCGACGCCAAGGACATCGTCAACGTGCGCATCGACCGCAAGCGCAAGCTTCCGGTCACCGCGCTGCTCCATGCGCTCGGCCTGACCAGCGAGGACATCCTCAACACCTTCTACAACCGGGTTGTCTATGTCCGCGGCAAGAACGGCTGGCAGATCCCCTACGTCGCCGAAACCTGGCGCGGCCAGAAGCCGAACCATGACGTGGTCGACGCCGACAGCGGCGAGGTCATCTTCAAGGCGCACGAGAAGATCACCCCGCGCCGCGCCAACGCGGCGAGCAAGGACGGCCTCAAGAACTTGATCATTCCGACCGAAGAGATCTTCGGCCGCTTCTCGGCCTACGACCTGATCAACGAGAAGAGCGGCGAGATCTACGTCGAGGCCGGGGATGAAATCTCGGCCGAGAACCTCGAAAAGCTCGACAAGGCCGGCGTCGACCGGCTCGAGCTGCTCGACATTGACTATGTCAACACCGGCCCGTGGATCCGCAACACGCTAAAGGCCGACAAGTCGGAAGACGGCGACAGCGCGCTGGCCGATATCTACCGCGTCATGCGCCCCGGCGAGCCGCCGACCCGCGAGACCGCCGATGCGTTGTTCTACGGCCTGTTCTTCGATCCGGAGCGCTACGACCTGTCGGCCGTCGGCCGGGTCAAGCTCAACATGCGCCTTGGCCTCGACGCCGAGGACACCGTCACCACGCTGCGCCGCGAGGACATCCTCGCCGTCGTGCAGGAGCTGGTGAACCTCAAGGACGGCAAGGGCGAGATCGACGACATCG
>DASSPO010000128.1:0-2153 GCA_035699585.1 Bauldia sp.
CGTTATCACTCTCGCTGCTCGACGGGGCTGCGGGCATGCCGAGGAGCTGACGGGCCAATGCGATATTGCCGGCGCGGTTGGCATTGGCGAAGAGGCCGTAATGACGGATGCGATGGAACCCGTCGGGCAGTACGTGGATCAGGAAGCGGCGGATGAATTCGTCGGCGTCGAGCGTCATGAGCTTGTAGCGGGCGTCACCCTTGGCCCGGTAATCCTTCCATTTGAAAGTCACGCGCTCGCCGTCGAAGGCGACGAGCCGGCTGTTGGCAATGGCGATGCGGTGAGTGTAGCGGGACAGGTAGGCGAGCACAGCGTCGGGTCCGCCAAAAGGCCGCTTGGCATAGACCACCCATTCGAGCTTGCGCAGTGCAGCGATGTGGGTTTTGAAGGCTGCTGGCTCGGCTAGAGCGGCTTGGTCGGCGAAGAACTGCAGGCGCCCGGCTTGGTAGGTGGCGGTCAGCCTTTCCAGGAACAGACGGCGGAAGAGACGTGAGAGCACCCGGACGGACAGGAAGAAGCCGGGTCGGCAGGCAATCCAGTGTTGGTCGTCGGGCGAGAAGCCGCCGCCGGGTACGATGATATGGGCATGCGGATGGTGGGTCAGTGCTGATCCCCAGGTGTGCAGCACGGCGGTGAGCCCGATGCGGGCGCCGAGGTGCTTGGGATCGGCCGCGATGGTGATCAGGGTCTCGGCGGCGGTTTTGAGCAACAGGTCATAGACGACCGCCTTGTTCTGATAGGCGATGTCGGCGATCGGTCCCGGCAGGGTGAAAACCACATGGAAATAGGGCACGGGCAAGAGTTCGGCCCGGCGGTCGGCCAGCCATTCCTTGGCAGCGGCAGCCTGGCACTTGGGGCAGTGCCGATTGCGGCAGGAGTTGTATGAGATGCGCAGATGGGCGCAGGCCTGACAGCGTTCGAGATGCCCGCCCAATGCCGCCGTTCGGCAGCGCTCGATCGCCGACATGACCTTCAGTTGACCAAGGCTCACCCGGCCGGCATGGGACACACGCCAAGCCGGCCCGCGGCGGCGGAAGATGTCCGCCACCTCGACCGCTGGCCGCGACAACGGCGGCGCGTCAGCCAGGCATCTTCAGCAGAAGGTCGAGCGGGCTCGTCACCTCGCCGATCGCGCTGATGGCGACGCGGGTGTAGAGCGCCGTCGTGTCGAGCTTCTTGTGTCCGAGCAGAACCTGGATAATCCGGATATCGGTCTTTTGTTCCAAAAGATGCGTGGCAAAGCTGTGCCGCAGCGTATGAACACCAACACGCTTGGTGATGCCGGCGCGCGCCGCCGCTATGCGAACGAGCCGGTGGAGCTGGCGCGCACTCATGTGCTGTCCGCGGTAGCCAGGAAACAGCCAGGGCTGGCCAGGAGGCATCCATCCCTTCTGGCGCGCCACGCGCCACCATTCGCGCAACAGCTCAAGAAGGTTGGGCGAGAGAATGACATACCGATCCTTCTTGCCCTTGCCCTGCTCAACCCGGATGACCATTCGGTCACTGTCGATGTCGGTGAGCTTCAGCGAGACGACCTCCGATGACCGCAGGCCGGTGGCATAAGTCAGGCTCAGGGCCGCCTTGTGCTTGATGTTGATCGTCGACGCGAGAAGCCGACCGACCTCTTCCGGGCTGAGAACGATAGGGAGGCGGCGCGGCTCGCGGACCGACACGACCGCGTCGGCGAGATCGCGGCGCTTCAGCGTGACCTTGAAGAAGAACCGCAGGGCAGTTGCACTGACGTTGACGGTCGGTACCGTCGTTCCGATCGACGCCAACCACAACTGATAGCGACGGACGTCCTCGGCGGTGGCCTTGTTGGCAGACTGGGCCAGGAAATCGGCAAACCCTTTGACGTGGCGGATATAGTGCTGCTGAGTCTTGGGGCCAAGCCGCCGGATCGCCATGTCCTCGATCAGTCGCCGGCGTAACGGACTGATGGCCTCGTCGGTCATTGGGGGCTCCTGTCTTGGGTGAGGTTCTAGGCCCCTCAATCTCAAGACAGGATGCCTGCTTCCCGCTACTCCACGTCTTGCCACCAATTACCGCGAGAGCGGTTTAGTCCTTCGGCGCGTTCCAGCCGATCATGGCCAGATCGTCATTCGGCAGGAGTTGCCCCTTTCCGGTCGTTCGTTGATGCGATTAAGATTCGG
>DASSPO010000129.1:0-10656 GCA_035699585.1 Bauldia sp.
CTAGCACGTTTTTGCCTTTGTTCGTCTGCTGAGGGATAGCCGGTAACTTGGTGTATTGCTTGTAGATTTTGGTGAGCGCGCAGGGATTCGAACCCTGGACCTACTGATTAAAAGTCAGTTGCTCTACCGGCTGAGCTACGCGCTCGGTGGTCCTGTTTGGCGCGCGGACCCTATCGGCGCCCCGCCCCCCGGTCAACCGAAACCGGCCGATCCCCGGGCAGGTCTGGGCTTACACGCCCGCCGGAAGCCTTGGGACGGCGGGCTCATGGCTTCCCGTCCATTGGTGAAACCGTCGCGGCGATTCCGGCGTATACTCTGCAGACCAGCATGGAGGTCGCGGTCATGTTCACATGGTTGGGACGCATCTTCGCTGCAATGGCGATCCTCACGTTGTTCGCGATCACCGCGGTCCGGGCTGAGATCGCCGACGCCGACCGCGAGGCGTTTCGCGGCATCATCGCGAGCCAGATCGAGGCCTTTCAGCGCGACGATGACGCTGCCGCCTATAGTTACGCCTCGCCCACCATCCAAGGCCTCTTCCCCACCGCCGAACGGTTCATGGCGATGGTGCGAAGCGGCTACCAGCCCGTCTACCGCCCGCGTTCGGTGACCTTTGGGCCCGCGGTCGACACGCCGCGCGGGCCGGAGCAGCGCGTCTTCGTGACCGGCCCGGACGGGCGCAACTGGGTCGCCATCTATTCACTTCAGAGGCAGCCCGATGGCAGCTGGAGAATCAACGGCTGCGTCCTGGTCGAGGATACCGGCGAGTCGATCTGAGCGAGTCTAGGTGCGTTCCGGCAGGTCGCCTTTGGCGAAACCGTCGAGCACCTCGCGCGCGAAGGCCTCGTAGCGCTGCCCGGCGATCGCCGCACGGATGCCCGTCATCAGTTTCTGGTAGTAGGCGAGGTTGTTCCATGTCAAAAGCATCGCCCCGAGCATCTCTTCCGATTTCACCAGGTGGTGGAGGTAGGCGCGCGAATAGTCCCGCGACGCCGGGCAGTCGGAGTAAGCGTCGAGCGGCCGCGGATCCCCGGCATGGCGCGCGTTTTTCAGGTTGATCTTCCCATAGCGGGTATAGGCGACGCCGTGTCGGCCGGCGCGTGTCGGGAGCACGCAGTCGAACATGTCGATCCCGCGGAGAACCGCGCCGAGGATATCTTCAGGCGTGCCCACGCCCATCAGGTAGCGCGGCCGGTCGGCCGGAAGCGCCGGCGTCGTTGCCGCGATCGTTGCGAACATCGTCTCCTGGGGTTCGCCGACGGCGAGCCCGCCAATGGCGTAGCCGTCGAAATCCAATGCGACGAGCGCCTCGGCCGACTTCACGCGGAGCTCGGCATCGTCACCGCCCTGGACGATGCCGAACAACGCCCGCCCCTCGGTTTCGCCAAACGCGGCCTTCGATCGCTCCGCCCAGGCGAGCGACAGCCGCATCGCCTTTTCGATCGCATCATGCTCTGCCGGCAGCGCCACGCATTCGTCGAGCTGCATCCGGATGTCGGAATCGAGATGAGCTTGGATCTCGAGTGACCGTTCAGGGGTCAGCCGGTGTTCCGAGCCGTCGATATGCGAGCGGAAGGTGACGCCGTCGGCGTCGATCCTTCGCAGCGATGCGAGCGACATCACCTGGAACCCGCCGGAATCGGTGAGAATCGGCCAGGGCCAGTTGGCAAAACGGTGGAGGCCGCCCAGTGCCGCCACTCGTTCCGCACCGGGCCGGAGCATCAGGTGGTAGGTGTTGCCGAGGATGATGTCGGCCCCGAGCGCCCGTACCTGCTCGGGATACATCGCCTTAACCGTCCCCGCCGTACCGACCGGCATGAAGGCCGGGGTCCGGATCGTCCCTCTTGGCAGGGTGATCAGGCCCGTCCGCGCCGCCCCGTCGCGCGCGTGGACGGCGAAATCGACCCCGGGCGTCATCGCAACTCCTCGGGGTGGAGCAGACACGCGTCGCCGTAGGAATAGAACCGATATCCGGTCTCGATAGCGTATCGGTAGGCGTGAAGCATCGTCTCCCGTCCCGAAAAGGCCGACACCAACATGAACAGCGTCGAGCGCGGCAGGTGGAAGTTGGTCATGAGAAGGTCGACCGCGCGGAACCGGTAGCCCGGCGTGATGAACAGGGATGTCTCGCCGGCAAATGGCCGGATGGTCCCGTCGGGGTCGGCCGCCGATTCGAGAAGCCGCAGCGAGGTCGTCCCGACGGCGACGATTCTTCCGCCCCTTGCGCGGGCTTGGTTGAGCGCCTCCCCGGTATCCCCGGAGACGCTCCCCCGCTCGGCATGCATGCGGTGACCGGACGTATCGTCGGCCTTGACCGGCAGGAACGTGCCGGGCCCGACATGCAGCGTGACCGTACGCGTCTCGATCCCGGCCGCTTCGAGCCGTTCCAGTAGTGTCTCAGTGAAATGGAGGCCGGCGGTTGGCGCGGCCACCGCGCCTTCCTGCTCGGCGAACACCGTCTGGTAGTCGGCGCGGTCGGCGGCGTCCTCGGCCCGCCGCCCGGCGATATAAGGCGGCAGCGGCATGTGGCCTATCGCATGAATGGCCTCGTCCAGCACCGGCGATGCGAGGTCGAACCGGAGGACCACTTCCCCGGCCTCCCCCTTTGCCTCGACCGTCGCATCGAGCCCGGCGACAAGGCAGGCGCCCTCCGTCGGAGCCCCGAACCGCAGCCGGTCTGCGGGAGCAAGTCGCCGGCCCGGCCGGGCAAAAGCCCGCCACCGCGAGGCATCGACGCGCTCGAACAACGTCACCGAAACGGGGGTCGCGCTTCCGCCCCTCAGGCGTTCGCCGTGAAGCTCCGCCGGAATGACCTTGGTGTTGTTGAGGACGAGAACGTCACCGGCCGAAAGCAGGTCCGGGAGGTCGCGCACATGGCGGTCCTCGAGTCGTTCTCCCGGTTTCACCACAAGCAGCCGCGCCGCATCGCGAGGCCGGGCCGGCCGAAGCGCGATCCGCTCCTCGGGAAGGTCGAAGTCGAAGAGATCGACGCGCACGAATCGTTCCGGTCAGGTCCGCCAGTAGGCCCGCCCCAGGATGCCGATACCGATGACGATGAGCGCCGCCGGCCAGATGACGTCCCAGTTCACGTCGAGGTCGAGGAGAAAGACGAGCGTCAGCGCGACCAGCACCAGCGCCGTTATCAGCGACCCCGCCATGCCGGGACCGAAGCGCCGCCCGTTGCGCTCGTAGCTCCGCCAAGCGCCGCCTAGGGCGAACCCGGCCGGGATCAGCAGGAACAATGCCCACCAGTTGCCCGGGATGGCGAACCCCATGTTCTGGAGCAGGAATACGACTCCCACGCCGATCAGGATGGCCGCTGCGATCCAGACTCCCGGTCCGCCCTGATCGGACGCCTTCGGCTGGTTCTCCTCCCCGCTGTGGGCCATTGTGACCTCCTCGTCGCGCCGGCTGCTTCATAGCATACCGGCGCTTGGAGTTGAGGCGGTCACGCAGCGTCGGCGAGAACTTTCATCGACACGATCCGGTCAGGGTCCTTGACCGGCTCGCCGCGCTTGATCTTGTCGACCATCTCCATGCCGTCGACCACCCTGCCCCACACCGTGTATTGCCGGTCGAGCCAAGGCGAATCCGCGAAGCAGATGAAGAACTGGCTGTCGGCGGAGTCGGGATGCTGCGAGCGCGCCATCGAGCATGTGCCGCGAATGTGCTTCTCGCCGCTGAACTCTGCCTTGAGCTTCTGGCCGGAACCGCCTGTTCCGGTGCCGGTCGGGTCGCCGCCCTGAGCCATGAAACCGTCGATCACGCGGTGGAAGGGCGTTCCGTCATAGAATCCCTCGCGCGCCAGCTCCTTGATCCGCGCCACGTGGTTGGGCGCCAGGTCGGGGCGAAGGGCAATCGTCGCCTTCCCCTTGGTCGTCTCGAGGATCAGCGTGTTTTCCGGGTCGAGTTCGGCCATGTCTTTCGGTCTCTCCTGTCTTTTGTCTCTGGGACGGCATCTCGCCGCAAGGACGGAAGTCGTGGGGCGGTCCGGATCGCGAGCGAACGGCCGGACGCCTCCATTCAGTTCACGTCCGCCGCAACTTTCATCGATACGATGCGGTCGGGATCCTGGACAGGCTCGCCGCGCTTGATCTTGTCGACCAGTTCCATGCCTTCGACCACCTCGCCCCAGACGGTGTAATCGCCGTTGAGGAAGGAGCAGTCCTGGAAACAGATGAAGAACTGGGAGTTGGCTGAGTTAGGGTCGTTGGTGCGCGCTGCGCCGATCGTGCCGCGGCCGAAATTGGTATCGGTGAACTCCGCCTTGAGGTCGGGGAGATCCGATCCGCCCGTTCCGGTGCCCGTCGGGTCGCCGCCCTGCGCCATGAAGCCGTCGATCACGCGATGGAAGGGGGTGCCGTCGTAGAAGCCCATCCGCGCCAGCTCCTTTGCCCTGGCCACATGCTGCGGCGCGAGATCGGGGCGGAGCCGGATCACCACCGTGCCGCTCTCAAGCTGCATAAGCAGGGTATTCTCCGGGTCGAGCTCCTGGGCCTCAGCGGGAAGGCCCGCGAAGAGAAGGCAGGCGGCGACGATCAGATTGCGCAGCATCACTCATCCTCTATGCATGAGATCGGGTAGATGCCCAGGCCGACGACCTGGACGAAGCCGATATAGACCGGTAGTTCATCGCCCTCCTGGGCCATGAGAAGGCGGATCTTGATCACCGCTTCCAGTCCGCCCTCGTCGCTCAGGTCGATATAGAACGTGCGACCGTCATCGAAAGCCTGACGGATGGTCAGAGGGGTCGCATCCTCGTCGATCCCGAGCGTGCTGAAGGACCGGCCAGGCGCGCCGACCCTGACCCAGTTGGGCGGGGAGCCCGCCGAGCGGGGAAGGTTCATCTCGACGAACACATCGGCGTTGTCGAGCCCGTCGCACACCATTCCGGCGGTGGCACCGGCCGGGCCCGCAGCGAAGCCCTGAACGGCGAGACCGATCGCTAAGGCGAGTCCGAGGCGTTGCATCCGGTCTCCTGACCTCAGCGCGGAAATTTCCGGGCGATCTTCCGGGCCACGTGCGTCGGCACGAAGGGGGAGACGTCACCGCCCATCTGGGCGATCTGGCGGACAAGCGTGGCGGTGATGTGGCGCGTATTCGGCGCGGCCGGCAGGAAAACGGTACGGATGCCCGGCGCCATCGCTCCGTTCATCCCGGCCATCTGCATCTCGTAGTCGAAATCCGCCGCGTCGCGAAGCCCGCGGATGATGATCCCCGCCCCGGCGTCCCGGGCCGCATCGATCACCAGGCCGTTGAATGTGGTCACTCGCACCCGCCCTGTCGCTTCGGGCAGGTCCTTGAGGGCTGCCGCAATCATCGCCCTGCGCTCGGCGAGCGGGAACATCGGCTTCTTCGAGGGATGCACGCCGATGGCCACCACGACTTCATCAGCCAGCGCGCGGGCGGCTGAAAGAATGTCGAGGTGCCCGTTCGTGATGGGGTCGAAAGTGCCCGGATAAAGCGCGGTTCGCGGCATGGCTCCTCGGATGCCGCCGAAAACCCGCGGCTTGAGCCGGTCTTCTAGCCGGAAGCGGTTACTCGGGCAAGTTTCGGCGGTGGTCGATCTTCCTTCATTACCAAAGGTTTATTTGCAGTGTGACCCGCGCCACACCAACTTTGTGATGCTCGTCACTGCGAGAGGGGCGGCCCGGAACTATCTGATGGTCATGAAGATTGATTGGCCGAGACCACAACAGTGGTTGGCCGGAAAAGGGGTAAAGACAATGACCACCAGGACCCGCCAGATCGTCGTCGCCGTTGCGTTCGCCGCGACCGTCGCGGCCGCGGTCACCGGTGCCACGCTCCGCGGCGAGACCCGCGAAGCCGAAACCGTCGCCGAGAAGTGCCTCAAGGCAGAGTGGCCGCTTATTCCGGCCGAATGCCTGGACGGCATGGGTGACCGGAACGTGCGGATCGTAACTGGTAACGAGACCGCGACCCAGAGGTACGCCGCGGTCGATATGACCGACCGTTTTGCGGTTGCATTCCAGTAAGCGGCTCGCGCGCGGCAAGCTGAACGACGGATGAACGGAACATACCGGAACCCTTCAGTCGGTTTCGGCATTGATAGAGGGCGGACGGGGACTTGAAGTTCGCCCGGAGGACCGAAAGATGACCATCTGGTTGCACAGCACCATCCTCGCGACCGCCGCTGCGGCGACGATCGCCGTCGGCATCGCCAGCGCCTCGAAATACGAGGCTTCCGAGCCGGTGGCTCCCAAGGCGGACATGCTTCCCATCCTCGCAGGCGCCGCCAGCGCTGAGGCCTACGTCACCGTCGAGCAGCGAGGCGACCGCGAATCCGTGCTCGCCCGAGTCCCTGTCGAGACGGCGGTCGAGTAGGGCCATTCACGACTACGACTGATCCTCCCTCCCAAGAGGCAAGCCTTCAGGCCGCCGCATCACCGGCGGCTCTCTTTTTCTAGGCGCTCGGTCCATGCGCAACCGGCGCAGATTTTGTGGCTGGGGTTGCGAATGCCCAACGGTCGCGGCCGGCCTGCTTCGCCAGGTAGACCGCGTCGTCCGCGGACCTGAGCAGCGCGTCGATGTTCTCGTCGCCAGCCCGCAGAGCCAGGCCGGCGCTGATCGTTACACCGCTCCCTGCGGGAAAAGGACTGCACAGGCCTCGGACGGTCGCGCAAATTCGTTCCGCGAGGCGCTGCAGATCGAGGGCAGCCAGACCCTGGACTAGCGCGGCGAACTCTTCGCCGCCGATCCGCGCCACCGTCCAGGCAGTCGGCCGCGTGTCGGCCACCGCGCCACGGATCGCTGCGGCGACCGCGCGAAGGATATGGTCCCCTGCCCCATGGCCGTGAGTATCGTTGATGGCCTTGAAATGGTCGACGTCGATCATCAGCGCCGCGATCGGCTCAGCGGCGAGCGAAGGCACGTTCAGCATCTGCTCGGCCTGCTCGAAAAAGGCGCGGCGGTTCGGCAGCCCGGTGAGGACATCGGTGTGGGCGAGGCGCTCGAGTTCCCCCCGCACCCGCCGAAGCCGTTGGTTGGCACGTGCCAGAGGATAGATCGTGAGGGGTACCATGACTGTGGGAATGAAGCCCGCGAGCGCGGCCGGCAATATTCCGGCATCGTAGCCGACCGCCCACATCGTCGCCTGCGTGATCAGCACCGAAACCGCCACGGCGACGGCCGTCACGATGAAAGTTGCCACAAGTGGCTGATGATACACGCGATCGGCCATTCCGCGTCCCGGGATGCAGCACGCAAAGATCGCGGACTATGGTCGTCATGTCGCCAAGGCGGAGTTAACAGGACAGGTCAAATCCCGCGGACTCGGAGGCTTCGATCGTACGGGCGGGGCGCGACCTGCCCGCAGGCGGTTAGGTCTCACCCGCCGCGTCGTCGGCCTCGGCGTTGGCGGCATCGTCAGCAAGATGCTCGACTGAGACGACCTTCTCGCCTTGCGTGTCGAACAGCGTCACGCCCTGAGTGCTCCGGCCGGCGACTCTGATCGGCTTGTCACCGCCCACCGGCATGCGGATGGTCTGGCCGCCGTCGGTGACACAGATGATCTGGTCCTGGTCATCGACCGGGAACGCGGCAACGAGACGCCCGTTTCGCTCATTTACGGCCATCGCGACGATGCCTTTTCCGCCCCGTCGCGTCGTACGGTACTCGTACGACGAGGTCCGCTTGCCGTACCCGTTCTCGGAGACCGCCAGGACGAACTGCTCCGCCGCCCCCATCTCGGCGTAGCGCTCCTGGCTGAGGGTTCCGCCTTCGGCGGTTCCATTACCCTCTTCGTCCTCCGTTTCGGTCGCGCCTTCCTCCGGCTCGCTCTCCCCACTGACGGCACGGCGCATCTTGGCGTAGGCGGCACGCTCCGCCGGCGTCGCCTCGAAGTGCGCAAGCACCGCCATGGAAATGACCTTATCGCCCTCGCCGAGGGCAATGCCGCGAACACCCATCGAGTCCCGCCCCTTGAAGACCCGAACCTCGGGCACGGGGAAGCGGATGCACTGGCCCGCCGCGGTGGTGAGCAGGATGTCGTCCGCCTCGGTGCAGGTATCGACCGAGAGGATCTCCTCGCCTTCGCCGAGCTTCATGGCGATCATCCCCGAGCGCCGCACGTCGACGAAGTCGGAAAGCTTGTTCCGCCTGACGGTGCCGCCGGTGGTGGCGAACATCACGTCGAGCGTTTCCCAGCTCTTTTCGTCTTCCGGGAGCGGCATGATCGTGGTGATCCGCTCGCCCTCCTCCAGCGGCAGGAGGTTGATTAGCGCCTTGCCGCGCGCCTGCGGCGCGGCAAGGGGCATCCGCCAGACCTTCTCCTTGTAGACCTGGCCGCGCGAGGAGAAGAACAGGACCGGTGTATGGGTGTTCGCCACGAATACCCGCGTGACGAAATCCTCCTCCTTGGTCGCCATGCCCGACCGGCCTTTTCCTCCACGCTTCTGTGCCCGGTAGGCGTCGAGCGGCACGCGCTTGATCCAGCCGGCATGGGTGACCGTCACCACCATGTCCTCGCGCTGGATGAGATCCTCGTCCTCGAGGTCGGGGCCGCCCTCGGCGATCTCCGTCTTGCGCGGCGTCGCGAATTCGTCGCGGATCGCCTTGAGCTCGTCCTTGATGATCTGTCGCACTCGCTGGCGCGAGCGGAGAATGTCGAGATAGTCGTTGATCTCGGTCGCGATCTTCTCAAGTTCCTCGGCGATTTCCTCGCGGCCGAGCGCGGTGAGCCGGGCGAGTCGAAGCTCGAGGATCGCGCGGGCCTGCGCGTCCGAGAGCCGGTAGGTATTGTCCTCGGCGAGCCGGTAGCGCGGGTCGTCGATCAGCGCGATGAGCGGGGCGACCGCCTCGCCGGGCCAGTCGCGCGCCATCAGCTCCTCGCGGGCCTGCGTCGTATCCTTGGCACCGCGGATGATGCGGATGACCTCGTCGATATGGGCTACGGCGATGGCGAGGCCGACCAGCGTATGGGCCCGCTCACGCGCCTTCATCAGCAGGAACTTGGTGCGCCGGCCGATCACCTCCTCCCGGAAGGAGAGAAAGGCCTGGAGGAAGTCGAGCAGCGTCATCGGCTGCGGACGCCCGCCGTTCAGCGCCACCATGTTCGCCCCGAACGACGTCTGGAGCGGCGAGAAGCGGTAGAGCTGGTTGAGCACCACGTCGGCCATCGCCTCGCGGCGGAGCTCGATCACCACCCGCATCCCCTGCCGGTCGCTCTCGTCACGGATGTCGGAGATGCCCTCGATCCGCTTGTCGCGGACGAGCTCGGCCATCTTCTCGATCATCGTGAGCTTGTTCACCTGGTAGGGGATCTCGGTGATGACGATCGCCTCGCGCTCCTTGCGGATCGTCTCGATGTGCACCCGCCCGCGCATCAGGATGGAGCCGCGGCCCGTCCGGTAGGCCGAGGCGATCCCCGCCCGGCCGAGGATGATGCCGCCGGTGGGGAAGTCCGGACCGGGCACGATAGCCATCAGCCGATCGATGGTGATGCCAGGATCGTCGATCAGCGCCACGACCGCATCGATCACCTCGCCGAGATTATGCGGCGGTATGTTGGTCGCCATCCCGACGGCGATGCCGCCGGCGCCGTTGACGAGAAGGTTCGGGAAGCGCGCCGGGAGCACCACCGGCTCCTTCTCGGAGCCGTCGTAGTTCTCCTGGAAGTCGACCGTGTCCTTGTCGATGTCCTCGAGCAGCGAATGCGCCGCTTTGGCGAGCCTGACCTCGGTGTAACGCATCGCCGCGGGCGGATCGCCGTCGACCGAGCCGAAGTTGCCCTGCCCATCGATCAGCGGCACGCGCATGGAAAAGTCCTGCGCCATGCGGACGAGCGCGTCGTAGACCGACTGGTCGCCGTGCGGATGGTATTTGCCGATCACGTCGCCGACGACGCGCGCCGATTTGCGATAAGGCTTGTTCCAGTCGTAGCCCGCCTCGTTCATCGCATGGAGGATGCGGCGATGGACGGGCTTCAGTCCGTCGCGTGCATCAGGCAGGGCGCGCGACACGATCACGCTCATCGCGTAATCGAGATAGCTCCGCCGCATCTCGTCGGTAATGGAGATCGGTTCTATGCCGGGGTGTCTCTCGCCGCCGGGTCCGCCGGACTCGTCCGGCACCTCGGGCGGCGGTGTCTCGTCAGCCAAAATGTCGCTCGGGAATCAGGGTCAAACCTATTGATCAAATCTAAGGACTCACGCCCGCTTGCACAAGCCTGATGGAGGTTTTTTCGAAGACAATATCTCCCGGTATTTCAGCCGGTTAGCGGCATGTGCTGCAAACGGTTCCCGCCCGCTGCGGGGGCGCCGGGCCGGGGCCGCCTTTTGTCGTCCTCCCAGGCCTGCCGCTCGCCTTCGATCGCATCGATCGTCGGGTTTTCGAAAAACCATGGCCTATGTAATTCCTCAAATAGATCTTTCAGTATTGTAACGCGCCATTTGGGCATTACCTACATTGTATTCGCAAAATCGCGACGATCAATTCGAGAAAGGTCCTTTGAAATGACCGATAATATTTCAACCACCCCGTTGGAACCGGCAAACGACCGCAATCCGCAGGATGTGAACCCAACCCCGCCGGCTACCCGCCCCGCGGTCGAACCCGAGAAGAAGCCGGCTGACGTCGCCCCGGCTAAATCGTAGCCCGCGACGGGGGGTGAGTTCCCCCGAGCCTCTCACCCGGGGT
>DASSPO010000130.1:0-3056 GCA_035699585.1 Bauldia sp.
GGACATCGTCGAGCCCGGAGAAGGCGCCGGGCTCGAGCGCCATCGCAATCAGCCCTTCGGTCGGCTTGTAGAATCCGGTGATGCAGTTGAATACCGTGGTCTTGCCCGCGCCGTTGGGGCCGATCAGCGCCGTGATTTCGCCGCGGCCGACCGAGAAGCTGAGCGCGTTGATCGCCACCAGGCCGCCGAAACGCATCGTAAGGCGCTCGACCTTGAGCAGCGGATCGGTTTCCCAGGCGCTCATCCGCGACCCTGGCTCACGTTGGCCGCGGCGACCGTCTTGCGCTCGCGAAGATAGGCGGACGGCTGGCGCGTCGAGATCAGCCCGCGCGGACGCCAGACCATGATCAGCACCATCGACAGGCCGACGATCAGCATCCGGTACTCGGCGAGTTCGCGGAGTTCGAAGACGGTGTTGAGGAAGATCACCGCGATCACCACGCCGAGCTGGCTGCCGAGACCGCCGAGCACGACGACGGCGAGAATCAGGAAGGACTCGAGCGAGTTGAACGATTCCGGCGAGATGAAGCCCTGCCGGGTCGCGAAAAAGGAACCGGCGAAGCCGGCGAACATCGCCCCGATGGCGAAGGCGCTGAGCTTGGTCGTGGTGGTGTTGATGCCGAGGGAGCGGCAGGCGATCTCGTCCTCGCGGAGCGCTTCCCAGGCGCGTCCCACCGGGAGCCGGCGAAGGCGCGAGGCGACGAAGCCGGTGATCAGCGCCAGCACCAGGATGATGTAATAGAGCCAGATGATCCGGTGGATCGGCGAGAAGGTGAGCCCGAAGGCCTCGGCGAATCCGCCCTCGCGCTCGAAGGGGAGCCCGAAGAACGACGGGCGCGGGATGTTGGAGATGCCGTTCGGGCCGCCGGTGAAGTCGTTCCAGTTTATGAGCACCAGGCGGATGATCTCGCCGAAGGCGATGGTGACGAGGGCCAGGTAGTCGCCGCGAAGCCGCAGTACCGGAAAGCCGAGGATCATTCCCCAGGTCGCGGCGAGCAGGCCGGCGAGCGGCAGGCAGATCCAGAAGCTCCAGCCGAAATAGACCGCCAGCAGCGCGAAGGAGTAGGCGCCCACGGCATAGAAGGCGACGTAGCCGAGGTCGAGAAGCCCGGCGTAGCCGACGACGACGTTCAGGCCCCAGCCGAGCATCGTGTAGGTGAGGACGACGATCGCCTGGTCGAGGAGATAGCGGCTCTGCTGCGGGATGAAGACCTCGGAGATCACCGGCAGCACCAGCGCCACGACCAGGAACAGCGCGCCGAAGATCCTGCCGTAGGGCAGGGCCGGCAGGTATGGCCCGATATATTTCCGCACCACGACGACGATGAGGCCGACGATCGCGAGGCGCGCCACGACCAGGCCGACGTCGCCCGCGACGAAATTGAGCGCGACCAGGATCGCGGCGATGACGACGATCGGAATCCAGTCGCGGATCGTCACCGGCTCATCGTTGAAGAAGCGGGCGATCGAGGCGGTGATCGGCCTGTCGGTCTTCCAGACGAAGAGGTTGAGAAGCAGGCGGCCGACGAAGACAACGGCGACGATGATCGCGACGTCGCGCCAGCGGGGAATCAGGCCCAGGCCGGCGCCGAGCGGCGTGGTCTGGAGGCCGACCAGGGGACCGAACAGGGCAAGCGCCACGATGGCGGCGATGATTGCATCGCGGACCGAGTCGGAGACGCGGCCCCGGACCGGTGCCGTAACCGCCGGCGGCTCGCCGGCGAAGGCGCGGGCGCGCTCCTCCTCCTGGATCTCGGCGCCTTCCGGTCGGAAGTCCGCGGTCGGCTGGGTCGAGCTTGCATCCGCCATGTCAGACCTTCTCGACCTCCGGACGGCCGAGGAGGCCCGAGGGAAGGAAGATGAGGGTGATGGCGAGGATCGAGAAGGCGGCGACGTCCTTGTACTCGACCGAGAAATAGGCCGACCAGAACGTCTCGATCAGGCCGATGAGCAGGCCGCCGAGCATCGCGCCGGGAAGTGAGCCGATGCCACCGAGCACCGCGGCGGTGAAGGCTTTGATGCCGGCGTTGAAGCCGATGTAGAAGTCGATGACCCCGTAATAGAGCATGAACATCATGCCCGCGACGGCGGCGAGGCCGGCGCCGAAAACGAAGGTGAGCGAGATCGTCCGGTCGACATTGACGCCAAGCAGCGCCGCCATCCGCGCGTCCTGCTCGCAGGCCCGCTGGGCGCGGCCGAGGGCGGTCTGACTGATGATTATCGAGAAGATGGTCATCAGCACCACCGTGACCACGATGATGATGATCTGGATGTTGGAGATCTGGACCGTGAAGCCGTCGCGCTCGAGCAGCGGAATGCCGCCGGTCACGATCGGCGGCAGGGGCTTCACCCGCGCGCCCTGGACGATCTGGACGAAGTTCTGGAGCACGATCGACATGCCGATCGCGGTGATCAGCGGCGCGAGGCGGAACGAACCGCGGAGCGGCCGGTAGGCGACCCGCTCCACCGTCCATCCCCAGACCGAAGTGAAGGCCATCGCCCCGACGAGCACGATCAGGAGGGCGGCCAACAGGAGAAGTAAAGGCGTGGTCGCGGTGACGCCGACCAGGATCAGCCCGATCAGCGCCAGGAACGCGCCCACCATGAAAATGTCGCCATGGGCGAAGTTGATCATGCCGATGATCCCGTAGACCATCGTGTAGCCGATCGCGATCAGCCCGTAGATCGACCCGAGCGCCAGCCCGTTAATGAGCTGCTGGACGAAGTATTCCATGCCCCCGCGACTGTCCCCTAGTCTGCCCCGTTCGAGCAAGGAAGCTCGGTTCGCCGGCTTCTCTTGCCGACATGGTTACCAAGCCAACTCGGCCAACACAACGGGCGTGGCACATCGGATGGTAAGCAACACTGACTGATTTTTGCGCTCGGTCCCTGGATCGCGCTAGTTGGCGGCTTTCCCGCCGCCCTCGTCGGGCGCGGGCGGAACCTCGTCGCCGGCGGCGGGCGCAGGCGCCTCCGGGGAGGCGGCCGCCGGAGGCTCCGCGGGGAGGGCCGAAGCCTCGTTCGGGGGCGGTTCGGTCGGGGGCGCCGGCTCGATG
>DASSPO010000131.1:0-23961 GCA_035699585.1 Bauldia sp.
GGTGGCGAGCTGGATGGTGAGATGGAGCCGCCAGTGGGCCGCTCCTTTGCGAAGCTTGTCGGGGGCGAGCGTGAGGCCGTAGAGGAAGAAGACGACAGCGATGCCGTAGGTGGCGACGAGATCGAAACGGAGCGGCCCCCCGCTCATGCCGAGCTCCGGCACGAGAACGGCGGCAACCACCACGGCGACAAGCGCGAGCAGGAAGCCGTCGAGAGATAGTCGGCCGATCTTCATGCTGCGGCCTTGGGAAGGCGGTCGGGGGAGGCGAGCCCGTCAGGGCAGGAGCAGTCCGCCATCGACATGAAGGGTCTGACCGGTGACCTGGGCGGCGCCGTCGGTGAGAAGGAAAGCGATGGCGGCGGCAATGTCCGCGGGCTCGGTCAGCCGGCCGGTGGGGGTGATCGCCGCAGCGCGGAGCAGCCCCTCGGGCGGCGCGGCGCGATGCACGCCCTCGTCCTTCCTGGTGAAACCCGGCACGACGATGTTCACCGTCACGCCCATCGGGGCAAGCTGGATGGCGAGCGACTTCGCCAGCGCCTCGAGCGCCGATTTCGCCGCCGAGGTCGCAGGGAAATAGAGGTCGCCGGTGCCGAAGCCGTGCGCGACGAACGAACTCACCACGACCACCCGGCCGCAGCGCGAAGCCATGAGGTCGCCGAGCGCGGCATTGGCCATCCTGAGGAAAGCCACCGGCATCGAGGCGAAGGCGGCGGCGAGCTCGTCCGGCGTGAGCACGCCGAAGCTCGACCGCGCCGCCTGGCCGGCATTGCTGACAATCTGGTCGATCCGGCCGAAACGCTCCCTGGCCCGCCCGATCAACGCCTCGGGAACATCGGCATCGGCGAGATCGCCAAGGAAGGTCTCGACCACCGAGCCGCGCGAGCGCGCGTCCTCGGCGACCCTGGCAAGCCCGGCCTCGTTCCTGCGGGTGTGCAGGACGAGCGCGGTATCGGCGCCGGCAACGGCGCGCGCGGTGGCGGCGCCGATACCGGTCGCAGCACCGGTTATCACCACCACACGTCTCGGTCCGTCAGTCACGAGGGCTCCCCTTCTCGAAACGGCGTCGGCCGGCGATTTATCAGTATACCCCCTTTATTGACATACCAAGCCCGAAAGCGCCAAATGTCTTTTTCATCAGGCGGGACGTTTGCGAGATGGACCTGTTGATCATCGGCGCCGGTATCGGCGGCCTCACCCTCGGCCTGATGGCGCAACGCCGCGGCATTCCGGTGCGCATCTTCGAGGCGGCGCCCGAGATCAAGCCGATCGGAGTCGGGATCAGCATCCTCCCCCATGCCAGCAAGGAACTGAGCGAGCTCGGGCTTCGGGAGGAACTCGAGAAAGTGGCGGTGACCGCCAAAGAATCCTGCTTCTTCAACCGCTTCGGCCAGTTCATCTACAAGGAACCGGTCGGCACCTACGCCGGCTATCCCTGGCCCCAGTTCCAGATCCATCGCGGCGACCTGCAGCAGGTGCTTTACAACGCCTTCGTCGCCGAAGCCGGGGCCGACCGGGTGGCGACCGGGCATCGCCTGATCGCTGTCGAGCAGGACGGGGAGAGCGCGACCGCGGTCTTCACGGTCGGCGAGCGGGAGGTACGGGTGCGCGGCGCGGGAATCGTCGGCGCCGACGGCATCCACTCGGTCGTGCGGCGCGAGCTCCACCCGAACGACGGCGGGCCGATCTATTCCGGCGTCAACATGTGGCGCGGGGTCACCGTCTGGCAGCCCTACCTCACCGGGCAGAGCTACATGCGGGCGGGCTGGCTCACCCACGGCAAGATGGTCATCTACCCGATCCGCAACAACGTCGACGGCAAGGGGCGGCAGCTCATCAACTGGGTCGCCGAAGTCGAGACGCCGGACCACGAGCGCCAGGACTGGAACAAGCAGGGCCGGCTCGAGGACTTCATCGGCTATTTCGAAGACTGGCATTTCGACTTCCTCGACGTCCCCGCCATGATCCGCGCCGCCGAGGTGATCCTCGAGTATCCCATGGTCGACAAGGACCCGCTCGCGCGTTGGAGTTTCGGGCGAATCACGCTTCTCGGCGATGCGGCGCATCCGATGTATCCGCGCGGCTCGAACGGGGCGGGGCAGGCGATCCTCGACGCGCGCGCGCTCGCCGACAGCCTCGCCGCCGACAGAGACGTCGCCGCGGCATTCAAGGCCTATGAGGACCGCCGCCTTGCCGCGACCGCCGAGGTGGTCAGGACCAACCGGACGACGCCGCCCGATGCGATCCTCCGCGAGGTCTATCTCCGCACCGGCGACAAGCCCTTCGAGCGCATCGAGGACGTGATCGCTCCGGCAGAGATGGCGGCGATCACCAACCGCTACAAGAAGATCGCCGGCTATGACCGGCAGTCGCTGGAAGAGAAGCGCGCCGCGGGGTGAGGATAGGCAGGCCTTCAAGACATACCCTCTCGTTCCCGCGGGCGGTTCCGCTCCGGGTGACCGAAAAAGGGCGCCTTTGACGCGCCCGCCGCGGCGACTTTGCGCTTCTCCGCGCGCCGCGCTTCGACGAGGTGACGCGCGTCGGATCCAGCCGTAGCCGGCCGACCGTCAGACGGGCCGCCGCCCTCCCGAAGAAGGACCGCTGGCCCGACCCACCCCGCGTGTGCCGCCGGAGGCGGCTGCCGGTCGTTGTGCGCCGCGTCCCTCCCCGGGGACCGGCCGGCATTGGGCACGACCCCTCGGCCGGGAGAGACCGACGTCGCGCGATAAATCCCGACCGGGATAAGCGCGGTGGTTATGCCCGTTTCGCCCGCGCCGTCGCCATGATTGCAAGGCAAGCTTCAGCGCGATTCGGGTCCTGGCCTGGGATCGCGGTATTGCGGGACGGTGCGTCGAGCCGAGCGCCAAGCCGCAACCGCAGCCCGCGCCTGGACGAACGCCGACATCATCGAGAGGAAGCGACTTTTCCATGAACCGGGTTGCCCTGTTTGCCGCCGCGACGATCGCTATGACCCTGCCGGCTTTCGCCCTGGATCAGGAAGGTTTCGAGCGCATCGCCGCGCGCGTGTTCGAGCCGGTCATGGCCGAGTACGACATTCCGGGCATCGCCGTGGGCGTCGTCAGGGACGGCGAGATTTTTGTATTCACCGCCGGCGTGGCGAACGCCAAGACCGGCACGCCGGTAACGCGCGAGACGCTGTTCGAGCTCGGCTCGGTGAGCAAGCTCTTCACCGTGACGCTCGCGGCACAGGCGGAGCGCGACGGCCTCCTCTCCCTCGACGATCCGGTCGGCGAACACATCCCCGACCTCGACGGGGCGGCTTTCGGCGATCTCACCTTGGCGGATCTCGCGACCCATTCCACAGGCGGCATGCCACTGCATGTGCCGGAGGGCGTCACGAGCCGGGCCCAGCTCAATGCCTGGCTCGCCAAGTGGAAACCCGCCGCACCGCCCGCGACGACCCGCTCCTACTCCAATCTCAGCATCGGCCTCCTCGGCGCGATCGTCGCCGACCGGCTGGGCACGTCCTACGCCGAGGCGATGGAGGGCGGTCTCTTCCCCGCGCTCGGGTTGACCGACACCTTCGTCCGCGTCCCGGAAGAGCGCATGGACGACTACGCCATGGGCACCAACCGCGACGGCCGCCCGACGCGGATGAATCCCGGCTTCCTCGTCGAGGAGGCCTATGGCGTGCGATCGACCGTGGTCGACATGACCCGCTTCCTCGCCGCGCAGCTCGGGACGGCAAGCATCGATCCCGGCCTCGCCGCGGCGCTTGCCCGCACGCGCACCGCCTATGCCGACACCGCCCACTACGCCCAGGCGATGATCTGGGAGGGCTATGCCTGGCCCGTGGATCGGGCAGCGCTCGAAGCCGGGAACTCGCTCGACATGGCGCTGAAGCCCCAGCCCATCACCCCGCGCACGCCGCCGGCCGAGCCGGAGGGCGCCATGTTCTGGAACAAGACGGGGTCGACGAGCGGCTTCGGCACCTACGTCGCGCTGCTGCCGGGCGAGAAGATCGGCGTCGTGGTGCTTGCGAACCGCGGCTACCCGAACCCGGTGCGGGCCGCGGCGACCATGGAGCTGATCGAGGCGCTCATCGCGGCGGACTAGGCTGCTGCGGCCTCAGAACTTGTCCGCCTGGGTATCGGGAGCCACGCGCCGCACCGCCGGGAGCTCGGCCAGGCGGTCGGCGATCGCCACCGAAACGGGATACGCCGAGAGGTCGCACTTGAAGCGCCGCGCATGGGCGACCTGCGGCACCAGGCAGATGTCGGCGATGGTGAGCTGCTCGCCGAGGCAGTAGGTGCCGTGGCGCGCCTCGCGCAGGAGGCAGGCCTCGAAAGCGGCAAACCCCTCGGCGATCCAGTGGGCGTACCAGCGGTCGGCGATACCCTCGTCGCCGGGGACATTGGCCTTGAGCCACTTGAGCACCCGCACGTTGTTGAGCGGGTGGATGTCGCAGCCGATGATCTGCGAGAGCCGACGCACATAAGCGCGTTCGAACAGATCCTTCGGCAGGATCGGCGGCTCGGGGTACGCCTCCTCAAGATATTCGATGATGGCGAGGCTCTGGGCGAGGACGTGGCCGCCGTCCTCGACCAGGGTTGGAACCAGGCCTTGCGGGTTCACCTCGAGATAGGCGTTCTCGCGATGCTCCATCCTGGGCAGGCTGACATAGCGCGGCTCCCAGTCGAGTCCCTTCACGGACAGGGCAATACGCACGCGGTACGAGGTGGAGGAACGGAAGAAGGTGTAGAGCGCGCGCATCGCCGCCGGCGCCTATTTCTGCGCGGCGTTGAGGATATGGTCGGGCGTGGAGGAGACGACCTCGACATATTTCGGCACGAACTTCCGCCCTTCGATCAGCCCGACGAAGGCCGGCTTGATCTCCTCGGCGAGGATCTTCCGGATGCGCGCATGCTCGACGATGTCGGACCACTCGGCGATCAGGAAGAAGCGCTGCGGATTTTCGGTGTCGCGGCAGAGCACACCGTCCTTCACCTGGGCGGAGGACTTGTGCATCGGATTGCCGTCCGAATAGTCGAATTCCTCGAACAGCCTGATGAATTCCTCCTCGCGCCCCTTCTCGACGATGAAGTCGTAGATGTGGAGGAAGTTGCCCTTCCTGGCGAGCGGTTCCTGAGCCATCTCCTGAGTCTCCTTCATACGGGATCATGGGACAATCATCAGTGTACCCCTTTTCTCCGATGCGACAAATCCATCGTTGCCGCCAGCGACGGCGCGGGGGAGGATGCGCGCGACCAGGAATCGGCGCGCGATCGACGTCGCCGCCGGTTGCGCGGTCGTCGGGGGGAGAACGGCGCATGGCGGCAAAGCGGAAAAGCAGGCGGGCGACTCCATCCCCGCGCGGGGGTGCGGCGCCGCACCCGGCGCCGGGCGACTCCGAGCCTGACGTGGTGCGCCCGAAGCCGGCGCTCAAGGCGCTGGCCGACCGGCTGCCGCTATGGCGCCGGCCGGGTTATCTCGTGCGTCGTCTCCACCAGATTCACTATGCGTTGTTCTTCGAGGAGTGCGCCGAGTTCGGGATCACGCCGGTCCAGTACGGGCTCCTCACGATTCTTTCGACCAACCCCGATTGCGACCAGGTGACATTGGCGAATGCGCTCGGCATCGACCGCACCAACGTCGCCGACGTGCTCCGCCGCCTCGAGCACGGCGGCCTGGTGCGGCGAAGGAAGAGCGTCGACGACCGCCGCATGGTGCTCGCCAGGCTGACGGCCGCCGGCGAAAACATGGTCGAGAAGATGCACCCCTACATGGTGCGGGCACAGGAGCGGCTGCTTGCCGCGCTCACGGCGGAGGAACGCGATGCCTTCATCGCGACGCTGATGCGCCTCCTCGAAGCCAACAACCGCTACGGCCGGGCGCCGCTTCGCTCCGCGCGCATCGAGAGGATGTGAAGCCGGGAGAACCGCCGGGCAACTCCGGCCACACGAAAGCCCGCGCGCGGACCGGAATCGGCCGGCGAGCCGGGGTCCTTTCCCCGTGGAGCCGCAGCGATCGGGGGAACGCCGCGATCCGTCGTTTTTAGTATGAAGTATACAGTGGCGGTTGAAAAGCCAAAAACATGGGCAGCCTTGGGCGAGGCGGGTCCTGCCGCAAGGGTCGTTCACCGCCGACCGTCTTCGCCTTGTTTTCCGCCGTTTCTACCGAGGAAGCGGCCGTTCCGCGCGCATTGCGGCACGGTGCGAAGCGATTCCCGTCCCGACCAAACGGCGAGCACAAGGCAATGGTTTGTATACTGACGACTTGACAGTTCTCTGACACCGTTCCAATCTTCATGATGGGGGAACGCAAGCGATCCGCACCATCAGGCGCAGGGCTCTGCGCGCAACCTTCGAGAATGGGAGCGGATAATGAAATCGCTGAAAGGCCTGATAGCCGGCGCCGTGCTCGCTGCCGTCGCCGCGTTGCCGTTGACCGCTTTCGCCGCCGGGGAAATCGTGATCGCCATCGGATCGGAGCCGTCGACGCTCGATCCGCAGGCCCGCGACGACGGCGGCGAGCGCGCCGTCAACGACAATATCTACGAGACGCTGATGGCCCGGACGCCCGACGGCGAGCTCGTGCCCGGACTTGCCGCCGAGGCGCCGACCAAGATCGACGACACCACCTGGGAGTTCAAGCTCAGGCCCGGCATCTCCTTCACCAACGGCGAGCCCTTCAACGCCGACGCGGTCGTGGCCAGCGTGACCCGCATCCTCGATCCCAACCTCAAGTCCGAGCAGCTGGCCTATTTCGGCACCATCAAGGGCGCCGAGAAGGTCGACGACCTCACCGCCCGCATCCTCACTACCGGCCCGGATCCCATCCTGCCGTCGCGCATGTACTGGATGAAGATGATCCCGCCGAAGTATTCCTCTGACCCGAAGTTCGCCGAGGCGCCGGTCGGCACCGGGCCCTACATGCTCGAGTCGTTCAATCGCGGCCAGGATATCGTTCTCGTCGCCAACCCCAACTACTGGGGCGGCAAGCCGGAAATCGACAAGGTGACCTACCGCTTCGTCGGCGAGCCGGGCACCCGCCTGTCGGGCCTCATCGCAGGCGAGTTCGACGTGATCACCAACCTTCTCCCCGAGTTCGTCGAGAGCGTGCCGAAATCGGCGACGGTGCAGGGCCTCGAGACCTCGCTGATCGTGCTGTCGACCGACAACGAGGTGACCAAGGACCCGCGCGTCCGCGAGGCGATGAACCTCGCCATCGACCGCCAGGCGCTCGCCGACAGCCTGTTCGGCGGCTACGCGCTTCCGGCGCGCGGCCAGATCGTCAACCCGAAGGCCTTCGGCTTCAACGAGGCCTTGCAGCCCTATCCGTACGACCCGGAGAAGGCCAAGGCGCTGATCAAGGAAGCCGGCGCCGAGGGCAAGACCGTCAACCTCGTCGGCGAATCCGGCCGCTGGCTCAAGGACCGCGAGCTGATCGAGGCGGTCGGCCAGTACTGGACGGAAGCGGGCCTCAAGGTGAACTACCAGATCGAGGAGTTCGGCCAATACCTGACGCTGCTCTTCGACCAGCAGAACCGTCCCGACGCGGTGTTCGTGGTCAACTCGGACGAGCTGCTTGACGCCGACCGCCCGATGACCCAGGGCTACCAGTCGGGCAGCGGCTTCTCGTCCAACAGCGACATGGAGATGAAGGCCAAGATCGAGGCGGCGCGCGTCGAGACCGATGTCGCCAAACGCAAGGCGCTCTACGCGGAGATCACCCAGAAGGCCTATGACGGCAACTACCTCGTGCCGCTTCTCAACGTCCAGGACATCTACGGCATCTCCACCCGCGTCGAATGGCAACCGCGGGTCGATGCCAAGCTGATCGTCAAGGAGATGAAGGTGACGGAGCAGTAGCCGTCGCGCCAACCGAAAGGAGCAGCATGGGCCGCTTCATCCTTCGTCGACTCGGACAGGGATTTCTCGTCGTCCTCGGGGTGTCCCTGGTCGTGTTCGTCGCCATGCGCGTCTTCGGCGACCCGGCGAAGGTCATGCTGCCCCTTTCCGCCACTGCCGAGCAGAGGGCCGAGTTCGAGCATCTCATCGGTCTGGACCGGCCCCTGCCCGAGCAGTTCGTCAGCTTCATCGGCGACCTTGCCACACTCGACTTCGGCGAAAGCCTCTGGCAACGCCGGCCGGCGATGGATGTGGTCTTCGAGCGGCTGCCCAACACGCTGATGCTGATCGGCGCCGGCCTCGGCCTGGCGGTGCTGCTTGCGCTCCCGCTCGGCGCGCTCGCGGCGCTCCGTCCGGGGGGCTTCGTCGACCGGGTCACCGTGATCGGCGGCCTGGTCGGCCTGTCGACGCCGCAGTTCTGGCTGGGGCTGCTGCTCATCATGCTGTTCGCGGTGAACCTCAAGATCCTGCCGACCTCGGGGTTCGGCGGCATCAAGTACCTGGTCCTTCCCGCGCTGACCATGGCGCTGCCGAGCCTCGCCCGCATGGTGCTGCTCGTCCGCTCGCAGGTGATCGACGAGCTCAATCAGCAATACGTGAGGACGGCGCGGGCGAAGGGACTCCGCTTCCACCAGGTGCTGTTCGGCCACGCGCTGCGGAACACGCTCATTCCCTTCATCACGCTCGCGGGCTGGGAAGTGATCAGCGCGCTGGCCGGCTACACGGTCGTGGTCGAGAGCGTCTTCGCCTGGCCGGGCCTCGGCCTCACCGCCATCCAGGCGATCCAGCGGAACGACCTGTTCCTGCTGCAGGCGATCGTGTTCACCGTGGCGATCGGCATCGTGCTCATCAACATCACCCTCGATGTCGTCTACAAGCTCATCGATCCTCGCATAAGGATCGCCTGACGATGGCCGCGATCGATCCCCCCGCAGTCCCCGCCATCGCAAGGAGCGAACCCGACAGGCTGCGGGCGCTCGGCGAGGAGCTGTGGAAGGACAAGCCGGGCCTGATCGGCTTCCTGGTCATCGTCGGCATCGTTCTCATCTCGATCTTCGCTCCGCTGGTCGCGCCCTACGACCCGGCGGCGCAGTCGGTCATCGGCCGCCTCAAGCCGCCGGTATGGCAGCCCGGAGGGGCGTGGGACCACCTCCTCGGCACCGACCAGCTCGGCCGCGACATCCTTTCCCGGCTGATCCACGGGGCGCGCACGTCGCTCCTCGTCGGAGTCTCGGTGGTGGCGCTCGCCGGCGCCTTCGGCGTGACCGTCGGGCTGTTCGCCGGATTCCGCGGCGGGCGGACCGATGCCTTCCTGATGCGCCTCGTCGATATCCAGGTCGCCTTCCCCGGACTGCTTCTCATCCTGCTGATCGTCGCGGTGATCGGGCCGAGCATGGGGACGATGATCGTCGTTCTCGCCCTCACCAACTGGATGATCTATGCGCGGGTGGTGCGCGGCATCGTGCTCTCGGTACGACAGACGCCTTACGTCGAGGCGGCGGAAATGATCGGCTGCCCGCAGACGCGGGTCATCTTCCGCCACATCCTGCCCAACCTCACCTCCCCGCTCCTCACCCTCGGCATCCTCGAGTTCACCAACATCGTGCTCGCCGAGGCGGCGCTCTCCTTCCTCGGTCTCGGCGTCCAACCGCCGGCAACGAGCTGGGGCCTCGATGTGTCGACGGGCAAGGACTACATCTTCGTCGCCTGGTGGCTGGTGACCTTCCCCGGCCTCTGCATCTCGATCACGGTTCTCTCGATCAACCTCTTCGCCAACTGGCTCCGGGTCACCACCGATCCCCAGGAACGCGAGAAGCGCTTCGCCCGCGCCAAGGCGGCGGAGCGGCGGCGCGAGGAACGCCGGGCGGGCGTCCGCCAGGTGACGGAATGAATCCCACGCCGGACAAGCCGCTCCTCGAGATCGAGCGCCTGGAGGTCGAGTTCGATACGCGCCGCGGCGTGGTGCGCGCGCTTCGCGGTGTCGACCTCACCATGCGCCGCGGCGAGACCCTCGCCGTGGTCGGCGAATCGGGTTCGGGCAAGAGCGTCACCGCCCAGGCGGTGATGGGGCTGATCGACGTTCCGGGGCGCATCTCGGGCGGCGACATCCGCTGGAAGGGCCACTCGCTCCTCACCCGGAGCGGCGCGCGCATGGCGCGCGATCTCCGGGGCAAGGAGATCGCGATGGTCTTCCAGGATCCGATGACCTCGCTCAATCCGCTGATGCGGGTGGGGCGGCAGATCTCCGAGGTACTTTGCCGCCACCTCAACATGACGCGGGCCGACGCCGATCTGCGCACGCTCGAACTCCTCGAGGCGGTGGGCATCCCGGCGCCGCCGCGCCGCGCCAACCAGTATCCGCATGAGCTTTCGGGCGGGATGCGCCAGCGCGTGATGATCGCGATGGCGATCGCCTGCGAGCCGGAGCTGCTCATCGCCGACGAGCCGACGACGGCGCTTGACGTGACCATCCAGGCGCAGGTTCTCGAGCTGCTCGCCGGCCTGCAGCAGTCGCTCGGCCTCTCGGTGCTGCTCATCACCCACGACCTCGGCGTCGTCGCCGGCCTCTGCGACCGGGTCGCGGTGATGTATGCCGGGCGGATCGTCGAGACCGGGCTCGCCGAGGACGTGTTCGAGCGGCCGGCGCATCCCTATACGCAGGGCCTCATCCGCTCCACGCCGCGGCTCGACGACCACATGGAGCGGCTGATCGCGATCGAGGGGGCACCGCCCAACATGCTGGCCGCTCCTTCGGGCTGCGCCTTCCGAGAGCGCTGCCCGATCAGCGATGCACGGTGCGAGCAGCAACCGAAGCTCGAGCCATCGCGGGCAGAGGGAACCGTCGCCTGCTGGCGCGCCTCGACCAACGCCTGGGCAGCCGCCACCGAGGTAGAGCCGGGCATGCTGAGGGCGGTATGAACGCGCCGCTGTCGCTCCCGGTCACCGCTCCCGTAACCGCACCGGCGCCCCTGGTGAGTGTCCGGAACATCAGCGTCAGCTATGAGGGGACGCGGAGCGGCTTCTGGGCGCGTCCGAAGCCGGTCAAGGCGCTCGACAACATCTCGTTCGACGTCTTTCCCGGCGAGACGCTCGGTCTCGTCGGCGAATCGGGCTCGGGGAAATCGACCACCGGCCGCGCCATCCTCAGGCGTATCGGCGTGACCGCGGGGAAGATCCTCTTCAAGGGCGAGGACATCACCACCGTCAGCGGCGAGGCGCTCCGCAAGCTTCGCCGCCACATGCAGATCGTCTTCCAGGACCCCTATGCCAGCCTCAATCCGCGCATGAAGGTGCTCGACATCGTCGCCGAGCCGATGATCGTCCACGGCCTCGTCCGCAATGCCGACGAGGCGCGCGACGAGATCGGCGAGCTGCTGCGCGTCGTCGGCCTGCCTCGCGACGCCCATGACCGCTACCCGCACGCCTTTTCGGGCGGCCAGCGCCAGCGCATCGGCATCGCCCGCGCCCTCGCGCTCAAGCCCGATTTCATCGTCGCCGACGAGCCGGTGTCGGCGCTCGACGTGTCGGTCAGGGCACAGGTGGTGAACCTGTTGCAGGACCTGCAGCGCGATCTCGGCATCACGCTTCTCTTCATCGCGCACGATCTGAGCGTGGTCCGCCACATCTCGCACCGGGTGGCGATCCTCTACAGCGGCCGGCTGGTCGAACTTGCCGACCGCGACGCGATCTACGACACGCCGCTCCACCCCTATACCGAGGCGCTGCTCTCGGCCGTGCCGGTCCCGGACCCCAAGACGCAGAAGGCTCGGAAGCGCCTGGTCTATCGCGGCGAGATTCCGGACGTCTCGCACTGGCCGGCGGGCTGCCACCTTCACGGCCGCTGCCCGCTCGCGACGGAGAAATGTGCGCTCGAGGCGCCGCCGCTGGTCGAGAAGCGGCCCGGGCACTGGGCCGCCTGCTGGCACCGGTAGCCGATGAGGCGCACCAAATGGCGGCTCTCTCAGACCTCTATCGGGCCTACATTGCCTGCCTGAACGCGCAGGACTGGCCGACTCTCGGTCGCTTCGTCGCCGAGGACGTCGTCCATAATGGCGAGCCGATCGGACTTTCAGGCTATCGCGCCATGCTGGAGGGAAATTTTCAAGCGATACCCGACCTCCGCTTCCAGATCGAACTTCTGGTCTCAGAGCCACCATTCGTCGCGAGTCGGCTCCAGTTCGACTGCACGCCGCGAGGCGATCTTCTTGGCCTGCCGGTCAACGAGAGGAGGGTGTCATTCGCCGAGAACGTGTTCTACGAGTTTCGCGGCGAAAGGATCGGGCGGGTATGGTCTGTTATCGACAAGGCAGCGATCGAGTCGCAGCTTCGATCATGAACGCAACCGGCGCACATCGATAAGCTTTCGCCAGGCCCGCGCCTACCGCCCCAGCGCCATCCCGTCCTTGCGCTTGTCGGAGGCGCCGTAGAGGGCGCCGTCCGCGCCGCGGAGCACGAACTGGGCTCCACCGAAGTCGCTCCGGCCCGCGATGTTGCCGATCGAACCGGCATCGGCAAAGCCGGCGGCGCGCAGCGCCGAGACGATCGCCGGCGCCATGCCCTCCTCGATGGCGAGCAGATCTCCCTCGAGACGCCAGCGGGGCGCATCGAGCGCCGCCTGCAGCGGTTCGCCCCAAGCCGCGGTCCGCATGAGAAGTTGGACGTGCCCTTGCGGCTGCATGGCACCGCCGACCACGCCGAAGACGGCGTGGAGGGCCCCGTCCTTCACAGCCGCGGCGGGGATGACGGTGTGGTAGGCGCGCTTTCCCGGGGCCGGACCGTTGACATGGCCGGGTTCGGCGAAGCCGGAGCCGCGGTTCTGGAGGACGAAGCCGCATCCCGGGACGCCGATGGCGGAACCGAAGCGCTTGAAGACGCTGCTCATCAGGGTGAGCGCCAGGCCGTCGCGATCGACGATCGCGGTGCACACCGTGTTGCCGGCGGGGTCGGCCACGGTCTCCCGCGCGCGGATCATGCCCTCGCGCATCGCCTTGACCGCGATGACGAAGGTCTCCGGATCGGCGGGATCAAGGGGCAGCGGCTCGAGTAGGTCGAGCGCATCGAGGACGGCGCGGCCATGGGTGTTGGGCGGACACTCGAGCACCTTGAGACCGCGGAAGGCGGTCGAGAGCGGCTTGTCGAAGTTGCCGCGGTGCGCGGCGAAGTCGGCCTCGGCAAGCACGCCGCCAGCGGCCCGGCTCGCCTTCGCCGCGAACCGTGCCGGCGCGCCTTCATAGAAGGCCGAGGGACCGTCGGCGGCGATGGCGCGGAGGGTCGCGGCGAGTTCGGGATTGGCGAAGCTCGCGCCGGCGGGCGGCGGGCTTTGGGCCCGGTAGAGAACGGCACAGACCGGATCCTTGCCGATCATCGGCGCGAAGAAACTCCACTCGCGCGCCGCGATCGGTCCCACGGCAAACCCCTCCGACGCGCAACGGATCGCGGGGGCGAGCAGCTCCGCCATGTCGATCCGGCCGTAGCGGGCGTGAAGGTCGTACCACCCGCGGACGGCGCCGGGCGTGGTCAGCGACAGGGGATGGCGGTCGGGGATGCGTCGATCCGGGAGGGCTTCGACCATCGCCGGGTCGAGAGCGAGCGGCGCCCGTCCGGTGCCGTTATAGGCAGTCGCCGCGCCATTGGGCTCGACGATCATCGCCAGAAGATCGCCGCCGATCCCCGTCGCCATCGGCTCGACGACGCCGAGGACCGCGTCGGCGGCAATGGCGGCATCGACCGCGGAGCCGCCGTGGTCGAGAATCGCCACGGCCGTCTCCGCAGCCAGGGGGTGGCCGGTTGCGACCATGAAGGCGTGCCCGCGGACGCCGGCCGCGGGCGGGACGGGACGGGGATCCACCGTCAACCTTTCCGCCGTCCGGACCGAGCCGCCGGGGCCCCGGTTCGTGCCCGATCTTCCAAAAGAACTCGGAAGCCGTTCCCCGGAATCATGCTTTTCGCCCCATTCGGTTCTTCCTTCGCCAACGAAGCTCAGTATACTGTATTCCGCCCAAGAACAACGGTTGGGTTGCCGGCGAACGCGCGAGGGGATGGCGTGAAGCAGAAGTGGAAGCTGGAGCGGGCCGAGGCCCGGTTGATGGCGGACGCGGCCATCCGCAAGGCCGGGGAGCTCGGCGTACCGCAGACGGTCTGCGTGGTCGACGACGGCGGGTTCCCGATCCTCATCGAACGCATGGACGGAGCGCGGATCACGGGCCCGCAGATCGCCTGGAACAAGGCCTTCACCGCCGCCGGCCACAAGCGCTCGACGCACCTTTTCAATACACCGCCGAACGGACCGGCGCTCCCCGGCAACGAGGCCTTCGGCATCCAGCTCAGCTTCGAGGGAAGGTTCGCGATCTTCGTCGGCGGCTTTCCGGTCGTGGTGGACGGCGAGGTGATCGGCGCGGTCGGCCTCTCCGGCGGCAACGGCGAGCAGGACACGGCCTGCGGGCTTGCGGCACTCGAGGCGCTCCGCGACCGACTCGCCGCCGACGGCTTGAGCGTCACCGTCGCCGCCGACATCAAGAAATAGGGACGCCGGCCTTGCGGCGGTCTTCCGGGAGGTCGCCATGGTTCACACGGTGACGATCGCCGGGTCGGGCGAGACCTTCAGGGTGGCACCGGAGGAGTCGGTGCTTGCCGCGGCGCTTTCCGCCAGCCTCAACCTCGCCCACGACTGCAAGTCCGGCACCTGCGGCACCTGCCGGGTGAAGCTGCTCGAAGGCGAGATCAGCTACCGCGAGGAGCCGATGGGCCTCCTCCCCGAGGAGGCCGAGGCCGGGTATGCGCTCGCCTGCCAGGCGCGGCCACTCAGCGACCTCCTCATCGAGGCCGAAGTTCAGCCGCCGCTCGCCGCAGCGCCGGCACGGCACCGCGCAGTGATTTGCGGGATGAGGCGGTTCAGCTCCGAGGTCACGCACCTCATGCTGGAGCTCCCGGAACTGGAGGGGTTCAGCTACCTCCCCGGCCAGCACGTCAGCATCCTGATGGACGACGGCAGGCCGCGAAGCTTCTCCATGGCTTCGGCGCCGAGCGGAAACCGCTTGGATCTCCATATCCGGCGAATTCCCGGCGGCGTCTTCACCGACGGACGGCTCCCCCTGCTCAAGGAGGGCGAGCGCCTCGACGTCGAACTTCCCCTCGGATCGTTCTTCCTCCGGAAACAGGACTTCCGTCCGTTGCTCCTGGTCGCAACCGGCACGGGGCTGGCGCCGATCAAGAGCATTCTCGAATCGCTGATGGATGAGCCCGACGAATGTCCGCCCGCGCTGCTCTATTGGGGCTCACGCACGCCCGACGGCCTTTATCTCCATGACGACATCGTGAGATGGAGGGACAAGCTGCCGGAGTTCGAGTACCGCCCGGTCCTGTCCCGTGGCGGTCCGGATTGGGACGGCCGGCGCGGCTATGTCCAGGATGCGGTGCTCGGCGAGGTCGAGGACCTCTCGGAATACGCCATCTATTTGTGCGGATCGCCGGAAATGGTGTCGGCCGCCAAGGCGGCCTTCATCCAGAACGGGGCCAGCCTCAATCACATCTATGCCGACAGCTTCCTGTTCCAGCACAATCGCCAGGAGGTCTGAGACGTCTGTCGTCCGACCGGCCAATCGGCTATTCTGTTGCCGTTGCGGTTCTTTTTGGCCTGCGGCAAGCGGCGCGGTTGCCGTGGGATTCTGTATTCTATATGCAGGAAGGACTGCACTTCCGTCGGGCTTCCCGCAATCGATGGCAGCATGAGGCGATGAACATTCCCCTTGGGTCCACCCACGAGCCGCTGACCAAGCTGGTCACCGCCGCGCTCCGCGAGCGCATTCTCAACGGCGAGATCGCGCTCGGCGAGCGGTTGGTCGAGGGCCGCCTGTCGGAGGAGCTGGGCGTTTCGCGAATGCCGGTCCGCGAGGCGCTCCGCGAGCTCGCCGCGGAGGGGATCGTCACCATCGAGCCGCGGCGCGGCGCCAGCGTGACCACCTATACCGAGGAGCAGAAGCGCGAGCTGATCGAGGTCCGCGCCACGCTCGAGGCGCTCAACGCCAAGCTCGCCGCCCGGCGCCACGACCCGGAGCAGATCCGCGAACTCGAGGCGATCCTCGCCGAAGGTGCCCGGCTGATGGCCGAGGAAAACCCGGCGGCGGTCGTCCGCCAGAACTTCCGCTTCCATGAGGCGCTCGGCAGGGTGGCCGGAAACTCGGTCCTCCAGGATATCATCGGGTCGCTGCGCGATCGGACCGCGATGCTGTTTGCGCCGAACGGCGTAGCCCGCGCCCGGCAGAACTGGCAGGAGCACGCGGCAATTCTGCGAGCGGTAATCGACGGCGACGGCGAGCTCGCCGCGCTCCTCGCCGCCCGCCACGTCTATAACGCCGCCCAGATCCCGCAGCAGGAGCCGTAGGCTCGGGATCCTACGCGCCGACGATGCGGCGATAGGCGAGCGCCGCGACGGCGATGTCCTCGATGCCGACGCCGACGGACTTGTAGACCGTAATCTCGCCGGCCGTGACCCGCCCGGGCGCCTTGCCGGTGATGAGTTCGCCGAGCTCAACGATCTTTCCCGGCTCGATCACGCCGGGCGCGGCCTGAACCAGCTCGCCCGCCTCCCTCAGGCTCTGCTCGCGCCATTCCACCGCGATGCGGCTCGCGCGGGAAAGCGCCGCATCGTCGATCTCGCGGGAGGCGGGGAGACTCGAGCCGACCGCCGCGACGAACGTCCCCGGCGGGATCGCCGCACCGGGGAAGAGCGGCGTTCTCGATCGCGATGCGGTGACGACGATGTCCGCCGCGGCGAGCGCCTCGTCCGCCGACGACAGGCGCGTGGCGACGCCGGACTCCGCTTCGACCTCGGCGGCGACCTCGGGCCGGTTCCGCTGCGAGACGAGAAGAATCGATTCGAGCGGGTAGGCGGCGGCGAGCTGCACCGCATGGGCGCGGCCCTGGACCCCCGCGCCGAACAGGGCGAGCCGCCGCGATTGGGGACGCGCGAGGTAGCGCGCCGCGATCACGGTGCAGGCGGCGGTGCGGAGGCGGGTGATGGCATTGGCATCAAGCACCGCAAGCAGAGCGCCGGTCGTGGTGGAGAAGAGGACGATGGCGAAAGAGAAGGCGCCGGCGATGGTGGTGTAGATCTTGGCGCCGGCGAAGCCTTCGCCGGGGATGAGCGCGCCGAGCATCGAGAGACGGACGCCGCCGGCGGTGCTGCGCACGCGCTCCTGCATCCCCGCCTCGCCGCGGTCGAACGCCGCGAAGGCCTCGGCAAGGGCGCGCTGCGCGTCCGCGATCGGCACCGCCTCCTCGACCATGGCGTCGGTGATGTGAATCATCCGGGCTCCCCGCTCAGCCCGCGAGAGCAGCGCGGATCAGAATGCCGATCGAGCCGGCCGCCGCAAGCCCGAGGAGAAAGTGGCGCATCATCTCGCGGGAGAAGACCCTGGTGAGCGGCGTCGAGATGACGAAGCCGGCGATCATGAACGGAAACAGGATCATGCCCAGCCAGAACTGGTCGCGGTCGAAATGCCCGAAGACCGCGAGCATGACGAGGGAGAAGAAGCCGCCGGCGAAAAAGATGCAACCCATGGTGCCGCGAAGCTCCGGCGGGGGGACGCGTTGCATGACGATCGCATAGGGCCCGGCCCCGGAGGAGGTGATCGTCCCCATCACGCCCGACGCCGCGCCGGCAATGACCAGGTTGGGATCGGTGGGGTGGACCTTCCAGCCCGAGACGCTGAGGACGACGCCGATGAGGATGAGGAGGGCGAAGACCACCGAGAAAAGCGTCGCCGAGAGCACGCTCAGCACCGCCGCACCGGCGATCGTGCCGAAGACGCGGCCGGCCATGACGATGCCGAAAGAGCGCCAGTTGATCGAGCGGAAATCGCGCCAGGCGCCGAGCAGCGCGAGACCGGTGCCTAAGACGAGAAGCGGCCCCGGCACCAGCTCCGGGAAGAGAAGCACCGAGATCGGCGCGGACACCATGGCGAAGCCGATGCCGCCTATGCCTTGCGTCAGCGCGGCGCCGAAGACGACCGCGGCCATACCGGCAAAATGGCCGGAGAGCAGCCCGTCCGGCAGGATGGCGGCGAGGTCAGGGAACACGCCTCAGCCGCCGAGATAGACCGTCTTGATACGGGTGTAGAAGTCCATCACCGTCGCGCCGCCCTGCTCCTTGGCCGCCTGGTTGCTTGAATGCTTGAAGCCGCCGAAGGGCGCATTGAGCGAAACCCCCGTGGTCGGGGCGTTGACCTTGACGATGCCGTGCCGCGTCTCGCGCGCGAAACGGATCACCGAGGGCAGGTGATTGGTGACCAGGGAGACCGCCAGCCCGTATTCCGTATCGTCGGCGATGCTTATCGCTTCGTCGAGCGTGTCGAAGGCGCGGAGCGCGACCACCGGCCCGAATATCTCCTCGCGCAGAAGGCGGCTTTCGGCGGGGAGGTCGGCGACCACGGCCGGAGTGACGAAATTGCCGTGGGCGAGGCGCGCGTCGCCGTTGCCGCGAAGCGCCGCGCCGCCGGCGGCGATCCGACCGCCCTCCTCGCGGGCGATGCCGAGGTAGGAGAGCACCTTGTCGTATTGTCCCCTGGTCGCGAGCGGGCCCATCTGGACGCCTTCCTCCGAACCCGGTCCGACCTTGAACTTGCCGGCGGCGGCGATCAGCCGCTCGAGGAGCGCATCATGAAGCGGCCGCGCGACGAGTACCCGGCTCGTCCCGGTGCAGGCCTGGCCGGTCAGCCCGAAGGCGCCGCGCTCGATGATCGCGGCGGCCTTGCCGAGATCGGCGTCGGCGAGCACGACGGTCGCATTCTTGCCGCCCATCTCAAGCTGGACGCGCGTGTCGGTCGACACCGCCCTGGCGATCTCGCGCCCGACGGCAAAGGAGCCGGTGAAGGTGACGGCGTCGATGCCGGGATGGCGCGTGATCGCCTGCCCGACGGTCGGCCCGCGGCCCTGGAGGAGGGCAAGGAGATTGGCCGGCAGGCCGGCCTCGAGCAGCACCTCGACCAGCCGCTGCCCCATGAGCGGGGTCACCTCGGAGGGCTTGAAGACGACGCCATTGCCGGCCGCGAGCGCCGGCGCGATCTTTCGCGCCGCCATCGACAGGGGAAAGTTCCAAGGCGTGATCACCGCCACCACGCCGACCGGCTGGCGAAGCGAGAAGACGATCTGCGCGGCTTCGCTGGCGTAGGTCTCGCCGTTGAGGCGCAGAGCCTCACCGGCATAGAGGCGGAAGTTGGCCGCGATCCGCCGCGCTTCGTTCCGCGCTTCGGCGAGGGTCTTGCCCTCCTCGCGGGTGAGCTCGGCTGCAATCCCGTCGGCGCGGCTGGCCATGATGTCGGCCGCCTTGAAGAGGACATCGGCCCGGACTTCGGGCGACGCCGCGGCCCAGGCTGGCCATGCGGCGGAAACCGCCTCGACCGCGGCGGCGACGTCGTCGGCGCCCGAATCGGGAAAGGCGCCGATCAGGTCGCGCTCATCGGCGGGATTGCGATCCTCGAACACGCCGCCTGAGGCGGCCGGACGCCATTCGCCGGCGACGTGGTTGAGGTGCGGTGCGCTCATGCGGGGAGCTCGCGGGTCAAAGGCGGAGGAGGCGACGGGTCACGGCGCCGGGGCGGGCTCGGCTGCAGCCAAGGGCGTCTCGATCGACGGCTCGTCGGTCGGCTCGACGGAAGGATCGACCGCGGTCTCGGCGGGAGACGGCGGCGCCGGCGGGGCGGGACGCGCGGCCGCGGCCTTCTCCGGCACCTTCCAGGAGACGCTCACGTCGCCGGTGACGAAGGTCTGGCAGGCCATGCGATAGCCGGCCGCGATGTCGGCATCGGTGAGGTGCTTCCGTTCCTTGTTCTTGACCTTGTCGGTGTTCTCGATACCGACATCGATGTGGCAGCGGCAGGTGCCGCAGATGCCGCCGCCGCACTTGAAGGGAATCCCGCCCTGCTGCCGGAGCGATACCCGGAGGAGGTTGCTGTTCTCCTCGGCCGTGACCGTCTTGTTGCCGTTGGTGACGAATGTGATGGTGATCATCGGGCCGTGGGTGTTTGGTCGGCGCAGCCTTCATGCCGGTGCGCGACTCAGACCTTCATGAGCTTGATGTCCATGGTGCCGTAATGGGTGAGCGTGTTGAGCTCGGCCCGCGCCTCGTCGAGCGAATCGAAATGCTCGAACAGCTTCGAGGGCACGTCGTTGACGATCTGCGGCGGCTCGTCCTCGACGATCCGGATCTTGATCGGGTCCTCGACCTCGGCGATCGTGAAGTTGGCCCGCTTCCGGCCGTAAAAGATGTAGTCGTAGGACTCGACAGCCTTGAGGCCCGGCGTGATCTCGGTCCTAAACTCGCCGGGCTTGGTGGTCAACACAACGTACATGTCGTTCACCCCGTAGCGGTTGATTCGGCTTCCGGCACGGCTGCGCTCGCCACCGCGGGCGCCGCCTCGAACTCCTGGGTCAGCTCGATGTCGTGCGTGATCCAGAGCTGGCAGGCGAGGCGGAACCCCTGTTCCAACCGGTCGCCGAGAAGCTTCTTCTCCTTCCAATTGGGGGCGGGCAGGTGCTCGCCCCCCTTCAAGATGAGGCTGGTGCAGGTCGCGCATTTCCCCATCCCGCACTTGTACTTGAAGTTCGGGTAGGGAAACTGGCGGATGCCAGCCCGGACGACGAGGTTGGTGTTCTCCTTCACCTCGTCGCGAAAGACCTGGCCACCCTTGTGAACGGTGACGAAGGGCACCGATCAAGCCTGCAGGAGTTCGCGCTCTTCGGCGGGAACCTTCTTTTCGACTTTCATCAACTCGGACAACGGGACATCCTTGGCGACGTAGTCGTAGTAGAGCGCCGTCGTGTAGAGCAGGCGCATCTGGGCGCCGATCTCGCAGATCTTCAGGCACTTCTGCTGGAGTTCCACGGTGCGCGCATGCTCGAGCACGATCTGGTAGCCGCGCTCGCCGTGGATCTCGTCGGAGACGATGTGAAGATCGAAGAACTCGACCTCCTCATCGGTGAAGCCATACTTCTCGCGGAGGGTCGGGGTCTGCCGGCGATAGATCGAAGGCACCTGCGACTCGAGGCCGACGACAAGGCCGGCGACGGCGACAATCGGATCCTCGCGCATCGCCACCGCGTAGCACCAGCTCTGCAGGCCGCGGGTGGTGGCGGTCATGTTGTCGGGGTCTACGATCCGCTCGCGGGTGGTGCCGCAGGCCTCGCCGAACCGGATCAGCAGGTCGGTATGGCGGTCGCCGCCGATCTCTTCCTCGTACATGTTCTGCAGGAGGAAATCCTTGGCCTCCTGGTATTCATCTGGCATGCGCGCGTAGACATAGGCGAGGTAGTCCGCAAACGGGCCCACGTAGTGATAGTGATTCTCACACCAGCGCGCGAGATGATCTCGGCTCAGCTTGCCGCTCGCCCAAGCGATGCTGAACGGAGCCTTGTTGGCGCTCTTGCCTTTGATGGCGTTTTCAAGGGCGGTGCGCAGTTCGTCAGGGTTCATCAAGCTAGGCATGCGTGTCGCTCCAGGCGCTAGACGGGAGGAATTGCTGGCCGCGCTGTTCGCACCGACCGCTCGGAATACAGTATACTGAATTTCTTCTGATGCAAGGCCGGAGTGCCTTCTCCGGCGTTCACTTCTGGGCCGCGGTCGAGACCCGAGACGGGGTCAGATCGCGACCACCGCACCGGTCTCGAAGGACTGCCGGACGGCGTTGGCGGTGCGGACGGCAAGGCGGGCCTGCTCAGGCGTGCCGAGCAAGGGGCGGCGCCCCTCCCGCACGCAAGCAACGAAATAATCGGTCTGGTTCTGGTAGGCGTCGCCCGGCTTCGCCTCTAGGGGGTAGGATTTCCCCGCCTCGTGGACGATCAGCGAGCTCCCCCCGGCCATCTCGACGCTGACCCCGCCGGCCCGGAACCTGAACTCAACCACCCCGCCCTCGCACAGAACCTTGAGGCCGCAGGTGAAGGGATATCCGGCAGGCATGAACTCGGAGCCCTCGACGAAGCCGTTCGCCACGCCATAGTCGATCTCGGCGTGGATGTCGTTCCACAGGCCGGGCCGGAACTCACGGCCGCGGCCATACGCGGTCCTCGGTGTCCCGAGGACCCAGTTGAGGACGTCGAAGTCGTGGACGCTCAAGTCGAGCACGGCGCCGCCGGAAAGCGCCGGATCGAGGAACCAGTCGGCCCAGGCGGGAAGCTGGGACAGCCGCTGCGCCGACGCCGAGATCGGCCGGCCGAGCCGACCGCTCCGCACGAACTCGACAAGGGAGACGTACTCTCCCCAGAAGCGCAGCACATGCGCCACCATGAGGATGCGGCCGCTGGCGCCGGCCGCCGCGATCATGCCGTCGCAATCGGGCGCGGTGAGCGCGAAGGGCTTCTCGAGGAGCACATGCTTGCCCGCAGCGAGCGCGGCAATCGTCGCCTCCGGATGAAGGTGCGTCGGCAAAGTATTGCTGATCGCCTCGATCGAGGGATCCTCGATGATCGCGAGATCGTCGGTGGTGGCCTTGGCCCCGACCTCGGCCGCGAGCTTCTCCGCCTTGTCGCGGTCGCGAGAGGAGACGGCGACGATCTCGACGCCCGGTATCCTCGCATAGGCGCGGGCATGGGTCGTGCCCATGAAGCCCGCCCCGAGGATGCCGATCCTCATTGCGCCCGGCTCCGAGCTCATGACAGGCCGAGGGAGACAAGCTTGTCGCGCGAGGACTTCATCGCGCGATTGACCTCGGCAAGCGGCGGCCACGGCTCGCCCTTGAACTCGATCTCGACGCTCAGCGGGCCGGCGAAACCACCCTTGTCGAGGATAGCGAGAACGCGGGCGAAATCGACGTGCCCTTCGCCGATCGCCGGGAAATCCCAGACGCGACCCTCGCCACGCTTGTCCTTGAGGTGGGCATGGACGAGCTTCGGCAGCGCCTTCGGCAGGTCGTCCACGGCTTTCACCCCGCCGTAGAACTCGACATTGGCGGTATCGTAGTTGATGAGCACGTTCGGTCGGCCGATCCGCTCGAGGACCGGAATCGCGGCTTCCCCGGACCTGGTGATCTCGCCGTGAATCTCGATGCCGAGGCGGACATCGCGTGCCGCGGCGTAGTCGGCCAGCCGATGGATGTTGCCCATGAAGGCGGCCTCATCCTCCTGCTCGCTGTAGTGGCCGCCGATGGCGGTGTTCATGATGCCGATCCCCATGCGTTCGCAGAGATCGACGGCGAGCAGGCCGAGCTCTAGCCCGTCGGTGGTGGTGAGGTCCGAGTGGCCGCTGAGGCTCAAGCTGACCAGGCCGAGCGTGTTGAGCATGCGTTGAATCCCGCCGAGGGTCTTGGCGTCGGCATCGAGCGGGACATGCTCCGTCCAGCCGCGCACGGCGGAGAGCTCGACATAGCGGTAGCCCGCCGCAGCGATGCCCTCGAGCGCCTCTTCCAGACTGTAGGTGTGGTAGCTGTTGGTGTGGCCTCCGAGCCGGTTCTTCAACGCCATCTCGCGCTTGCCCCTCGTCCTGAGCGTTCCCTCTCGCACGGGTTCCGAATGTCATCCCGCCGTTCTTGAAAAGGACTGAACCACATTGCGCAGGCTCTTGGGAACGGATTTCGGCACGCACGGAGATTTCGCTACGGTCGCCTTGCACGCCGGCGCCCGCGTCGTCGGGACAGCCTGCGGCCTGCATGGGCGACGCGCGCCGGCCTGAAACGGGCAGCCGCTTGATGGCGGGTGGGAGTCACGTTAAACCGCCTTCGCCCGATCCTGGAACGGTTTAATATCCGATGTCCTTTTCTTACCGGCTGACGGAGGTATTGAATCTTCTTGGGGTCAAGACGAGCGCAAACCGAGATTCGGACGTAATCCGCGCAAGTCATTTGTTCGACGAAGATTGGTATCGACAACAGCTTCCCGACGCAGTTCGTTCGGTTCGCGATCCAGTCCTCCACTATGTCTGCCAGGGCGCACGAAAAGGCAGGAATCCGCATCCGCTGTTCGACACGGAATTCTATCGCGCCAATCTCTCGGTGATCGACCGGAGGCGGTTCAACCCGCTGGTGCACTACATCACGCAGGGCGGGGCCGACGACCGCCGACCGTGCTGGTGGGTCGATTCAGCCTGGTACCGTGCCTTCCATGAGGT
>DASSPO010000132.1:0-43605 GCA_035699585.1 Bauldia sp.
GAAGAAGGCGTATTCGGCATTGCCATTGGCGAGCTTGACGAAGGCGAGCGTGGTCGGCCGGCCGCTCATCAGGCAGAGCGAGGTGTCGACGTTGCTCGCGTGCAGCGCCTTGAGGATCATCGCCCCGAAGAAGTCGGTGGAAAGACCGCAGAAGAAGCCGGCCGGCGCCCCGAGGCGGCCGAGGGCGACGGCGACGTTCAACACCGAACCGCCGACGAAGGGCTGAAAGGTGTCGGCGCCGTCGGCACCCTTCCTGGGCAGGAAATCGATCAGCGCCTCGCCGCAGCAAACGATCATTTGACCCGCTCCTCCCCGTGACCCGACGGCGGCGACCCGCCCGCGCCTTGGTATCGCGGGGGGCGGGCCGGCGTAAAGGCGGAAACCCGCACGGCCGGAAGCGATCGGCGGATCGGGGGGCGGACCGGCGGCGGCGCGACGGACCGACTCGGCCGGCGCGGGGAGAGGAAGAAGCCTTTACCCCGGACGCCGAATCGTCTAGGAATTTATTCGTTGAACCCGGGTGCAACAGGATGAGCCGTCGCCCCTCACGCCCCTGCCGTCTCGCCCTGGCCGCGGCGCTCTTCTCGACGTCGCCTCTCGCCGCCGGCGCCGAGGTGATCGCCGGCCCGGTGCCGGCCGAGGTGATCCGCGTCGTCGATGGCGACACGCTCGCGCTCCGCGCCCGAGTCTGGATCGGACTGGAGGTGACGGTCAACGCCCGCATCCGCGGCATCGACGCGCCGGAACGGAACGGCAAATGCGCGCGCGAGAAGGCGCTCGCCGAAACCGCGCGCCTCCGGCTCGCCGCCGCCGCGGGCGACGGCAAGGTGCGGCTCACCCGGATCGAGAACGACAAATATGCCGGCCGCGTGATCGCCGACATCGTGACCGACGCCGGCACCGACCTCGCCGAGGCGATGCTCGCAAGCGGCCTCGTCCGCGCCTATGACGGCGGCACCCGGGACCCGTGGTGCGGCGTCGCCAGCCTCGACGGATAGTCGCGGGCGGCGGAGGACCCGCCGCCCGCGGGGATGAGATCAGAGGTAGAAGTCGTGGTCGTGGAGGCTCTTCACGCCCGCGACCTTGACCACGAAGTCGGCGCGACCATCGCCGTCGGTGTCGCCACTGAGGAGATGCTTGTCGAAACGCAGCTCGCCGCTCCGGTGATGGAAGGCTTCATCGCCGATGAAGTCGAAGGCCTGGTCGCCGTTCTTGTTGAGGTTGGCATCCATCCAGTACAGGCCGATCGCGTCATGGTCGGCCTTGGAGAAGTCCTTGATCACGTCGCGGCCACGGCCCTTCTGACTTTCCCAGACGTAGTCGAATGCGAAGGTGTCCGCCCCGTCGCCTCCGTGATTCTTGTCGGCGCCGTGACCAGCGTAGAGCACGTCGTCCCCGGTACCGCCGTATTGCTTGTCATTGCCGTCGCCGCCGACCAGAAGGTCGCTCCCGGCGTCGCCATACAGGCGGTCGTCCCCGTCGCCGCCGAAGAGGCCCGCCTGGACGGTGAAGGTTTCACCGGTTGACCAGAACGTGTGGGTCGGTGCGAAGATGGTTCCCCAGTCATCGCCGTCGCCGCCCCTGATCACGTCGTTGCCGTCCAGGCCGTAGAGGGCATCCTGGCCGGCGCCGCCCTCGATCAAGTCATTCCCGCTGGGATCGTAGGGCGTGATCTGGCCACCGGGATCGGGATAGTAGAAATCGGCGCCGGCAATCACGTCGTTGCCCTCGTCGCCGTACAGGGCATCGTCGGGGTAGTGACCGATGATCGTGTCATTGCCGTCGCCGCCATGGATGTCCGCGGTCGACATGGCGTTCGTGGAATACATGAAGTCCATGCCGGCTCCCCCGTAAATGGAGACCGGCCCGGGCTGGTCGGAGACGAGGAAATCGTCCCCGCCGGCGCCGTGGAGAACGCTCCACCCGGTATTCTGGAAGTCGTTGATTTCCGTACCGAAAAAGGTGGCCATTCGACCCTCCTTGAGGTGAAGTCACCGCTCACCAACGTTTGTGAACATCGTTCATATATTCTATTGGTGAACGTAGTTCAAGAAATTATTGAACGATGTTCACGGACGACCGTTCCGCGCCGTGACCGAGCCTCTCAGGGGAGGCTTGACCGCGCCCCCGGACCGCTTAGTCTCGGCGCCGGTGATACGGGGTGCTCGTCCCCAGCGGACGGGCTGAGATCACACCCGCCGAACCTGATCTGGGTAATGCCAGCGACAGGGAGCCGTCACCAGCCGGTCTCCGCCGGCCGTGGGCTCCCGCCAAAGGGAGCAAGCCGTGACCATGCCCGACCTTCGTGATGCAGTCGCCCGCCTCCGGACGCAGGCGCCGCTCGTCCACAACATCACCAACTACGTGGTGATGAACACGACGGCGAACGCGCTGCTCGCCATCGGCGCTTCACCGGCGATGGTCCATGCGCTCCCGGAGGTCGAGGCCTTCGCACCGCTCGCACGGGCGCTGGTGATCAACATCGGCACGCTGTCGCCGCCCTGGGTCGAGGCGATGGAGAAAGCGGCGACCGCCGCGAAGCTTGCCGGAGTGCCCTTCATCCTCGACCCGGTGGCCGCCGGCGCCACCCGGTACCGCACCGAGACGTCGCTCCGGCTCATCGCGCTCGGCCCGGCGATCGTCCGCGGCAACGCCTCCGAGATCCTGGCGCTCGCCGGCGAAACGGAGGCGGCCGGAAAGGGCGTCGACTCGACCCGCGGCTCGGAAGCGGCACGCGAAGCGGCGGCGGCTCTCGCGCGCCGGGCGAAATGCGTCGTCGCCGTGACCGGCGCGGTCGACTACGTGACCGACGGCGAGCGAACGACCGGCATCGAGAACGGCGACCCGATGCTCCGCCGCGTGACCGGCACGGGCTGCATGGCGACGGCGCTCTGCGGCGCCTTCCTCGGCGCCGGCCTCGCACCCTTCGACGCCGCCGTGGCGGGGCTTGCGGCGATCGGCGTCGCGGCCGAGACGGCGATCATCGGAGCCAAAGGTCCCGGGAGTTTCCAGATCGCGCTGATCGACGCGCTTTTCGCCCTCGACGACGCGGCGCTCGCCGCCGGGATGCGGCTCCGGTGAGACCCGGCTTCGACCTTCGCCTGATGCTCGTCACCGACGCGGCGATGACGGCGCGGCGCGGGCTGATCGCCACGGTCAAGGCGGCAGTCGCGGGCGGCGTGACCATCGTCCAGCTCCGCGACAAGCATGCCCATGACGACGATCTCGTCGCCCTCGCCCGCGCGCTTCGCGCCGAGCTCGCGCCACGCGGCGTGCCGCTCGTCGTCAACGACCGCCCCGGGGTGGCGCTCGCCGCCGGGGCCGACGGTGTCCACATCGGGCAGGACGACGGCGACCCGCGGCAGACGCGGCGGATCATCGGCCCGGACCGGCTGCTTGGGCTTTCGGTGACGAGGGCGGGAGAGACCGCGACGGCGGAAGCCGGGGTGGTCGACTATGTCGGACTCGGGCCGGTCTTCGCCTCGGCGACCAAGACGGACGCCGCGCCGCCGCTCGGCCTCGACGGGCTCCGCGCCGCGGGCACCATGCTTTCGCTGCCGTTCGTGGCGATCGGCGGGATCGCGGCGGAGAACGCCGCGGCGGCGATCGGGGCGGGCGCGGCCGGAGTGGCGGTGGTGTCGGCGATCTGCGCGGCCGAGGACCCGCGAGCGGCGGCGGCGGCGCTGAGGCGGGCAGTGGAGACGAGGGCAGCGAGACTCGGACCATCGATGAAGGCGGCGCCGTCCGAGGTGAACTCCGGCGCTCGCCGGAATGACGGAACCGAGGGCGGAACGAAAGGGACGCGGACGGCATGACCATCCCCAATGTCCTCTCCATTGCCGGAGTCGATCCGAGCGGCGGTGCAGGGATCGCGGCGGACCTCAAGACCTTCGCCGCGCTCGGCGCCTATGGCATGGCGGCGGTCACCGCGGTGACGGTGCAGAACACCCAAGGCGTCCGCGGCTTCCGCCTGATGGAGCCGGCCTTCGTCGCCGATCAGATCGAGGCGGTGTTCGACGACGTGCGGGTGGACGCGGTGAAGATCGGCATGGTGGGGAGCGCGGCCATCGCCGAGGCGATCGCCGGGGCGCTCCGCCGCCACCGCGCGCGGCATATCGTGCTCGACCCGGTGATGATGGCGAAGGGCGGCGATGCACTCGTTGCGACCGACGCCGTTGCCGCGATCCGCGATCGGCTCGTGCCGCTCGCCGAGGTGATCACGCCCAACCTGCCGGAGGCGGGCGTGCTGCTCGGCGCAGAGACCCCGAGCGGTCTCGACGGGATGCGAGCCATGGCCCGCGACCTCCTCCGCCTGGGCGCAGCCTCGGCGCTCCTCAAGGGCGGCCATCTCGACGGACCGGACAGCACCGATGTCTATGCCGATGCGGACGGGACGGAGACCTTGGCGGCGGCGCGCATCGCAACCAGGAACACTCACGGTACGGGATGCACGCTCTCTTCCGCCATCGCCGCCCTCCTCCCGCGTCACGTGCGCATCGCGGCGGTCCGGCGCGCCAAGGACTATGTGACGCGGGCGATCGCCGGCGCCGACCGGCTCGACGTAGGCAGCGGCCACGGTCCGCTCCACCATTTCCACGCCGCATGAGCTTGCGCGGCGACCGAACAAAGACGGCGCCGAGGGATTGACGCATTCCTCCCGAGGCGCGATGGCAAAAGCGTCGGAGCAGGAGCATCAAAGAGGGGGAGGAAATGGCCGAGCGATTCCATACCATCACGGCGCCGGGCGTGAGCCTTACGCTCGACCTCGCGGTGGGCCACGTGCGCGCCTTCGAGATCGAGGCCGGCGGGCGGAAGCTCGCGCCGCTCCACACCGCGCCGTGGGTGAACGACCGGTCGATCACCGACGATCCGGAGATTCCGCCGAACCTCAAGTACCTCTCCGGAGACTTCTTCTGCGCGCCCTTTGCGGCGAGCGACGTCGAGACCGCGCCACCGCACGGCTGGCCGGCGAACGCGCCGTGGGAAGTGCTCGACGAGGAGAGCCGCGGCGACCGCGCCACCGCCCGCTACGTGCTGACCAAGCCGGTGATGGGGGCGCGGGTCACCAAGGAGATCACGCTCCGGGGCGGCCACCCCTTCGCCTACCAGCGCCACACCTTCGAGGGGGGCCGGGGCGCGGTGTCGGCGGCAAGCCACGCGATGACGCGCTTCTCGGGGAAGGGGCGGCTCTCCTTCTCGAAGAAGGCCTATGCCGACATCCCCGCGCTCGCCCAGGAGACCGACCCCAAGCGCGGGCGCTCGCTGTTCAAGTGCCCGGCGCGCTTCACCGACCTCGCCAAGCTGCCCTTGGCGGACGGCAGCTTCGTCGACCTCCGCGACTACCCCCTCGCCGACGGCCACGAGGATTTTCTCATGCTGGTCGAGGAAAAGGGCGCGACGCTCGGCTGGGCGGCGGCGCTTCGCCCCGGGGAGAGCGACATCGTGCTCAGCCTCAAGAACCCGGCAGACTACCCGGTGACCTTCCTGTGGTTCTCGAACGCCGGGCGCTACTACGCGCCGTGGAACGGCCGGCACAAGGGCGTGCTCGGCATCGAGGAAGGTCGCGCCTGGTCGGCCTACGGCCACAAGGCCTCGATCGAGGAGAACGAGCTGTCGCGCTCCGGGATCCCGACGAGCGTGACCCTGGGCGGCACGGTGTCGCTGTCCCACGTCGTGGGCGGCATTCCGCTCCCCGCCGGCTGGCGGGAGGTGGCGACCGTCCAGGCCGGGGACGGCGTGCTCCGCCTTACAGGCGACGACGGCACGGCGGTCGAGTATCCCTATGATCCGGGATTCGTCCGCATCGGGAGCAGTCAGCCATGAACATTTCGCCCTACGACAACCTTCTCGCCGGCGTACCGACCGAGCTTTACATCGGCGGCGCGTGGCGGCCGGCATCGGACGGGGCGCGGTTCGAGGTGATCGATCCGGGCACGGAGGCCTTCGTCGCAAGCGTCGCGAGCGGCAGCATCGAGGACGCGAGAGCGGCGGTCGACGCCGCGGCCGCGGCGGGTCCGGACTGGGCGGCGCGAAAGCCGCGCGAGCGCGGCGAGGTGCTCCGCAAGGCGTTCGAGCTGATCCTCAAGGACGGCGAACGCCTCGCCAAGCTGATGACGCTCGAGAACGGGAAGTCGCTGGCCGATTCCCGTGCCGAGGTCGCCTATGCCGCCGAATTCTTCCGCTGGAGCGCCGAGGAAGCGGTGAGGAACATCGGCCAGGTCTCGAAGGCGCCGTCGTCGGGGGCGCGGATCGTGGTCCAGCACAAGCCGGCCGGGGTTGCGGTGCTGGTGACGCCGTGGAACTTCCCCGCGGCCATGGCGACCCGGAAGATCGGCCCGGCGCTCGCCGCCGGCTGCACGGTGGTGCTCAAGCCGGCGTCCGAGACACCCCTCACCGCGCTGGCGCTGATGCCGATCCTCACCGAGGCCGGCGTGCCGGCCGGGGCGGTCAACGTCCTCCCCTCGCGCCGCTCCGGCGCGGTGGTGGGCGAGATGCTCAAGGACATGCGCGTCCGCGTGATCTCCTTCACCGGCTCGACCGAGGTCGGGCGGAAGCTGATCCACGCCGCCGCCGATAACGTCGTCAAGCCGGTCATGGAGCTCGGCGGCAACGCGCCGTTCATCGTCTTCGACGACGCCGACGTCGACGCCGCCGTCGACGGCGCGATGATCGCCAAGATGCGCAACATGGGCGAGGCCTGCACCTCGGCCAACCGCTTCTACGTGCACGAGAAGGTGCACGACCGCTTCACCGAGAAGTTCGCGGCGCGGATGAAGGCGCTCAAGCTCGGCCACGGCCTCGAGGAAGGGGTGGCGGTCGGGCCGCTGGTCAATGCCGAGACGCGCGACAAGGTGGCCCGCCTGGTCGAGGACGCGGTGACGAAAGGGGCGAAGGTGGTGACCGGCGGGGAGCGCCCCTCGGGCACGGGCTTCTACTACCCGCCGACGGTGTTGACGAACGTGCCGGACGATGCGGAGATGCTCGGCGAGGAGATCTTCGGGCCGGTCGCCCCGATCCAGACGTTTCGCGACGAGGACGAGGTGGTGGCGAAGGCGAACGCCACCGAGTACGGCCTGGTCGCCTATCTCTACACGGGCGACCTTGCCCGCGGCCTCCGCGTCTCGGAGCGGCTCGATTTCGGCATGGTGGGGCTGAACCGCGGCATCGTCTCCGACCCGGCGGCGCCGTTCGGCGGCATGAAGCAGAGCGGCCTTGGCCGCGAGGGCGCCCACGAGGGGCTGATGGAGTTCCTCGAGACGCAGTACGTTTCGGTCAACTGGTAGGGCGAGTCTTCAGGCCTCGCGCGGGCGGCAAACGACCGGGACCGCGCGGGAGACCGCCGACCCGAGGCAGGACGGGCCGTGGCCGCGAGGCACCCCCCTTTTCCGTCGTTTCGCGCTGTGTTATTTTACGAAGTAAAGAAAAAGGTCGTTGGGATGAAACTCAAGGGGGACCCGAGCACGACGCGGGCTTTGAACCGCCGGCTCATCCTCGACCAGATCCGCCGCAACGGGCCGATGAGCCGCGCCGCGCTCACCGCCGCGGTCGGCCTTTCGCCGGCGGCCGTCACCTTCGTCACCGCCGAGCTCATCGCCGAAGGCCTGCTGGTCGAAGGCAAGGCGCTCCTCGGCGCCGCCGGGCGGAGGCCGATCCCGCTCGACATCGACTACACCTCGAAGCTGTCGATCGGCGTGAAGGTGAGCATCGACTCGATCAGCGGCGTGATCACCGACCTCGCGACCCGCGTCCGCGGCGAGGTCGAGCTGCCGCTCCCCGACCATGCACCGGAGACCGTGGTGCGGGTCGCCACCGCCACCACCGACCAACTGCTTGCCGAGGCGGGCGTGACCCGCCGCCGGCTGATCGGGGTCGGCCTCGCCGTCTCCGGCCAGGTCGACGCCGAGAAGGGCATCTGCCGGCAGGAGCAGCGCTTCGGCTGGCGCGACGTGCCGATCGCGGTGATGCTCGCCGACGAGCTCGGCGTGCCGGTCTGGGTCGACAACGACGCCAACGCCTACGCCGTCGCCCAGCATCTCTTCGGCCACGGGCGCGGCACCCAGTCGATCGCGGCGATCGCGCTCGGCCGGGGCGTCGGCGCGGGGCTCGTGGTCGAGGGACGGCTGCACCGCGGCGCGAGCGGCGGCGCCGGCGAGTTCGGCCATAATTTCGAACAGCGCGGACGGCGCTGCGAATGCGGGCGCGACGGCTGCCTCGAGACCTGGACCGCCGATATCGGCCTGCTCCAGAGCTGGGCCGAGCGCGATCCTTCGTCGGCCGGCCGGGACATCGCCGCGCTTGCCGCGGCGGTTGCCGCCAGCGACCCCCCGGCAAAGGCGGTGATCGAGGACGCCGCGCTCCGCCTCGGCCGGCACGTGGCGAACCTCGCCAACGTCGTCGATCCGGAAATGATCATCTTCGGCGGGGAAGGCGTCCGGTTCGGACGCCACCTCTTCGACCCGCTCCGCAGCGTGCTCGCGGAGGTCTGCTACTCGGGCGCGCCGCCGATCGCGATCGACTGGGAGGGCACGGGATGGGCGCGCGGCGCCGCGGCGCTCGCCGTCCAGCATTTCTTCAACTTCGAGGCGACGGGAGGGTACACGCCGAAAACAGAAGGAAGGAAGTCTGTCGCATAACGCAAATGAACAGCAAGCCGCCCCAAGGCGCCGAAGGAACCGTCGCCGGGCAATCTCCAAGGGAGGAGAGATCATGAGGAAATGCGCATATCTTGCGGCCGGAGCGGCCGCGCTGTCGCTGGGCCTGAGCGCGGCCGCCGTCGCCGAGCCCAAGACCAACATGCTCCACCAGTGGGCGACGGGCTCGGACGCCGCGGCCATTGCCAAGCTCGGCGAGATGTTCACCGCCGCGGGCGGCACCTGGGAGCAGACGGCGATCGCCGGCCACACCGCCAACACGCTCGCCAAGCTCCGCGCCGACGTAGTTGCCGGCAACGCGCCGCCGGCGGTGCAGCTGAAGGGCCCCGAGATCGCCGAGTGGAACGAGACCGGCGGCACCGCCAATCTCGACGAGCTGGCGGCGCAGGAGAAGTGGGACGAGGTGGTCGCTCCCGAGCTTCTGCCGGTGATGAAGCCGACCGGCAACTGGGTCGCGGCGCCGATGAACATCCACCGCATCAACTGGCTGTGGGCCAACAAGAGCGTGCTCGACGCCGCCGGCATCACCGACCTGCCCAAGACCTGGGCCGAGTTCAACGAGGACTGCGAGAAGGTGATCGCGATCGGCAAGATCTGCCTCGCCCACCTCTCCGCCGACTGGACCGACGCCACGACCTTCGAGGTGGTGGTCTACGGCCAGGACATCGACCTCTTCCGCAAGGCCTTCGTCGAGGCCGACATCGAGGCGCTGCGGAGCCCCGAGATGGCCAAGGCCTTCGAGCAGATGCGGCTCATGGTCTCCAAGTACATGGACCCGGCGATTGCCGGCCGCGACTACGACACCGCCTCCAACATGATGGCCAACGGCGACGCCGCCTTCTTCATCATGGGCGACTGGGAGATCGGCGTGCTCCAGGCCGCCGGCTTCAAGCCGGGGACGGACATCCTCTGCGGCCAGGCGCCGACCGACTGGGGCAAGCCCGGGTTCATCCTCAACTCCGACTCGGTGGTCTTCTTCAAGCAGAAGGACCCGGACTATATCGAGGGCCAGAAACTGCTTGCCTCGATCATCCTGTCGCCTGAGTTCCAGACCATCTTCAACCAGGCGAAGGGCTCGATTCCGGCACGCCTCGACGTCGACCTGAGCCAGGGCTTCAACCCCTGCCAGCAGCTGGCCCAGAAGGACCTCCAGGCCTCGATCGATGCCGGCACGCTGGTCCGCTCCATGGCGCACAACATGACCGTGCTCCAGAAGTACCGCGGCGCGATGATGGAGACGATCACCGAGTTCGTGAACACGCCTGAGATGACCGGCGAGGAAGCCGCCAACGCAATGGCTGACGCCGTCGAAGCGCAGATGTAAGCTTCGCCCGAAAGGGACGGCCCGCGGCGGTCCTTCCGCCGCGGCCTCCGCCGGGGAGGGAACCGTGACCAGCACAGCGATGCCGATCGCCACGCGGACCGCGCCGCGCAAGGGCAGTCCGTGGCGCGAGCGCTTCGGCACCTGGCTGCCGATGGCGGTGCTCGCCCCGTCGCTGATCGCGACCTTCGTCTACGTCTTCGTCTTCACCGGCTGGACGCTTTACATCTCCCTCTCCAATTCCTCGCTCCTCCCCTCCTACGAGTTCGTCGGCTTCGAGCACTACGCCTCGCTGTGGGAGAACCGGCGCTGGAACATCGCCTACACCAACCTCTTCATCTTCAGCCTGCTCTACGTCATCGGCACGATGGCGGTGGGCCTGCTGCTCGCCATCCTGATCGACCAGCGCGTCCGCGCCGAGGCGGTGTGGCGGACGATCTACCTCTATCCGCTCGCGGTCTCCTTCGTCGTCACCGGCACGGTGTGGAGCTGGCTCTACAGCCCGACCGCCGGCATCGAGTTCCTGGTCCGCGCCCTCGGCTGGACGGACTTCGAGTTCGCCTGGAACACGAGCCGCGACTTCGCCCTCTATACCATCGTCATCACCGGCATCTGGCAGGCCTCCGGCTTCGCCATGGCGCTTTTCCTCGCCGGGCTGCGCTCGGTCGACCAGGACCTGATCAAGGCGGCCCAGATCGACGGCGCGAGCCTTGTCCGCATCTACCGCCGCATCATGATCCCGGCGATCGGCCCGATCTTCATTGCCGTGCTGGTGGTGCTCCTCCAGTTCGCGATCAAGACCTTCGACCTCGCGCTCGCGCTCACCGGGGGCGGCCCCGGCATCGCCACCACTTTCCCGGCGATCTACGTCTATGACCTCATGTTCCAGCGCGGGCAGATCGCCGAGGGCGCGGCGGCGGCGATCATGATCCTCCTCGCGCTCGCGGTGGTGCTTGTGCCCTATTCCCTCTGGCGCGTCTGGCGCCGGCGCATCGAGCTCCAGCCATGACCGCGATCGCCGCCTACGATCCGCTCGCCACCGCCGGCACCTGGCGCCGGTCGCGCGCCAAGATCGGCGTCTATGCCGTGCTCGGCATCTTCGCCGCCTGGTATCTGCTGCCGCTCATCGTCCTCATCCTCAACTCGTTCCGTCCGCTGCCCGAGATCGCCGAGAACGGGCTGATCTGGTTCCCGCGCTCGTTCGAATTCACCGCCTGGGGCCAGGCGTGGAGCACCTTCTGCATCGGCGGCACATGCGAGGGGATGCAGCGGAACTTCTGGAATTCGCTGGCGATGACGGTGCCGGCGACCATCATCTCCACCGCCTTCGGCGCGGTGAACGGCTACATCCTGTCGAAGTGGCGCTTCCGCGGCTCGGAATGGCTGTTCGGCGCCATGACCCTCGGCGTGTTCATGCCGGGACAGGTGGCGCTGATGCCCTGGGCCTTCATCCTCGGCAATCTCGGCCTTACCAACACGGTCGGCGGGCTGGTGCTGGTGCACACCGTGCAGGGCATCTCCTTCACCACGCTGTTCTGCCGCAATTACTACCTTTCGATCCCCGACGACCTGATCAAGGCGGCGCGGATCGACGGCGCGGGGTTCTGGCGGATCTTCCGCAAAATCATCCTGCCGCTCTCGCCGCCGATCCTGATCGTCACCGTGATCTGGCAGTTCACCGGCATCTGGAACGAGTTCCTTTACGCCGTGGTCTTTTCCTCCGGGCGCCAGCAGCCGATCACCGCGGCGCTGATCGCGCTCTCGACCAACGGCACCAATGTGCGGAACTACGACGTGATGAGCGCGGCAGTGCTGATCGGGGCGCTGCCCCCGCTCCTCATCTATTTCTTCGGCGGCCGCTATTTCATCCGCGGCCTCACCCAAGGCGCGGTCAAGTAGGGGCGGCAATGGCATCTCTCACGGTCCGCAATCTCTCGAAGAGCTACGGCGCGGTCGAGGTGCTGAAGGGCATCGACCTCGAGGCCCAGACGGGCGAATTCGTGGTGCTCGTCGGCCCGTCGGGCTGCGGCAAGTCGACCCTGCTTGCCATGATCGCCGGACTCGAGACGATCACCTCCGGCGAGATCGCGATCGGCGGGCGCGTGGTCAACAACGTGCCGCCCAAGGACCGCGACATCGCCATGGTGTTCCAGTCCTATGCGCTCTATCCGACCATGACCGTGCGCCAGAACATAACCTTCGGCATGGAGAGCCGCGGCGTGCCGAGGGCCGAGCAGGACGCGGCGGTCAAGCGCGTTTCGGCGCTGCTCAAGATCGATCAACTCCTCAACCGCAAGCCGAGCCAGCTTTCCGGCGGCCAGCGCCAGCGCGTCGCCATGGGCCGGGCGCTGGTCCGCGACCCGCTTCTCTTCCTATTCGACGAGCCGCTGTCGAACCTCGATGCCAAGCTCCGCGTCGAAATGCGGACCGAGATCAAGAAGCTCTACAAGACGCTCGGCAAGACCACGGTCTACGTCACCCACGACCAGGTCGAGGCCATGACGCTCGCCTCGCGAATCGCGGTCATGCACCAGGGCCGCCTGCAGCAGTTCGCCGAGCCCCACACGGTCTACGAGCGTCCCGCCAACATGTTCGTCGCCGGCTTCATGGGCTCGCCGTCGATGAACTTCCTACCCGCCGAGACCGTTGCCGGCGAGACCGGGCCGATGCTCGCGCTCCTCAACGGCAAGGGGCGGACGCTGCTTCCCCTTCCCGCGGCGACCGCCGACCGGATCGGACCGGGCCGGAAGGTGGTGCTCGGGGTTCGGCCCGAACACCTGACCCGCCCCGATCCCGGCCGGCCGCCCAAGGCGGCGCTCGGCCGGATCGACGTGCAGGTCGAGGTGGTCGAGCCGACCGGTGCGGAGACCATCGTCGTAGTCAAGGTCGGCGACCGCGAGGTGGTGGCCCGCTTCGAGCCCGACTCGGCGCCACGCGAGGGCGAGACCGCGGCGCTCGCCGTCGACATGGGCAGGGCCTGCCTGTTCGACCCCGAGACCGAACGCCTGATCTGAACGGGAATCCCAGCTTGTCCTTCGCGCATTATCCCAGCCTGCTGGACCGCGTCGTGCTGATCACCGGCGGGGGCTCCGGCATCGGCGGCGCGATGACCGAGGCCTTCGCCGCCCAGGGCGCCCGCGTCGCCTTTCTCGACATCGACGTGCCGGCCTCGACGGCGCTGGTCGACCGGCTCGCGGCGATGCGACACAGGCCGCTGTTCATCCGCTGCGACCTGACCGACATCGCCGCGCTCAGGGCGGCGATCGCGCGCATCCGCGACGAGCTCGGTCCCGTCGCGGTGCTGGTCAACAATGCCGCCAACGACGAGCGGCACAAGGTCGATGCGGTGACGCCCGAGTACTGGGAGGGGTCCATGAACGTGAACCTCCGCCACCAGTTCTTCGCCGCGCAGGCGGTTCACCCGCACATGCGGGCGCTCGGCCACGGCTCGATCATCAACCTCACCTCGACGGCGTGGATGTTCGGCGGCAGCGACTTCACCGTCTACTCGACCGCCAAGGCCGGCGTGGTCGGCCTCACCAACGCGCTCGCCCGCGCCTTTGGCGGCGACTTCATCCGGGTCAACGCCATCGCCCCGGGCGCGGTAATGACGGAAAAGCAGCTCCGGCTCTGGTACACCGAGGAAACCGCCGACGCGATCGCCGAGCGCCAGCTGATCAAGAAACGGCTCCTGCCGGAGGAGGTCGCCCGCGCCGCGCTGTTCCTTGCCGCCGACGACAGCCGGATGATCACCAAGCAGTGCATCCTCGTCGATGCCGGAATCCGGTGATGCTCGAGGTCGGCCTCAACCCCTACGGCCTCACCTATGTCCTCGGCCTTCAGGGCCGCGGCACGCCGCGCGCCAATCCGGCGGGCCGCGGGCTCGAGGGGTTCATCGCGATTGCCGAGGAGCTCGGGGCAAAGACGCTGGAGATTTTCGAGCCGTGGCTCGCCGGCATGGATGCCGGGGCGCTCGCTGCGCTTCGCGACCGCCTCGCCGGCCTGGGCATGACGCCCGTGGTGAGCGGCGGCTTGATGATGGGCCCGGTCGACCGCGCCATCCGCATAGCGCGCGACCTCGGGGCGGGCACGATCCGCCTCGGTCTCACCACCGTGCTCTGCGGCGACCGCGCCGCCCTCGGCGCCGAGTGGCCGGCGCTGGTCGCCCAGGTGCGGCATGCACTGCGTGAGGCGGCGCCGCTGGCGCGGGATGCCGGGGTCACTCTCGCGATCGAGAACCACCAGGACTTCGGCAGTGCCGAGCTCGCCGCCTTCTGCGAGGAGGCGGGGCCCTCGGTCGGCATCTGCTACGACACCGGCAACTCCTTCCCGGTCGCCGAAGCCCCGCTCGACTTCACCCGCGCGGTGGCGCCGCATGTCGCCCATGTCCATCTCAAGGACTACCGCGTCCAGTTCACCGACGAGGGCTACCGCCTCGTCCGCTGCGCGATCGGCGACGGCGCGGTGCCGATCGCCGGGATTGCGGCGATCCTTGCCGAGCACCGCCCGCGCCTCACCGCCGTGCTCGAGCCGGGGGCGCTGGAAGCGCGGCATGTGCGGCTGTTCACCCCCGGCTGGTGGCGCGGCTACCCGCCGAAGACCGCCGAGTCGCTCGCCGCCTGTCTCGCCGCGGCGCGTCACCGGCGGCTCCCGGAGGAGGCCGACTACCGCACTCCCTGGGAGCGCGGCGACGACGGCGCGCTGGTTCACTACGAGTTGGAGATGATCCGGCGAAGCGCCGCGAACATGCGCGAGCTGGGACTGATGGAGAAAGGACAATGAGCAGGGAACTCGCCGGCAAGATCGCCTTCGTCACCGGCTCGGGGCGCGGTCTTGGCCGGGTGATGGCCGAGCGCCTGGCCGAGCTCGGCGCCGACGTCGCCATCCACGATATCGACTGGACCGCGCCGGCGAAATACGGCGAGTTTCCCGATGTCGGCGTCTCGGCGAGGGAGATCGAGACGAAGCACGGCATCCGCACCGTGGCGGTCACCGGTAACATTGGCGACCCCGACGCGGTGCGAAGGATGAAGACGGAAATCAACGACAAGCTCGGCACGGTCGAGATCCTGGTGAACTGCGCCGGCGGGGACATCGGCGCCTCGGGCAACAAACCCAGCCCGAACGACGCCCTCCACATCTCCTTCGAGGACATCCGCACGCTCACCAACAACAACCTGATCGGCACCATGCTGGTGTGCCAGGCCTTCATCCCGCCGATGGTCGAGCGGGGAGCCGGATCGGTCATCAACATCGCCTCGGCGGCGGCCCATCTCGGCGTCTCGCCGGAGGCGGTCTATGCGACGCTCAAGGCCGCGGTGGTCCACTACACCCGCTGTCTCGCCAAGGAGCTGATCGATTCGGGCATCCGCATCAATGCGGTCAGCCCCGGGCCCACCAAGACCGCGCGCTTCCAGGCGACGCGGACGCTCGACCCGGTACGCATGCAGGTCGGGAAGTCGCTCAACCGCTACGCCGAACCGATCGAGGTCGCCGAGGCGGTGGCGTTCCTCGCCGGGCCGCGGGCGCGCTTCATCAACGGCCAGGTGATCCGCGTCGACGGCGGAATCACGCTCTTCCCGGGGTGAAGGCCGACTCGATCATGCGGTAGAGCGGCCCCCGAACCGAGCGGGAGCAGGCGTCGGTACCGGAGCGGTGTTCCCGCTCGCGGCGCCGTTTCCGGACCCCGGCTTTCGCCGGGGCGACGCCGGTGTGGGGGCCCTTCTTCACAAAACTTTACGTCGCCGAGAAGCCTCCGAAACGTCGCTCGCCCACCTTTCCCCTCGCCGGGCTTAGGGGCCAGGACGAAAAGGAGAGATTCGATGACAACCGGAATCGCAAAGACGAACGGCGTGCGCTTTCTGATCGGGGTCGGCCGCGTCGGCGGGGCGATCATTGCGCTGGCACTTGCCGCGCTGATCGGCACGGCGCTCGCGGGGAGCGCTTCGGCCGGCTGGGGCTGGGGCCACGGCGGCCACGGCTTCGGCCACCACGGGATGATGACCGGGACGCTTGATCCCGCGGAGGTGCGCGAGCGGGTCGAGCGCATGGTCGCCCACATCGCGATCGAGATCGACGCGACCGACGAGCAGAAGCAGAAGCTGACCACGATCTTCGTCTCGGCGGCGAACGACCTCATGCCGATCCGCGCCGAGTTCATGCAAAGCCGGCAGGCGGGCGAACTGGTGGGCCTTCTCACCGGACCGACCGTCGACCGGGCGGCGATCGAGACGTTCCGCGCCGAGAAGATGGCGCTTGCCGACCAGGCGAGCCGGCGGATCGCGCAGGCGCTCGGCGAGGCCGCCGAGGTGCTCACTCCCGAGCAGCGCGCCGAGGTCGGCGAACGGCTCAGGTTCCTGATGGAGTTTGGGCGCGGCCTGCATCGCGGCTAAGCTTGCGCCGTGGCCGCGCGCGTCCTCCTTGTCGAAGACGACAGCCGCCTCGCCGGGATGGTCACGACCTATCTCGGCGAGGCGGGCTACGCGGTCGTGCGCGCCGCAGACGGCCGCGCCGGCATCGAGCGGCACAGGGATGGCGGCTTCGAGCTCGTGATCCTCGACCTGATGCTCCCCGACATCGACGGGCTCGAAGTCTGCCGCGCGATCCGGGCGCGCGCCGACACGCCGATCCTGATGCTCACCGCCCGCGGCGACGCCATGGACCGCGTGGTGGGACTGGAAATGGGCGCCGACGACTATCTGTCCAAGCCCTTCGAGCCGCGCGAGCTGCTCGCCCGGATCAAGGCCATCCTCCGGCGTCGCCGCAGCCCGCAGAAGAGCGGCGTGCTGCGCTTCGGACGCCTCGAGATCGACGTCGACGCGCGCCAGGCGCGGATCGACGACAAGCCGGCGGAACTGACCGGCTACCAGTTTGCGCTGCTCCTCGAACTCGCCCGCCACGCCGGCCGCGTCATGTCGCGCGAGGCGCTCATGGACCTTGTCAGGAACGAGCGGCTCGAGGCCTTCGACCGCTCGATCGACGTCCATGTCTCGCGCATCCGCCAGGCGATCGAGGACAATCCGAAGAAGCCGCGCCGCATCATCACCGTGCGCGGCGCCGGCTATGTCTTCGCCAGGGCGCAGGACTGAGCCGACGATGAAGCGGCTCTACCGCAAGGTCTACCTGACCATCCTCGGCAGCCTCCTGCTCGTCGTGGTCCTGTCGGGATTGATCTGGCAGTTCGGCGGGCAGCGTCCGCCGGTGGCGCAGGCGCTCGCCTTCGCCGCCGAGCTGATCACGGCGAGCCTGCCCCCGGCCGACGCGCCGGTCGCCGAACAGCAGGCAGCGGTCGAGGCGCTGGCGCTGCGGCTCAAGACCAACATCTCGCTGTTCGATTCGTCACGCGCCCTGGTCGCCTCGTCCGGCCCGCCGCTTCGACCACCCTCCGGCGACGCCGACGGGGGGTGGAGCTACGGCAAGGGCGGCCCGGCGTGGGTCGTGCCGCTCACCGACGGACGCTGGCTCGTGGCCAGCGCCGGGCACCACCGCAATCCGCTGCTCCTGCTCCTCCTGTTCCTCGGGGCGATCGCGCTTGCCGTCGGCGTCTCCGCCTACCCGGTGGTGCGCGGGCTGACACGCCGGCTCGAGCGACTCCAGGCCGGCGTCGAGACGCTCGGCGCGGGCGACCTTGCGGCGCGGGTCCCGGTCCAGGGCAGGGACGAGGTGGCGAGACTCGCGGAAGCCTTCAACCGCGCCGCGGCGCGGATCGAAGAGCTCGTGGGCGCGCACCGCATGCTCCTCGCCAACGCCTCGCACGAGCTCCGCACGCCGCTCTCGCGCATCCGCCTCGGTCTCGACCTTCTCGAACGGCGGCCCGACGAGAAGCTCAAGGCGGAGATCAATGCCGACATCGCGGAGCTCGACCGGCTGATCGACGAGATCCTGCTCGCGAGCCGGCTCGACGCGGCACCCGCGCTCAGCACAAGCGAGGAGGTCGACCTGCAGGCCCTCGCGGCGGAGGAATGCGCCCGCTACGACGAATGCGAGCTCGACGGCGACGCGGCCGTGGTCAGCGGGGATCCCCGGCTGCTCCGCCGGCTGATCCGCAACCTCCTCGAGAATGCCGAGCGGCACGGCAGGCCGCCGGTGCTGGTGACGACGCGGAAGGGAGAGACCACGGTGACGCTCCGCGTCGAGGACCAGGGTCGCGGCATCGCTCCGGCCGACCGCGACCGAATCTTCACGCCCTTCACACGCGCCGCCGGCGACGAGCGCGGCGCCGGCCTCGGCCTGTCGCTGGTGCGGCAGATCGCGCGGCTGCACGGCGGCGAGGCGGCGGTGGCCGACGATCCGGCGACCGGACGTTCAGGTTTCGAGGTGACGCTGCCGACGAGGCGCTAGACTGCCGTCACAGGTACTCCCGGCACTTCGGGCAGCGTGCGCGCTTGCCCGGCGCGATGCCGATGACGCCGGTGTGACCGCAGGTCTTGCAGGCGAAGCTGGTCGGCTCGACCGACGGCATCTCCTTGATGGCGCCGCCCTTGGCGAGAAAAGCGGCAACCAGCGCCTCCGCATCGGAACGCTTGTCGGCCTTGCTCGTCTGGTCCTTCTTCGGCGCCGGTCGTCTGAAGTTCATCTGGTCCGCCTTCGGTCGGTGTTTCGGTGGTGGCGGGGCCTTAGCACGATCCGGCGCCGGGATCACGGCGGCGGCGAGTCTTTTTTCGCGGGCGCTGGACGGCCTATCGCTGCGCGGTCCGCCAGTTCTCCGCGACGTAGTAGGGCGCATTGGAGGCGGGAAGCGGCGGGCGGCCGAGGATCATGTCCGACACCTTCTCGCCGATCATGATGGTCGGCGCATTGAGGTTGCCGGTGACGATCGACGGCATGATCGAGGCATCGACCACCCGCAGGCGCTCGACGCCCATCACCCGTGCCTCGGCGTCGACCACGGCAAGCCGGTCGTCGCTACGGCCCATGCGACAGGTGCAGGAAGGATGATAGGCGCTCTCGGCCTTTTCCCTGATGAAGGCGTCGATCGCCTCGTCGGAGACGACATCGCCACCGGGCTGGATCTCGCGGCCGCGAAACCGGTCGAAGGCGGGCTGGGCGAAGATCTCGCGGGTAAGGCGCACGGCGGCGCGCATCTCGGTCCAGTCGTCGGGGTGGCTCATGTAGTTGAAGCGAATGCGCGGCTTGGCCCGCGGATCGGGACCGGCGAGCCGGACCGTGCCGCGGCTCTTCGAACGCATCGGCCCGACATGGACCTGGAAACCATGCTCGCGGGCAAGGCCGCTCCCGTCATAGGAGACCGCCAGCGGCAGGAAGTGGAACTGGAGGTCGGGATACTCGACGCCGGCGCGGCTGCGGATGAAACCGCCCGCCTCGAAGTGGTTGCTCGCCCCGAGGCCCTCTCCCCTGGTCATCCATTGCAGGCCGACAAGCGTGCGGGAGACGAGGCCGGTTGCGGAGAACAGCGTTACCGGCTCCTTCGACGCGACCTGGAAGTAGAACTCGAGATGGTCCTGGAGGTTCTCGCCGACGCCGGGCAGGTCATGCACCAGCGGGATGCCAAGCTCGCCGAGCTCGGCGCCCGGGCCGACGCCGGAGAGCTTGAGCAGCTGCGGCGAGTTGATCGCGCCGCCCGAGACGATCACCTCGCGGCTCGCGTGGGCGAGATGGGGAACACCGTCGCGAAGATAGGCAACCCCGGTCGCGCGCCGCCCGTCGAAAACGATGCGGGTGGCGAGCGCGTGGGTGCGGACCTCGACATTCGGCCGCCGCATGGCCGGGCGAAGGTAGGCGGAGGCCGCGCTCCACCGCCGACCGTGGTGAACGGTCATGTCGAAACGGCCGAAGCCTTCCTGCTGGTAGCCGTTCACGTCGGCGGTTTCGGGATAGCCCGCCTCCCGGGCGGCGGCGATGAAGGCGCGATAGAGCGGGTTCGCGAGACGCCCGTAGCGGGTGTGGAGCGGCCCGCTGCTGCCGCGATACTCGTCGCCGCCCTCGGCGCGGGTCTCCGATCGCCGGAAATAAGGGAGCACGTCGCGATAGGCCCAGCCCCGCGCGCCCTCCTCCTCCCAGCGGTCGAAATCGCGCGGGTTGCCGCGGATATAGACAAGGCCGTTGATCGCCGACGATCCGCCGAGAACCTTGCCGCGCGGCGTGTTGATGCGGCGGCCGCCGAGATTCGGCTCGGGCTCGCTGACGTAGCCCCAGTTGTAGCGCGGCCAGTTGAGCGGAATGAAAAGCGCACTCGGCATCTGGATGAAGACGGAACGGTCGGAGCCGCCGTATTCGAGGACGAGAACACGATTCCTGCCGTCGGCCGAGAGCCGGTTGGCGAGCACGCAGCCGGCCGAGCCGGCACCGACGATGACGAAGTCGAAGGTTTCCTCGGTCATGACCGCACGGGACTCAGCCACGCTCAATAGGGCGACTGGATCGGCGCGAGGCCGACATAGACGCTCTTCAACTGCGTGTAGTGATCGATCGCCGCCTTGCCGTTCTCGCGGCCGAGGCCGGACCGCTTGTTGCCGCCGAAGGGCAGCTCGACCGGGGTGACATTGTACTGGTTGATCCAGCAGGTGCCGGCCTCAAGCCGCGCGATGACGCGATGGGCCCGGGCGAGGTCGCGGGTGAAGACGCCGGCGGAGAGGCCGTAGTCGGTCGCATTGGCGCGGGCGACCACCTCATCCTCCCCGGTGAAGGAAAGGACGGTCATGACCGGCCCGAATATCTCCTCGCGTACGATCGCCATCCCGTCGCGACAGCCATCGAACACGGTCGGGGCGACGAAGAAGCCTCGGCCGAGGCCGCCTTTCTCGACCCGCCCGCCCCCAACCAGGACCCTTGCGCCCTCCTCACGGCCCTTGGCGATGTAGCCGAGCACCTTGTTCATGTGATCCGCGGAGATGAGCGCTCCGACATCGGTCTTCTCGTCCTCGGGGTTGCCGATCCGCATGCGCTTCACCCGCGCCGTAAGCCGCGCGAGAAACGGCGCCTTGATGCTCTCGTGAAGGAAGACGCGGGTGCCGTTCGAGCAGACTTCGCCGGCGGAGTAGAAGTTGGCGAGGAGCGCTCCCGATACCGCGTCGTCGAGGTCGGCATCCTCGAAGACGATAAGCGGCGACTTGCCGCCGAGCTCGAGGGTGACGTGCTTTAATGTCGACGCCGCATCCGCCATCACCGCCTTGCCGGTGCCGACTTCGCCGGTGAGCGAGACCTTGGCAATGCCGGGATGGCGGGTGAGGAGACGCCCGGTCTCGGCGAAACCCTGGACGACGTTGAAGACGCCGTCGGGGAGGCCGGCCTCGGCGAAGATTTCGGCGAGCTTCACGGCGGTGAGCGGCGTGAGCTCGGCCGGCTTGAAGATCATGGCATTGCCGCAGGCGAGCGCCGGCGCCGCCTTCCAGCAGGCGATCTGCAGCGGGTAGTTCCAGGCGCCGATGCCGGCCACAACGCCGAGCGGCTCGCGCCGCGTGTAGCCGAAGGCGGAGGGACCGAGGTCGACATGCTCGCCAGCGAGGCCGGCGGCGAGGCCGGCGAAGTATTCGAGACAGTCGGCGCCGGAAAGCACGTCGACGGTCGAGGTTTCCCGGATCGGCTTGCCGGTGTCGCGGGTCTCAAGAAGCGCAAGCTCGGCGTTGCGCTCGCGAAGGAGGGCCGCGGCACGCTTCAGGATTCGGCCGCGCTCCATCCCGGTCATCGCCGCCCATCCCGGCTGCGCCGCCCGCGCCGCGGCCACCGCCTGATCGACCTCGGTCTCGCCGGCCACCTCGACTTCGGCGAGGACGGCGCCGTTCGCGGGATTCACGGTCGGGAAAGTGTCGCGGCGGCGCGAGGCAACCGCGGCACCGCCAATGAAATTCCGGACGAGCCGGTCGGACCGGTCGCGGTTCGCCCCGCGCCGCGCAGGTGGCTTCACCGCCGCCCGCGCGATCTCGCCGTCGATGAAGGCGGAGGCGAGCGCCCGAGCCGTGGCGCTGTCGGTCTCGTTGGGCGAGGAGAGCGTGGCGCGCAGCCAAAGCCCGTCGATCATCGCGGCGAGCGCGATGGCCAGGCGGCGGGCCTCGGCCTCCGGCACAAGCTGCGCGAGCGCATGGCGAAGATTGGACAGCATGCGCTGCTGGTAGACGTTCTGCACCCGCTTGAGCCGCGCCGAGTGGATCACCTGTCCCCAGAACGCCAGCCACACCCCGCAGGTGCGGGGATCGAACTCCTCCGGCGCGAGCGTCGCTTCGATCACCGCCTGCACGCGATCGCGCGGGGTACGGGCCGCGCGCAGCCGCGCGACGGTGCCGCGGGCGAGGCGTGAGGCCAGGCTCCGCAGCGTCGCCTCAAGGAGCCCGTCCTTGTCGTCGAAGTAGTGCGAGATCAGGCCCGCCGAGACGCCGGCCCGCTGGCCGATCAGGGCCAAGGTGGTGGCGCCGAATCCGACTTCAGCGAGCGTGTCGATGGTCGCATCGATGAGCTGGCGCCGGCGGCCATCCTCGATATGGACCCGATTCATTGGCCGGTTCTCAGGCTTCATTGAACGTCCAATCAACAAGCCCGCAGGCAAAAACGCAACGAAAATAAGATTGGCGATGGATGAAACCGGTGGTGACAAGCGCTCCGATTTGCATTTGAATGAACGGTCAATAACGGATCCGCGCGCGTGTCAGGCTTGCGCCGGAACGAACGAGGGGATTTTCTCGACGGACCTAAGGCGCGCCGGGGGGCAGAGCCAGGGCGCGCCGCACCGAATTCGGCCAAGGATTCTGACGGAGGATCAGACATGCTTCGCTTTCACCGCAGCCTGCTTGCCGGTCTCGCAATCATCATCGTGCCCGCGCTCGGGGCGGAGGCCGCCGACCCCGAATCGTGCAAGGCCGTGCGCTTCGCCGATGTCGGCTGGACCGACATCACCGCCACGACCGCCCTCACCTCGCGCATCCTCGAGGGGCTGGGCTACGAGCCGAGCAACCAGGTGCTGGCGGTGCCGGTGACCTATGCGTCGCTCAAGAACAAGGACATCGACGTCTTCCTCGGCAACTGGATGCCGACGATGGAGGCCGATCTCAGGCCCTACGTGGACGACGGCTCGGTCGAGGTCATCGAGACGCCGAACCTCGAGGGAGCGAAATACACCCTTGCCGTGCCGAGCTATACCTTCGAGGCCGGGCTCCAGTCCTTCGGCGACATCGCCAAGTTCAAGGACGCGCTCGGCGGCAAGATCTACGGCATCGAGCCGGGCAACGACGGCAACCGCCTGATCCTCGGCATGATCGAGAGCAACCAGTTCGACCTGGGCGGCTTCGACCTGGTCGAGTCGAGCGAGCAGGGCATGCTCGCCCAGGTCGCACGCGCCACCGACCGGCGCGAGCCGATCGTGTTCCTCGGCTGGGAACCGCATCCCATGAACTCCAACTTCCAGATCAAGTACCTCGCCGGCGGCGATGACGTCTTCGGCCCGAATTTCGGCGGCGCCACCGTCTATACCAACGTCCGCGCCGGGTACCTGACCGAGTGCCCGAACGCCGGGAAGCTCGTCTCCAACCTCCGCTTCACGCTGCCGATGGAAAACGAGGTGATGGGGGCGATCCTCAACGACGGCAAGGACGCCGCCGTCGCCGCCGAGGAGTGGCTCAAGGCAAACCCCAAGGCGTGGGAAGGCTGGCTCAAGGACGTGACCACCTTCGACGGCCAGCCCGGCCTCGAGGCCGTCAAGAAGAGCCTCGGGCTCTGACTGCGTGAGGCGCGGCGGGCGGCCCGCCGCCCGCCGGCGCGAGCCAGGACGACGCGATGGAAGACTGGATCACGGAGCACAAGATCCCGCTCGGCGCCTGGCTGAAAGAGGTGGTCGATTTCCTCAACCGCCACGCCCAGGGCTTCTTCGACTTCATTATCCTGGTGATCGGCTCGATCATCGACGGGCTGCTTGGCTTCCTCCAGTGGTTTCCGCCGATGGTGCTGCTCGCGCTGCTCGTGGCGGGGACCTATCTCCTCCACCGCTCGCTGGTGCTCGCCCTCGGGGTTCTCCTCGGCCTCCTGCTGGTGATGAATCTCGGCTACTGGCAGGCGACGCTGGAGACGCTGGCGCTGGTGCTCTGCGCCACGCTGGTGTCGGTGGCGATCGGCGTGCCGACCGGCATCGCCGCCGCGCACCGGCCATGGCTCTACACGGCGATCCGGCCGCTTCTCGACCTGATGCAGACGATCCCGACCTTCGTCTACCTGATCCCGACGCTGGTGCTCTTCGGCCTGGGCATGGTGCCGGGCCTCATCTCCACCGTGATTTTCGCCATCGCCGCGCCGATCCGGCTCACCCATCTCGGCGTCTCCTCGGTGCCGAAGCAGCTCATCGAGGCGGGCGAGGCCTTCGGCTCGACCAGGCGCCAGCTCCTGTGGAAGGTGGAGCTGCCCTATGCGCTCCCGACGATCATGGCCGGGGTCACCCAATGCATCATGCTGTCCCTGTCGATGGTGGTGATCGCGGCGCTGGTCGGTGCCGACGGCCTCGGCAAGCCGGTGGTCAGGGCACTCAACACCGTGAACGTCAGCATGGGTTTCGAGGCCGGCCTCGCCATCGTCGTGCTCGCCATCCTCCTCGACCGTGTCTGCAAGCTGCCGGCGCGCGGACGGAAGGCCGCCAGGTAGCACCGATGCCGGCGGTCGCTTTCGAGAAGGTCGACATCATTTTCGGCACGAATCTCGAGCCCGCCTTCGGCCTCCTCGACCGCGGCGCCAGCCGCGAGGAGGTGATCGCCGCCACCGAATGCGTTCCCGGTGCGGTCGACATCAACTTCGTTGTCGAACGCGGCGAGATCTGCGTGCTGATGGGCCTGTCGGGCTCGGGCAAGTCCACCGTGCTTCGCGCCATCAACCGGCTCAACACCGTTACCCGCGGCACGGTCACGGTCGAGCACGAGGGGAAGACCATCGACGTCGGGCGCTGCGACGAGCGGACGCTCCGCGAGATCCGCACCCGCGCCGTCGCCATGGTGTTCCAGCAGTTCGCGCTCCTGCCGTGGCGGACGGTGCGCGAGAACGTCGGCTTCGGCCTCGAGGTGCGCGGCACGCCGGCGGCGGAACGGCGGAGAATCGTCGACGAAAAGCTGGCGCTGGTCGGGCTGTCGAACTGGGCCGAGAAATACTCGGACGAGCTGTCCGGCGGCATGCAGCAGCGGGTCGGGCTTGCCCGCGCCTTCGCCACCGACGCGCCGATTCTGCTCATGGACGAGCCGTTCTCGGCGCTCGACCCGCTGATCCGCGACAAGCTCCAGGACGAACTCCTCGACCTTCAGGAGAAGCTTCACAAGACCATCGTCTTCGTCAGCCACGACCTCGACGAGGCCCTGAAGATCGGCAACTGCATCGCCATCCTCGAGGGCGGGCGCATCGTCCAGATGGGCACGGCGGAGGACATCCTGCTCCGCCCGGCCAACGACTACGTCGCCGAATTCGTCAAGCACATGAACCCGCTCAACGTGCTGCGCGGCACCTCGGTGATGACCCCGGCCTCGGCGCTTCGCCGCGAGGGCGGCGCGGTGGTGATCGCTCCCGGGCCGATCCATGTCCGCGTCGACGAGGAGGACCGGCCGATCGGCGTCTCGCTCGCCGGCCGCGAAGGACGGATCGTGGCGGCCGACGGTTCGACCGGGACCGTTCCGGCCGAACAATACGATTTCATCTCGGCGCCGGTCGACCTCACCCTGCGGGCGGCGATCGCCCTGAAGAGCCAGACCGACCATCCGATCCTGCTCGTCGACCAGCTCGGCCGGCTCGCCGGCCTCTGCGGCGACGAGGAAATCTACCGCGGTCTGCTGAGGCGGCAGTGATGAGGTCCCAGGCGCGCGTGGCGGTGATCGGCGGCGGCGTGGTGGGCGTCGCCACGCTGTATCACCTCGCCAAGAAGGGCTGGTCCGATGTGGTGCTCTGCGAGCGGCGCGAGCTCACCTCCGGCTCGACCTGGCACGCGGCGGGGCTGCTGCCGCTTTTCAACCTGTCCTACTCGGTCGGTCAGATCCACAAATACTCGGTCGGGCTCTACGAGACGCTCGAAGCCGAGACCGGCCAGCCGGTCGGTTTCCGCAAGGTCAGCAACATCCGGCTCGCCCGCACCCGCGACCGCTGGGACGAGTACATGTACTATGCCGGCGTGGCCCGGACGATCGGCGTCAACGTCAACGTGCTCACGCCGGACGAGGTGAAGGCCATCTGGCCGCTCTGCGAGACCGAAGGGCTGATCGGCGCCATCCAGCATCCCGACGACGGCTACATCCAGCCTGCCGACCTGACCCAGGCGCTCGCCAAGGGCGCGCGGGCGCTCGGCGCCGAGATCAACCGCAACACCACGGTGACCGCGATCGAACCGCGGCCCTCGGGGGAATGGCTGGTGAGGACCGACAAGGGCGACATCATCGCCGAGCATGTCGTCTCGGCGACCGGCAACTTCGCGCGGCGGACCGGCGCCATGGTCGGCCTCGAGGTCCCGGTGATCCCGGTCGAGCATCAGTACATCGTGACCGAGCCGCATCCGGCGGTTCTCGCCCGGCGGGCGGCCGGCCTGCCCGAGATGGGCGTGCTGCGCGAGAGTGATTCGTCCTGGTACCTCCGCGAGGAGAACGGCGGCTTCCTTCTCGGCCCCTATGAGAAGGGCGCGCCGGCCTGCTACGTCGACGGGCCGCGGGAGGACGCCGAATACGAGCTGTTCCAGGAGGATCTCGACCGCCTCGCCCCACACATTGAGACCGCGATCGCCCGCGTTCCCGCCTTCGGCGAGGTCGGGGTCAAGAAGGTCTATAACGGGGCGATCCCCTATACCCCCGACGGCAGCCCGATCATCGGCCCGGCCTGGGGCGTGCGGAACTTCTGGCTCAACGAGGGGCACAGCTTCGGCATCACTGCCGCCGGTGGCGCCGGGTGGCAGCTTGCCGAGTGGATCGTCGAGGGCGAACCCTCGATCGACATGCTCGGCGTCGATCCGCGCCGCTTCGGCCCCTATGCCACCCAGGGCTATCTTCGCGAGAAGTGCGAAGAGGCGTATCGCCTGGTCTTCACCATTCACTACCCGGACGAGGAGCGGGTGGCGGCAAGGCCGCTCAAGCGCGCGCCCTGCTACGACCGGATGCGGGCGCTCGGCGCGGTTTTCGGCTCGGTCTACGGCTGGGAGCGGCCGAACTTCTTCGCGCCGCCCGGCTACGGCCTCGCCGAGGACGAACTCGACAAGCCGGACACGCTCCTCAACGAGAACCACCCCGCCGTCGCCGCCGGCGAGCGCCCACGCGAGAAATGGAGCTTCCGCCGCTCCAACTATTTCCGCTTCGTCGGCGACGAGGTGAGGAACGTTGCCGGCAATGTCGGCCTTCAGGACATGTCCGCCTTCGCCAAGGCCTTCGTCACCGGTCCCGGCGCCGAGGCATGGCTCGACTCGATCCTCGCCAACCGCGTGCCGAAGAAGATCGGGCGGATCGGCCTCTGCCACCTGCTGACGACGCGCGGCGGCGTCCGCTCCGAGTTCACCGTCTACCGCTCGCGGGAGGACGGATTCTACCTGGTCTCGGCCGGCGCCTGGGAGCGGCACGACCACGATACGCTCCAGAAGCTGCTCCCGGCCGACGGCTCGGTGCGGTTCTACCCGGTGACGACGGCGTGGGGCGTGCTGGTGGTGGCGGGCCCGCGATCGCGGGAACTGCTCGAGCGGGTCACCGACACCGACCTCTCCTCCTCCGCCTTCCCGTGGCTGTCCGGCAAGCCGGTCAATATCGGCCCCGCCGAGGCCCATGCCCTTCGCGTCAACTTCGTCGGCGAGCTCGGCTGGGAACTCCACCACCCGATCGAGATGCAGAACACGATCTTCGACCTCCTGTGGGAGGCCGGCCAGGATCTCGGGCTGAGGCCCTTCGGCATCCGCGCCATGATGGCGATGGCCTTGGAGAAGTCCTACCGGCTCATCGGCCGCGAGCTGTCGATCGAGTATGCCGCGCTCGAGTCGGGCCTCGACCGCTTCGTTCACCTCAACAAGGGCGACTTCCTCGGCCGCGAGGGGCTCACCCGCTGGCGCGAGCGCGGCTTCAAGTACCGCTTCGTCACCATGGAGGTGCATGGCGTGACCGATGCCGACGCCCGCGGCTCCGAGCCCATCCTCCTCGCTGGCGAGATGGTCGGCCGCTGCACCTCCGGCGGCTTCGGCTGGCGGACGGGGAAGTCCCTGGCCCTTGGCATGGTGCGGCCCGACCTCGGCGAGGTCGGGCAGGAGCTGGCGGTGAGGATCCTCGGCGAGGACTATCGCGCGACGGTCATCCCCGAGTCGCCCTACGATCCCGAGAATGCGAGGCTGAAGGCGTGACGGTCCTTGTCGTCCTCGCATGGCCGAGCCGGGCGCGGCGGAGCGCGAAACGATGCACCGGAGACACGGGAACCCGTCCCACCGGGGCGGCGGAAACAACGTGGTCGGGGATCAGCTCCGCATCACTTCGTGCTGCGATGAACTCCGGGACGACAAGGTGATCTGAGCATGCCATCCGCCGACGACCTCGACCTCAACGCGCTTGCCGACGACGAACTCGTCGCGCAGATGCACGACGACCTCTATGACGGCCTCGCGCCCGAGATCGAGGAGGGCGTCGGCATCCTGCTCCGGCGCGGCTGGACGCCCTATGACGTGCTGACCAGATCCCTGGTCGAGGGCATGCGCATCGTTGGCGACGACTTCCGCGATGGCATCCTATTCGTGCCCGAGGTGCTGCTTGCGGCCAACGCCATGAAGGCGGGGATGGCGATCCTCCGGCCGCTCCTTGCCGAAACCGGCGCGCCGAAGATCGGCAAGATGGTGATCGGCACGGTCAAGGGCGATATCCACGACATCGGCAAGAACCTCGTCTGCATGATGATGGAGGGTGCCGGGTTCGAGGTCGTCGACCTCGGCGTCAACAACGCGGTCGAGAAATATCTCGCGGCGATCGACGAGCACCGGCCCGACATCATCGGCATGTCGGCACTGCTGACCACGACCATGCCCTATATGAAGGTCGTGATCGATACGCTCAAAGAGAAGGGCATCCGCAGCGACTATATCGTGCTCGTGGGCGGCGCGCCGGTGAACGAGGCATTCGCCCAGTCGGTGGGAGCGGATGCCTATTGCCGCGACGCGGCGATCGCGGTGGAAACCGCCAAGGCGCTGATGGCCCGCCGCCAGGGCTCGGCACAGGAGCGCGGACTGGCGTGAACGCGACCGACAGAACCGCGAATGCCGAGCCGCCGGGGCTGATTGTCATCGCCTGCGGGGCGCTGGCGCGCGAGCTTCGCGCCATCGTCGAAACCAACCGCCTCGACCGGGTGAGGATCGCCTGCCTGCCGGCAAAGCTCCACAACCGGCCGCAGCTCATCCCCGACGCGGTACGGCGGAAGATCAAGGCGCTCCGCCCGCTCGGCGCGCCGATCTTCTGCGCCTATGGCGACTGCGGCACCGGCGGCGCTCTCGACACGGTGCTTGCCGAGGAGGGAGTCGAGCGGCTGCCGGGGGCGCACTGCTATGCCTTCTACGCCGGCCTCGATGCATTCGAGGCGCTGCATGACGAGGAGCCCGGCACCTTCTACCTCACCGACTTTCTGGTCAGGCACTTCCGGCGGCTGCTCGTCGAGGGCCTCGGCCTCGATCGGCACCCGGAGCTGTTCGACGACTATTTCCGCCACTATCGCCGCGTCGTGTGGCTCGCGCAGGCGCCGACCCCGGCACTCGCCGGAGGGGCCGAAGCGGCGGCCCGCTTCCTTCGCCTGCCGCTCGAGGTCCGGGAGACGGGGTTCGGCCTGCTCGAGACCGAAGTCGTGCGGCGGGTTGCCTGACGATGGCGACGCTCACCATCCTCTACTGGCGCGACATCCCCACCCAGGTGGTTGCCCGCGCCGGACGGGCCAGCGCCAAGGCCGAACTGCCCAAACGCTTCATGGAGGCGGTGGACTCGGCGGCGATGCGGGCCGGCCTGTTCAATTCCGACGACTACCTGGCCCACTGGCGGCGCGGCGAGCCGACACCCTGCGGCGACGATCTCGACAAGGCGGTCGCCGATGCGGTCGCGTCCCTCGACGCCGCCTATGACGCCGAGCGGCTCCGCCGGCTGATCGAGGCGGGGGGAACCGGGCAGGGATCATGACCGCAATCGCCCCGGTGCCGCCGCGCAAGCGGGAATCCAACACTCTTCGAGGGACGGGCGATGCCTGACCGCCTCGTCGTTTTCACGCCCTCCGGCAAGCGCGGGCACTTCCCCGACGGCACGACGCTGCTCGAAGCCGCGCGAAAGCTCGGTGCGGACCTCGACTCTGTCTGCGGCGGTCGCGGCATCTGCGGGCGATGCCAGGTCGAAGTCGCCGAGGGCCAATTCCCCAAGCACGGCATCGAGTCGCGCGCCGGGAACGTGAGCGGCTGGAACCGGGTCGAACAGCGTTATGCCGACATCCGCGGGGTGCTCAAGGCGGGCCGGCGGCTCGGCTGCCAGGCGCACCTTCACGGCGATGTGGTGGTCGACATCCCCGCCGAGAGCCAGGTGCACCGGCAAGTGGTGCGGAAGGACGCCGACAGCCGGCCGATCTCGCTCGACCCGGTGGTCACGCTTCACTACGTGGAGGTCGCCGAGCCCGACATGCACGACCCGGCGAGCGACTTCCGCCGCCTCGGCGACGCGCTCCGCAAGGAGTGGGGAATCGCCGACCCCCGCGCCGGCAATCCCGTCCTCGCCACGCTGCAAGAGACGCTCCGCGCCGGGGGATGGAAGGTCACCGCGGCGCTCCGAGAGGGCAGCGATATCGTCGGCCTGTGGCCGGGCCTCGTCGACCGCGTCTACGGCGTCGCCGTCGACATCGGCTCGACCACGGTGGCGGCGCATCTCGCCGACCTCACCACCGGCGAGACGCTCGCCTCGGCCGGAATCATGAACCCGCAGATCCGTTTCGGCGAAGACCTGATGAGCCGCGTCTCCTACGCAATGCTCAATCCGGGCGGGGACCGGGAGATGACCGCGGCGATCCGCGCGGCAGTCGCGGGGCTGGTCGCGGAAGTGGCGGCCGAGGCCAAGGTCGATCCCGGGCTGATCGTCGAGATGACGGCCGTCGGCAACCCGATCATGCACCATCTCTACCTCGGCTTCGATCCGGTTGAGCTCGGCGGCGCGCCCTTCGCCCTCACCGTGGATCAGCCTCTGGACACGCCCGCCCGCGACCTCGGCCTCGCCATCGCGCCCGGCGCGGTCGTCCATACGCTGCCGCTCATCGCCGGCCATGTCGGCGCCGACGCCGCCGGCATGATCCTCGCCGAGGCGCCCTACAACGACGACGAGATCACTCTCCTCGTCGATGTCGGCACCAATGCGGAGATCGTGCTCGGCAACCGCAGCCGGCTGCTCGCCTGCTCATCGCCGACGGGCCCGGCCTTCGAGGGCGCGCAGATCTCGTCCGGACAGCGGGCGGCGCCCGGCGCGATCGAACGGCTCCGCATCGATCCCGCGACGCTGGAGCCGCGCTACCGCGTGATCGGCTGCGAACTCTGGTCGGACGAGCCCGGCTTCGATGCCGCGGTCGCGGCGACCGGCGTCACCGGCATCTGCGGCTCGGGCATCATCGAGGCGGTGGCGGAGCTGTTTCTCGCGGGCATCGTCACCGCCGACGGCGTGATCGACGGCGCGACCCGGGCACGGACGCCGCGCGTCGTCTCCGAGGGCCGAACCTTCACCTATGTCATCCGGGACGGGGCGCCGCGGATCGCGATCACGCAAGGCGACATCCGCGCCATCCAGCTCGCCAAGGCGGCTCTCTATGCCGGCATCCGGCTGCTCATGGACCACTACCCCGTGAGCCGGGTCGACCGCATCGTGCTTGCCGGCGCTTTCGGCAGCCACATCGACGTGAAATACGCAATGGCGCTCGGGTTGATTCCGGACTGCCCGCTCGGCCACGTCCGCTCCGCCGGCAACGCGGCGGGAACCGGCGCGCGAATCGCGCTCCTCAATGCGGCGTCGCGCCGGGAGATCGCCGGGATAGCGCGGCACATCGTCAAGATCGAGACGGCGCTCGAGCCGCGCTTCCAGGAGCACTTCGTCGCCGCCATGGCCATCCCGCACCGGACCGACGCCTTCCCCAATCTGGCGGCGGTCGTGACGCTGCCGGCGCGAGCGGAGCCGGTGCCGGAGCGGCGGAGACGAAGGGGAGGCGGGAATGGGTGAAAGTCCGGATATCGGCCGCGGGGCTGAAACCCGACACCGTTCAGCTTGTCAAATTCTACGCCGCCTTCGGTACCGTCGAGGTCCGGGTGATCATCGCCGCGACCCTCCAGACCCGCATCCACCGCGACCCGACGCCGACCGGCTACCGCACCATCGTCGACCTTCCGCCGACAGAGCGGCTGGAGCCGCTCCTCGTGCCGTCGCTCGCCGTGACGCCGTCGGAACCCGAACTCCACTGACGTTCAACCATGCACGGCGGAATAGGCTTCGCTATTCCGCCCCAGACGGGCCGTAGCCACCATGCGCTCCTCGCTTGAATCGCTCCTCGCCTCGCGTCCCGTTCTCCTCGCCGACGGGGCGACCGGCACCAACCTGTTCAATATGGGCCTCACCTCCGGCGACTCCCCGGAGCTATGGAACGAGACCCATGCCGACCGCATCCGCGCGCTGCACCAGAGCTTCGTCGATGCCGGAGCCGACATCATTCTCACCAACTCTTTCGGCGCCAACCGCAGGCGGCTGGCGCTGCACGGCCTCGAGGGCCGTGTCCGCGAACTCAACCGGCTCGCGGCGCAGAACGCCCGCGCCGTCGCCGACGCCGCGCGCCGGCCGGTCGTGGTCGGCGGCTCGGTCGGACCGACCGGCGATCTCCTCGCGCCGCTTGGCCCGCTCACCGAGGATGAGGCGGTCGAGGTCTTCATCGAGCAGATCGAGGGCCTCAAGGAGGGCGGCGCCGATGTGATCTGGATCGAGACGATGTCGGCGCTCGAGGAGATCCGCGCCGCGGCGAAGGCCGCGGCCAAGGCTGGTATGCCCTTCACCACCACGGCGAGCTTCGACACCGCCGGCAAGACCATGATGGGTGTGGCCCCGGCCGCCCTCGCCGAGTTCGCCGCCGCGCTTCCCGGCGGGCCGATCGCGGTCGGCGGCAACTGCGGGGTCGGGGCCTCCGACCTCCTCGTCTCGGTGCTCGGCATGACCGCGGCGCGGCCCGACGCGATCATCATCGCCAAGGCCAATTGCGGCGTCCCGGTGGTGGACGGCGCGCATGTCCACTATTCCGGCACGCCGGCGCTCATGGCCGACTACGTTCGCCTCGCCGTCGACGCCGGCGCCCGCATCATCGGCGGATGCTGCGGCACCTCGCCCGAGCATCTTGCCGCGATGCGCGCCGCGCTCGACACGCATCAGAAGAGCGCCCGGCCGACGATCGAGGATATCGTGGCGCGGGTCGGGCCGCTGGTCGCGCCGCCGCCGGATGACGCCAAGGGATCGCGCCGCGACGGAGGCCGCCGCGGCCGGGAGGCGCGCCGCGCCGCCCGGCTTCAGAGCCGCGCCGCGGCGACGCCCTACATCGTGCGGAAGCTGCCGCTCACCAACGTCCTCGACGAGGAAGGCCTGGCGGTCATCGAGCGCAATGCCGAGACGATCCTGGAGGAGATCGGCATCGAGTTCCGCGAACACCCCCGCTCTCTCGCGCTTCTGCGGGAGGCCGGCGCGGACGTGCAGGGTACCCGCGTCCGCTTCCCGCGCGGGCTGGCGCGGAGCCTCTGCGCGAGCTGCCCGTCCGAGTTTGTCCAGCATGCCCGCAACCCCGAACGGAACGTGCCGATCGGCGGCATGAACACCGTGTTCGCCCCGGTCTACGGCTCGCCCTTCGTCCACGACCTCGACCGCGGCCGCCGCTACGGCACGATCGAGGACTTTCGCAATTTCGTGAAGCTCGCCTATGCCAGCCCCTACATCCACCATTCCGGCGGCACTGTCTGCGAGCCGGTGGATCTCCCGGTCAACAAGCGTCACCTCGAGATGGTCTATGCGCACATGCGCTGGTCGGACAAGGCCTATATGGGCTCGGTGACCCATCCGCTCCGTGCCGCCGATACGGTGGCCATGTCGCGCATCCTGTTCGGCGAGAAGTTCCTCGACGACCATGTCGTGGTGATGAGCCTGATCAACGCCAACTCGCCGCTGGTCTGGGACGCCACCATGCTCGGCGCGGCGGAGACCTATGCCGAAGCCAACCAGGCGGTGATCATCACGCCCTTCATCCTCTCCGGCGCGATGAGCCCGGTGACGGTGGCCGGCACGCTCGCCCAGGTGCTCGCCGAGGTGCTCGCCGGGACGGCCTTCGTCCAGCTCGTCAGGCGCGGGGCGCCGGTGGTGTTCGGCACGTTCGTGTCGACCTTGTCGATGCAGTCGGGCGCGCCGACCTTCGGCACGCCGGAAGCCGCGCTCGCGATCTACGGCGCCGGGCAACTCGCGCGTCGCATGAACATGCCCTTCCGCACCGGCGGGTCGCTCTGCGCTTCCAAGATACCCGACGCCCAAGCCGCCTACGAAAGCGCCCAGACGCTGGTACCGACGATCCACGCCGGGGCCAATTTCGTGCTCCACGCAGCGGGCTGGATGGAGGGCGGCCTTGCCTCGTCCTACGAGAAGTTCGTCATGGACACCGATCAACTCGGCATGATGCAGGTGCTGGCCAAGGGCATAGACCTTTCCGAGAACGGCCAGGCGATGGAAGCTTTCCGCCAGGTCGGGCCCGGCGGGCACTTCCTCGGCTGCGAGCACACCCAGGCGAATTTCGAGAAGGCGTTCTACCGCTCCTTCGTTGCCGACAACAATTCGGTCGAGCAATGGGAAGCGGAAGGCCGGCTTGACGAGGCGCAGCGCGCCAATGCGATCTGGAAGAAGATGCTTGCCGAATACGAGCCGCCGCCGATCGATCCCGGTATCGACGAGGCGCTCCGCGACTTCATCGAGCGGAAGAAGGCCTCGATGCCCGACGCGACGCACTGAGCCGGCCGACCGCGGCGGTGCCCGGCCAGGGCGGTCGCGGCCTATATGGCGGTTTCGGTAACGTCCTTCGCCCGAGTCTGCGCAGCCTCGGCGCGCTGCCTCCGGACCGAGGCGAGCAGGCCGTCCTTGTAGGTGGCGCGGTCGCGAACGAGCTGGGAGATGGCGGCGTGGATCATTCTTGCCCGCTCGTCGAAGCTATGCCTGGCCCGGGTCTCCGCGCCGAGTTCGGCGGCGAGGCGGTCGCGATCGGGGTCGCGGAGCAGCCTATTCAGCGCGGAGGCAAACCCCGCCCGATCGGCGAAGGTCGGGACGCGACCCTCGAACAACGCGGCGAGGCCGGGATTGGCATCGGAGAGGACGATCGTGTTGCAGGCGAGCACATCGAAGATGCGGTTGTTGACCAGGCCGTCCCGCCGCTGATCGTCCCAGTGATCGTTGAGCACGACCGTGGCGCGGCGATAGACGTCGGCGACTTCGCTGTTGGTCAGGCTCTGGCCGCGAATGTGGCGGCGATCGACGAACGACTCCCAAAGCGTCCCCCAGATCGCAACGTCGAACCCCTCGTCGACGGCCAGACGCACGGCCTCGCGATAGACCTTGCGCGAATTTCCGACGAAGACGACGCCAAGATCCCGGGGAACCCGGTCGTCGGGATGGAAAACGCGCGTGTCAGTGCACTGAAGCAAGGTCTCCGCCCTGACCTCGGGCGCGAGCTGCCGCACACGGTCCGCGATCGGGTCGGAGGCGCAGAAGACGTGGTCGAAGCCGTAGAGAAAGTCCGGGTCGATCAGGTCCGGATGGCTGATGATCCAAAGCAGGTTGAGGTGGCGGGGGTCCGGCTCGTATTTCCTGATGCCGAGCAGGTGAATGACGATGTCGGTCGAACGACTGTTCGCGTCGTACCACTCCTCGAGCTTGTCGACGCGTACCCGGTAACCCATCGTCTCCAGCGACGCCTTGAGACCGTGGGCGAAATGCGTGTCGCCCCAGACATTCTCGTCCTCGCCGACCGGTGTGCAGACCTTGATCGCGACATGCAGCGGCCGCGCGGCGCCTGAGGACACCTCTCCGTAGCGGCCGACAACGCCGCGGACATGACCGGCATAAAGCCCAAGGGCCCGCGCGCGACGGGTGTAGTCGGCGGCAGTGCCCTCCGGGGTCTCCCGGTACGGGCCGATCTTCCGGAAGGCCGAGGCCGTGCTGAACATCACCCAGTCGCCGACGACCGATGGGCGAAACAGCGAGACGCCCCCGGGAAAGGAGTCGACCGGGCCGCGCTCGCGGATGCCGGAGCTCTCCGGCGTGAGATTGGTCGACAGCCAGCCGAGATCGGGTATCGCCTTGACGGCGGCAATCATGCGGATGTCCCAACGATCCGGCATCTCATAGCCGGCATCGACTCCACACACGAAACGCTCGGCAATGATGCCGGAGAGGTAGTTGCGTGCTTCCGCTGCGACGACGGGTCGGCTCGACTCGACCACGAGCAGATTGTCGTGGGAGAGGCCACGGAGATAGGCACGGATCGCCTCATCCCCGGGGTTGATCCAGACACAGATCTCGAAGGGCACGGTCGTCGTCCGGTAGATCGATTCGATGGTGGCCCTGACCGTGTCGCTCGGGCCGGATGCGACCATCGCGATCGACAGCTTGTCGCGGCAAACGCCGAGCTCCAGGTCACCCAGCGCGCGCTCCGCCCGGGCGCGAAGGAAAGGCGACCGCGTGGTGAAGTACGTGGTCACATGACGGCGGGCAGCAGTGCCGACCCGCGACCGGAGCGAGGGGTCGTCATGGAGCTTCTGGAGAACCTCGAACCAGCTTTCCGCATCACCGCAAACAAAGCCGGTCTCTTGGTGAACGACTGTTGCGGCGAGCTCGCCCACCGGCGAAACCACGGAGGGGACGCCGACAGCGGCGGCCTCGAGGAAGCGGATGTGGCTCTTGTACCGGTTGAAGGTACAGTCGGCGAGCGGAACGATCTGAACGGAGGACTGCGCCAGGGCTTCCGGCAGCTTTCGCCAATGTACGGCACGACGGCGGACGATGCGGCTCCCGAATTCCTGCTTCAGGGACTTCGGGACGTCGAGATGGCCGATGCAGTGCAACTCGGCCCGCGGATTGGCGCGGAGGAACCGGGCCAGCGCCGGCAGGACGACTTCGAGGTCCTGCTCGTGGGTCTTGGAGCCCGACGCGTAGCCGATGATGAAGGGATCATCCGCGGCGTGGCGCGGTCCGATCGCGGCAGCTTCCGAAGCGACGACGATCTCGCGGTTGAGGCAATTGGTGATGACATGGGCCGGACGGCGGAAGCGCCGCTCGACCTTGTCACGAAGCCGCGTCGTCGACACGAGGAAATGATCGGCGAGCGCCATGCAGCGGGCGTATTGCGCCGGGGGGACATCCAGCCCGTCGAGACGCCAGTCCTCGAGCTCATTCGGGTCGAAGACCTGATCGTCGATGTCGTAGACGATGAGCGCCGGCGACTCCCGGAGCCGGAGAAGAAAAGTCTCCGTCTCCTTGTTGAAGGGCAGGCGCTGCAGGATGACGATGCCGCCGTCCTGCAATTGCGCGAAGAAGCCGGGCGGAGGCGCCCGGAAATCGATCACCGCGACGGCGGTGTCGGCGAGAAGCTCGGCCAGGTGATAGGCGCGGTAGCGCGTCGTGTTCCGCTCGGCGAGATAGGCGGGAACGAGGTAGACCGGTCGACGGCGGCTCACCTCCGACGTCATCGTCAGCGTCGGAACATCGCGCGCGTCCCAATCCTCGGGATCGGCGGTGGCCTTCCGCCCCTCGGCCCGGCCGACGCCGAGAAAATGGACCAGCGGATTGACGCCGGCGGCCACGACGTCGGGATTGCTGTCGAGATAGAACCCGGTGTCGAAGGCGCGCGAGGGGTTCTTTCGCTGCCGCGCGCCCTCCCGCAGGTAGTGGGAGATCGGGTCGGTCTTCTTGCCGGCGAGATTGGGGCTTTGCCTGAGGTAGAAGGCGGCGTCGAAAAGACCGCTGTCGCGGATCAGCTTCCGCTCGCGCTCAAGCTGCGGGTCATCGCGGTGCTTGCGCCCGGCGCGCGAGCGAAACCCAAGGCGGTCTGCCAGAGCCTTCAGCGACAAGTGCCCAGCGTCCTATCCCCTATGCGGCTGGACTTAGCGCAATGTGCTCTTCCTTCGCAACCGCCCGGCGGCCCGGGGCGGCACAGGGTGGCCCTCGGCGCGCAGCGCGATCCGGTTTCGCGATCCTCTACTTTTCAGTCGCGGTGAACGAGCCGTCCCAATCGGCCGGCGGCGGGGACTCGCGCCAGAATTCGATGCGCGACTGATAGACGTCGTAAAGCTTGCCGAGCGCCGCAACGCCTATCGCACGGCATTCGGCGATCAGGGCCTCGGCGCGATCCCAGGACCGGTCGCGATAGGCGGCGAGCATCGCCGCGTGCAACGGCATGAGCTTCGCCAGGGCCATCTCCGTGGCGCCGAGCGCCGCGGTCATCGTATAAAGCCGGCTTGGCGCGGTGCGGCCCTTGACCTTGATCAGATCGAGCTCGAGGAGCGAGTCCTTGACCTGCGCGGCGGTGGTTTCGCCCACCACAATCGTGACGCCATACTGCTTGGACAGGCCCTCGAGCCGGGAGGCGACGTTCACGTCGTCGCCGATCGCCGAATAATCGAAACGCTGCGAGGAGCCGAGATTGCCGACGCAGCAGTTTCCGGAGTTGATTCCGATACCCACCGCGACCGGCACATATCGCCGCCCCTTCTCCTCCGCCTCGCGCCTCCAGGCGTCGTTCAGATCGCGCATGCGTTCCGCTATCTCGACCGCCGCCGCGCAGGCGTTGCCGGCGTGCGCCGGATCGTCGAGGGGCGCGTTCCAGAAGGCCATGATCGCGTCGCCCATGTACTTATCGATGGTGCCGCGGCGCTTGAGGATGATGTCGGTCAGCGGCGTCAGCAGGCTGTTGATGAAGTGCGTCAGCTCGTGGGCGGTGAGAGTCTCCGAGATCGAGGTGAAATTCCGCACGTCGCAGAACAGAATCGTGAGCTCGCGAACCTCGCCGCCGAGCTCGAGCCGCTCGGGGTGGGCGATGAGCTCGTCGACCACCGCAGGCGCCACATAGTGGGAGAAGGCGAGGCGCACCTGGCTTCGCTGCTGCTCGACGCGCCGGTAGACGTAAAGCGTCGCCACCGCCACCAGGAACGCAATAGCCAGCGCCGGATAGGACGGGTCGATGAGAATGTGGAGGCGGTCGTAGGCGAGCCAGCCGCCAACAAATATCGCAAGGATGATCGAGCTGCCGAGGAGCGCCGCCGAGCCGGCCGAGACGCGCGGCAGGACCACGCCGAGGGCCGCACCGACCAGCAGGACCAGAAGCACCTCGACCGCCGGTGCATAGTCGGGCCGGGAGAGCGTGCGGCCGGACAGTATGTGTTCGATCGCCTGGGCATGGATTTCGACTCCGGGGAGCGCCGCGTCGAGCGGCGTGGCGCGAAGGTCGTTGAGACCGGGCGCGCTGGTGCCGACGAGGAGGATGACGCCGGCAACCTCGCCGGGGTCGTTCTCGCCCGAAAGCACTTTCCAGGCGGGTATGAAGGCGGCGGGATTGGAATGACGGAATTGAAGCCAGATCGCGCCGTCGGCGTCGGTCGGAGTCTCGATCGCTCCCCACTTGATGTTGTTAAGCCCGGTCTCCCGGCCAAAGGCGCTTTCGCCGCTCGCGTTCGAGGACTTGAGGATGTAGGTGCTCGCGCCTTGCGCCACGCGAAGCGCCTCGGCGAACAGGGCCGGTACGAACCGGTCGCCGAGGCCGTAGACGATCGAGATCCGCCGGACGACCTGGTCGCGGTCCGGAATCCAGTTGATCGCGCCGATGCCGGAGGCCTTCTCGTCAAGGATCGGCAGGTTCGAGGAACTGCCGGCGAAGCGGGGCATGAACGGCAGCGGGTCGTCGCCGGCAACGGCGAAGCCCGCCTTGGCCGGCAGCGGCACGCCGGACGGGCGGGCGGTGAGCGCCGCAGCAAGCACGGTCGGAGCGCGTCCGATGGCATCGGCCAAGACGGAATCATGGCTCACGCGACCGGCCAACAAGGGCCCGAGCGAGGCCGCTTCTTCCGGCGGCAACCGCGCCAGGAACTGCTCGGGCGAGGTCTGGTCCGGCTCGGCGAAGAGAATATCGAAAGCAATCGCCGCGGCGCCCTGGGCGGCAAGCCGATCGACCAGTTGCGCGATCGTCGTTCTTGGCCACGGCCATTGCCCGACGCGCGCCAGCGACTCCTCGTCGATATCGACGACCCGCACCGGCATCGCCGGGTCATAGGCCTCTGGTTCCAGGCGCTGATAGGAATCGAAGGCAATCAGACGCAGGGCCTGAAGGAAGAAAGGGTCGAGAACGCGAAGGGCGGTCGCCCCGACCAGAGCTGCGACGACCAGAAGAACATAGGTCCAGCCGGTTCTGACCGTCATCGGGGTCCGGCGGCTTCGGGATGATCGGCGCGCATGAGGGCGGGTGCGGGGCGGTGGCGACCACCGCTCATATCATCGGCCATCGGCCTTGTCGAAGCGGGGCGCCCGCCGCTGGCGGGCAGCCGGGCCGTGGCCTATCATGTCCGGCTGTCGGCCTTGCCCCTGTGAAGGTCATGCTCGCGTCCATCATCGAGGAAAGTCCCGTGCTTGCCGGGATCGCCGGCGCCGTGGTCGCCCTTCTCGCAATACTGCTTGCGGGGGCGGTGATCTCGAATTTCCGCGACCGGCGGCGAGCCGCGCGGCCAGCGCCGGGGCCCGGTTACCTTGGCGATCCGGACGAGGCGACGATGCCGCCGGGCCCGGGGTCGGCGCCATATGCCAGGCGCGGCTTCGGTCTTGGCGCCGTCATGACCGCCTTCCTCATCGGCCTGGTCGCAGGAGCGACTGCCGTCGTTTCCGCTTCGAAGGGCTTCACCACGGTGGTGCAGACCCTTGCCGAACTCGTCGACCTCGATCAGGCGGTCGGGCAGGCAGCCGCCGACACCGTTGGCGAGGGGTCGTCCCCCGCCCTCGGGCCGGTTCGACCGGCGGGTAACCCGCCGGCCGACATCATGGCCAAGCTCGCGGCCTTCGCCGAGGGGCTGAGGGAAAGCGTGCCGCGGGCGGCGGGACCGGAACTGTCGCTGACCCGCGTCGATCTTGACGGCATGACGCTCAACCTCGGCTACGCCGTGGGCAGGGTGATGGCCGAGGACGAGGTCGCGGCCTTCAACGCCTATATCCAGCGTACGGTGAGGTCGCTCTTTTGCGACCGGGAGGCGCGGGAAATACGTTATCTCAACGAAAACGGGGTCGCTTTCGAGATGGAATACGTCGACCCGCGTGGCAAAACAGTCACAAGACTGACGGTTTCGCCGAATTTTTGTGCATAGAACTTTGACCAACACCCTCTTACGTCTGTTAAAACAGAATTAAGAGTTTGGCTTTCGCCGGCCGGCCCGCCGGCATGGTGAGGCTTTTCTGTTGGTTGGGTGCATCCGGGTTTAGTGATGGGACTGCGGGGGAAGTTGCTGTCACGCCTGTTGTGCGGGGGCGCGCTGATGCTGGCGCTCTCGCCGGCGTTCGCCGCCGCCGACCCCGCCGCGCTCCGCGCCGAACTCGACGCGATCTACCAGAGGCTGCTGGCCGATCCCTCCGACCGCGCGCTCAACCGGCGCATGGTCGAGATCGCAATCGAGCTCGAGGACTACGATGCGGCGATCGGGGCGGTGGAGCGGCTCATCTTCTACGAGCCGGACAACGCCGAACTCCAGCTCGAGGCGGCACGGCTTTACCTCAAGATCGAGTCCTATGCCGCGGCCTCCGGCTATCTCAAGGACGCCGTCGCGCTCCCCGGCCTAAGCGACGCTCAGCTCGACGAGATCGCCGCGCTCACCCGGCAGGCGGAGCGGGGCGTGCGCGGATCGCCGTGGAGCGGTTTCGGCCAGGTCGGCGCGCGCTACCAGACCAATGCCAATATCGGCTCCGTCGAACTCGGCCTCAACGAGCCGTTTCCGTTCGAAAAGCCGCAGCCGGACTGGAACAGCTTCGCCCTGGGCACGCTCGGACTCGACACCCCGATCGACAAGAACGTCGCCATCGAAGGCACGCTCTCCGGCTACTATGCCGATCAGGACAAGGTGAACCGCCTCGACCTCGGATTTGCCGAGCTTGCGGCAGGACCGAGATTCTCGACCGGGGACCAAGCCCTGTCGGTGAAACCTTACGGGCTGATCCAGGGCATTCTCCTCGGCGACGAGCCTTACGAGGCAGCCTATGGGGCGGGCGCGCTCCTGCGCTGGGTGTTCGCCGACGGCTGGTGGGTGGAGCCCCAGTTCGAGTACAAGAACCGGACCTATTACAGCTCTCCCGACTACCCGGACGCGCCGGACCAGACCGGCGAGATCTATACCTATGCGGTGAACTTCGGCGGGCAGTTCTCCGACGACATCAGCTGGAACTCCCGTCTCGGCTATAACCGGAACGAGGCGGCCAAGGCCTACCAGAGCTACGATCAGTATTTCGCCAATGTGGGGGTGCAGATCGCCTTCGACGCCTTCGGAAGGGAGGGCTGGCTGTTCTCCCCGTTCGCGACCATTTCCTATACGGATTTCAAGGGCATCGCGCCGCCGGAGGAATTCGCCGGCTACAAGACGATGCGCGAGGAGACGTTCTGGGGGGTCGGCGCCAACCTCGAAATACCGTGGCGGGACAATATCGGCCTTGGTTTAGCCGTCGAGTACAATCAGAACATTTCCAACGTCGACCGCGACGACTATGAGAACGTCAAGGTGGTGATCGGCCCGCAGGGCAGATTCTAGAGGTGGCCATGAAAACGCGCATCGTCCGGGCCGCAGCCATCACCATCGGAGCGACCCTTCTCCTTGCGCCGCCGGGCGCCCGGAGCGAAACCGTCGGCGCCGCGGCAGCGGTCCGCCCGACCTCGACCGGGACCCCGCCGGGCGGCAGCTCCCGTACCCTCGAGATCGGCACCGGCATCGTCTCGAAGGAGCGCATCCAGACGAGCGGCTCCGGCTCGCTCCAAGTGATGTTCAACGACAAGACAACGCTGACCATCGGCCCGAACAGCAACCTCGTGATAGACGAGTTCGTCTACAACCCGGGCGCGGGCGGCGGCCGCTTCGCCGCAAGCCTCACCAAAGGGGCGCTCCGCTTCGTGGGCGGCCAGATCAGCCACACGGCGGGGGCGACGATCAACACGCCGGTCGCCTCCCTCGGCATCCGCGGCGGCGCCGCTCTGGTCACCCACGATTCGACCTGCCAGGCCAAGAAGGCCGGCAACAACGGCCAAGGCTGCACCAAGATCGTATGCACGGGCGGCACCTGCTCCGTGAAGTCAAGGATCGACTCGCGGGCGGTGCAGCTGCGCGTCAACCAGGCGGTCGAAATCGGCGCATTGGGGGCTGTACGGTTCAACGCCGCCTCGGTGACGCTGAACGATGTGGCCAAAGGCGGCGACGGTGGGATCGTCGCCGGGCGCGAGGGCCCGAAGTCGGCACGGTTCTCCGCGCAATCAACGGTCGACCAAACCATCCTCGAGCAGACGCCTGAGCCGCCTGCTCCCCCTCCACCATAGAATCACCGTTCGCGGCTCGGTGGGCTGACGCGAGTCGTCATAGATCGAGGCGTGCAACGTGGCTGACTTTACTTCTCAAACGGTTCCGCCGAACCACGCCGTCACCAGCAC
>DASSPO010000133.1:0-21580 GCA_035699585.1 Bauldia sp.
GATCTCCTTCTCGGTGCGGTTGCGGATGAAGACCGGCGTGCCGCGCCACTTCACGGTGAGGGACAGGCCCGGCTCGAGCGCGGAGATGTCGACCTCGATGCTGGCGAGCGCCAGGGCCGCGGCGTCCGGGTTCATCTGGTCGATAATCGGCCAGGCGACGGCCGCGGTGCCGACGGCGGCCATCGCGCCGGTTGCGATATAGAGGAAGTCGCGCCGGGTCGGCTGCGCCTCGTCCTCGACGTCAAAGGTGCTTGCCAAGGTTGCTCCCCTTGTGGCCCGTCAGGGCCCATTTCCCCCGCATTTCCGGAAGATTCCCCAGAGCCCGCGCCTGTTTAGCCAGCGTGATCGGAATTTGTCCAGACCGCGAGGGCGCTTTGCGCACATTGTCGCGGGGGAGCGGCTCAGCCCCGCTCATCGGTCGCGGCCCCGGACGAGCTCTCGTGGTCCCGGCAGCCGTCGGGGACTGGCGGAATCTCTATAGACCCTCAAGCCATATATGCCGCCGGGGGCCCGCTACGCCCCGACCGCCTGCATCAGTCCGACGTCGAGGAAGCCGCCGGACTGCCGGCTCCAAAGCTGGGCGTAGAGGCCACCCCGGCGCAGGAGCTCGTCGTGGGAGCCGATTTCGGCGATGCGGCCATGATCGAGGACGACGAGGCGATCCATGGCGGCGATCGTCGACAACCGGTGGGCGATGGCGATCACGGTCTTGCCTTCCATGAGGCGATAGAGCGAACCCTGGATCGCCGCCTCGACCTCGGAGTCGAGCGCGCTGGTCGCTTCGTCGAGGATCAGGATCGGCGCATCCTTGAGCAGCACCCGAGCGATGGCGATCCGCTGTCGCTGCCCCCCGGAGAGCTTCACGCCGCGCTCGCCGACATGGGCGTCGTATCCCTTCCGTCCCTTGGCGTCGGCGAGATCGCGGATGAAGTCGTCGGCCTCGGCCTGCCGCGCCGCCGCAACGATTTCCTCCTCGGTCGCATCCGGCCGGCCGTAGGCGATGTTCTCGCGGACCGAGCGGTGGAGGAGCGAGGTGTCCTGAGTCACCATGCCGATCTGGCGGCGGAGTGACTCCTGCGTCACCTTCGAGATGTCCTGCCCGTCGATCAGGATGCGGCCGCCCTCGAGGTCGTAGAAGCGGAGGAGCAGGTTGACTAGCGTCGATTTCCCCGCGCCGGAACGGCCAACCAGCCCGACCTTCTCGCCCGGTGCAATCACCAGCGAGAAGTCCTCGATGACTTTGTGCTGCCTTCCGTAGTGGAAGCGGGCGTGGTCGAAGACGATCTCGCCGCGGCTGACGTTGAGTTCTTCGGCCTTCGGCTTGTCGGTGATCGCAACGGGCTGGGCAATCGTGGTGATCCCGTCCGCGACGGTGCCGATATTCTCGAAGAGGTTCGCCGTTTCCCAGAGGATCCACTGTGACATGGCGCGGATACGCATGACGAGCGCGATGGCGACGGCGATTGCCCCGAGGGAGACGATGTCCTCGAGCCAGCCGTAGATCGCAACCCCGGCGACGGCGGCGAGCAGCAGCGAGTTGGCGACGTGAAGCGAGACGTTGAGCTCGGTCACGAGCCGCATCTGACGGTAGACCGTGACCATGAACTCGTCCATCGCGTCGCGGGCATAGTCCTGCTCGCGGAGCGTATGGGCGAAAAGCTTGATGGTCTGGATGTTGGTGTAGCTGTCGACGACGCGGCCGGTCATCTGTGCCCGGGCGTCGGCCTGGACCATCGAGATGCGCTGGAGCCGCGGGATGAAGAAGACGAGGATGCCGACATAGGCGGCAAGCCAGATCACCAGCGGCAGCGTCAGCCACAGGTCGGCGCGGCCGACAAGGTAGAGCGTGCCGATGAAGTAGACGACGACATAGACGAAGACATCGAGGATCTTGGTCACCGTCTCGCGAACGGCGAGGGCGGTCTGCATCACCTTCTGCGATACCCGGCCGGCGAACTCGTTGTGGAAGAAGTCGAGGCTCTGGCCGAGGATGTAGCGGTGCGCCTTCCAGCGGACGAGCATCGGGAAGTTCCCGTAGATCGACTGGAACATGAAGAGATTCTGGAGGAGCGTCGCGAGCGGGAAGCCGACCACCACGACCAGGCCCATCACGATCAGCTCGCCGCCATGCACGTCGAGGAACGTGGCGCGGTCCGCGGCGGATAGCCAGTCGACCAGGTCGCCGATGAAGGCGAAGAAGACGATTTCGATCACCGAGATCAGCGCGGTCAGCGCCGCCATGGCGATGAGCGGGACGAGGAACGGCCGCGTATAGTGGTAGCAGAAGGCGAAAAGCCCTCTCGGCGGCATTTCCGGCTCGGCCGCCGGATATGGGTCGACCAGACGTTCAAAGGCGGCGAACACGGGCGTTCTCCATCGATTCAGCCTGGCAGCAGTCGGACGGCATGCGGCGGGCACAGGCCGGGCCCACGGCGCAGGAGCGTCCGCCTTCCCCTTTGGTTGCGGATGACCATGCGGCCTGGGTCGCGGACGAGCAAGGCGCGGTCCGCAATGCCGGCGGCGCCGGCCGCGTCCCACCGCAGCCGGTCCTTGTGACCGATCCCCAAGGGCATAGCTGTGACCTCGTTCACAGGGCAGCCTCCCCGCGCTACTCGGCCGCCTCGGCCGCGTCGACGCCGAGGAAGCCGCCCGACTGGCGCTGCCCGAGGCCCGCGTAGATGCCGCCCTTGGCGAGTAGTTCGCGGTGCGAGCCGGTCTCGACCACGGCGCCCTTGTCCATCACCACCAGCCGGTCCATGGCGGCGATGGTCGAGAGACGGTGGGCGATCGCGATCACCGTCTTTCCCGCCATCAGCCGGTAGAGCGACTCCTGGATGGCCGCCTCCACTTCCGAGTCGAGCGCGCTCGTCGCCTCGTCGAGCACCAGGATCGGCGCGTCCTTGAGGAGCACGCGGGCGATGGCGATGCGCTGCCGCTGGCCGCCGGAGAGCTTCACTCCGCGCTCCCCGACATGAGCGTCGTAGCCGCTCCGCCCGTACTTGTCCCTGAGTTCGGGGATGAAGGCGTCGGCGTGGGCAAGCCTTGCCGCCGCCTCGATCTCCGCTTCGCTCGCGTCCGGCCGCCCGTAGCGGATGTTGTCCCGGATCGAGCGGTGGAGCAGCGAGGTGTCCTGGGTGACGAGGCCGATCTGCCGGCGGAGCGACTCCTGCGTCACCCCGGCAATATCCTGGCCGTCGATGAGGATTCGCCCGCCCTCAAGGTCGTAGAAGCGTAGCAGCAGGTTGACCAGCGTCGACTTGCCCGCGCCGGAGCGGCCGACGAGGCCGACCTTCTCACCGGCCCGGATGGTGAGCGACAGGTCGTCGATCACGCCGTTCTCGCGGCCGTAGTGGAAGCGGACGCGATCGAAGCATATCTCGCCTTTGGCGACCACCAGCTCCTTCGCCCCCGGGGCATCCACGAGCCGGTTCGGCCGCGCGATGGTCTCCAGTCCCTCCTGCACCGTGCCCATCGACTCGAAGACGTTGATCGCGGTCCACATGATCCAGCCCGACATGGTCGAGATGCGAATGGTGAGGCCGCTCGTCAGCGCGATCGCACCGAGAGTGAGGTCGCCGCGAGCCCAGAGCCAGATCGCAAGCGCCATGGTGCCGGCGATAAGCGCGCCGTTGGAGATCGCCACCGCGCCGTTCATGAGCGTGATCAGCCGGGTTTCGGCGCGGAACTTGGCCGTATGATCGGTCATCACCTCATGGGCATAGGCATCCTCGCGTGCCGCATGGGCGAAGAGCTTCACCGTCTGGATATTGGTGTAGCTGTCGACGAAGCGCCCGGTCATCACCGAGCGGGCTTCCGAGACGGTCGTCGAGCGGTCCCGGATGCGCGGCACGAAGTGGACCAGGATCGCGATGAACAACACCACCCAGGCGGTCAGCGGGACGGTCAGCCGCCAGTCGATCTCGCCGAACAGGATGAGAGCGCTCACCGCATAGATCGAGACGAACCAAACCGCCTCGCAGACCTGCACCACCGACTCGCGGAGCGAGGGGCCGGTTTGCACGATCTTCGACGCGATCCGGCCGGCGAAGTCGTCGGCGAAGAAGCCGACCGACTGGCGCAACACATAGCGGTGCGTCTGCCAACGGATGAGGTTGGTAAAGGAGGGCGCCAGCGTCTGGTCGATGAGGAGCTGCTGGAGGATGATCATCACCGGCCGGGCAATGACGATGACGAAGCCCATCCACAGGAAGGTCGGCCCGTAGTCGGCGAGGAGCGCGCCGGGGCTCGTGGTCGCGAGCAGATCGACGATCGAGCCGACATAGTCGTACATGGCGACCTCGATGAGGGCGACGATCAGGCCCGCAACCATGAGGGCGAGCAGCGCGGGCCAGACCTGGCGCGTATAGCGCCAGTAGAACCCCAGGATCGAAGCCGGCGGCATCGACTCGTCGTGCGGCCGGAAGGGGTCGATGAAATTCTCGAACAGGCGGAACATGGCTTTGAACCGGAGAATCGTCGGAAGGTGGACGCGCCGGGGCGCGGGCTCGATCCGGGCAGGGAATGCCCGGAGGTCAGAACCGACCAGGAGGACCGCGGATGGAGGCGCCCCCCACGGCGCTCTTGCGCCGGGGGCCCTCGTTCAGGCGTGAACTTTGGTGTAGCTAACGGGCCGTGACGAGGGGCATCCGGAGGCCGGCGGCAGACGCCAGGTCGGATCTGATGATCGACACATTGCGTTCCATCGGCCTCTCCTCTTCATCCCTCACGGCTCGCGCGGGCGACGTGAATCGTCCGGCGCGACGTTGATAGCCGAATTCGCGCCGAAGAATACGACTTTCGCAGGGCAAGGCGCAGTTTCCGCAACCGGTGTTGCAGGCCCGCCACGATGCTACTCCGCGGCGGCGCGCTCCGGTACCTCGTCGAGGCCTAGGAAGCCGCCCGACTGCCGGCGCCAGAGCTGGGCATAAAGGCCGTTGCGGGCGAGCAATGCCTGGTGCGTTCCTTCCTCGACGATCCGCCCCTCATCCATCACCACCAGCCGGTCGAGCACGGCGATGGTCGAGAGCCGGTGGGCGATGGCGATCACGGTGCGACCCTCCATCAGTCCGTAGAGCTGCTCCTGGATCGCCGCCTCGACCTCCGAGTCGAGCGCGCTGGTCGCCTCGTCGAGCACGAGGATCGGCGCGTTCTTGAGGAGGAGGCGGGCAATGGCGATCCGCTGGCGCTGGCCGCCGGAAAGCTTCACCCCGCGCTCGCCGACATGGGCATCGTAGCCGGTGCGGTCGCGCCAGTCGTGGAGCCCGGCGATGAAGTCGGCGGCATGGGCCTGCCCGGCGGCCGCGGCAATCTCCTCGTCGGTGGCGAACGGCCGCCCGTAACAGATGTTGTCGCGGACCGAGCGATGGAGGAGGGAGGTGTCCTGGGTGACCATGCCGATCGCGGCGCGGAGGCTCTCCTGCGTTACCGTCGCGATGTCCTGTCCGTCGATCAGGATGCGGCCCCGCTCGAGGTCGTAGAAGCGAAGGAGCAGGTTGACCAGCGTCGATTTCCCCGCGCCGGACCGGCCCACCAGTCCGACCTTCTCGCCCGGCGCGATCCGCAGCGAGAGGCCTTCGATCACGCCACCGGCCCGGCCGTAGTGGAAATGAACATCCTCGAAGGCGATCGCCCCGTTGGTGACGACCAGCGGCTTGGCGTCCGGCCGGTCGACGATCTCCTGGGGGCGGCTGATCGTCTCGATCGCGTTCTCGAGCGTCCCGATGTTCTCGAAGAGCGAGGTGATGGTGCGGAGAATCCAGCCCGACATCTGGTTGAGGCGGATCACCAGCGCGTTCGCCATGGCGATCGCGCCGACGCTGATCTCGCCGATCGACCAGAGCCACACCGAGAGCGCAGCGGTGGCGAAGATCAGAATGCTGTTGATGACGTTGAGCGACACCATCATCATCATGATCGTGCCGGCGAGGTCGCGAAACGCGGCGATGTGCCGGACGAAGCCTTCCTTGGCGAATTCCTCCTCACGCTCCGCGTGAGCGAAGAGCTTCACCGCCTGGATGTTGGTGTAGCTGTCGACGACGCGGCCGGAGAGCCCGGAATTGGCTTCCGCCGCCGCCTCGGACTTCTCCCGCACGGGAGGCACCAGCCAATAGACCGTGATCAGATAGGCGACCCCCCACACCGCGACGGGCACGATGAGCCACGGATCGAGGCCGGCGAAGAGGGCGATGGTCCCGGCGAGGTAGATGACGAGGGTGAAGACGCCCTCGACCACGTTCACCACGCTTTCGCGGAGCGCCGGACCGCTCTGCAGCACCTTCTGCGCGATCCGACCGGCGAAGTCGTTCTGGAAGAACGAGAGGCTCTGACGGAGGACGTAGCGGTAGCTCCGCCAGCGCACCATGGCGGTGAGGCTCGGCACGAAGGAGATCGTGGTGAGGCCGCGGGAGAGGAGAACGGTCACCGGCCGCACGACCAGCACGACGAATGCCATTCCGGCGAGCGCCCAGCCGTAGCGGGAGAAAAATTCGGCGGGCGGCGTGTCGGTCGTCCAGTCGACGATGACGCCGAGAAAGACGAAGAGAGCCATCTCGGCGAGCGCGCTGAGGAGCGATACGATGGCAATCGCGACAAGGAGTCCACGCACCGGTGCGAGGAAGTAGCGGTAGAACGCGATCATCCTATCCGGCGGGCGGACCACCGGCGCATCGACGAAAGGATCGGAGAGCCGTGCGAACCAGTCGAGCATCGTTGCCTGTCTTGGCCCGGATCGGACGGGCGGGCAATGGGATGTCGTGGAAATCTAGGGCGGTCTGAAGGCGGGCACACCCTGGAGCGGACTTAAAAAGGATGATCGCGTTAGCCCTCTACCAGCCCGACATTCCTCAAAACGCCGGGAACATCCTTCGCCTTGGCGCCTGTCTCGGTGTGCCCGTTCACCTGATCGGCCCGGCAGGATTCGACTTCTCCGACCGCGCCCTCCGTCGGGCCGGGATGGACTATCTCGGCCAGGCGGAGATCGTCCGGCATGTCGATTGGCCGGCCTTCAATGCGTCGCGCCGCGCCGAGAGGGCCCGTCTGGTGCTCCTGACTACCCGCGCCGACACCGCCTATGCCGACTTCCCCTTCGCCCCGGGCGACATCCTCCTCCTCGGCCGGGAAAGCGCCGGCGTGCCGGACGAGGTTCATGCGGCGGCCGATGCCCGGCTCGTCATCCCGATGCGACCGGGCCTGCGCTCCCTCAATGTCGCTTCGGCGGCGGCGATCGTCCTCGGCGAGGCGCTCCGCCAGACCGGCGGCTTTGCCGGGATTGCCAGCGCCCGGCGAAGCGTGTGAATTCGCGGCCGAGCCAGAGGATTCCCGATGTCCCTCCCGTCCGACCTCGAAGAAAAGAAAAGGCGCGCCTTCGAATGGTTCGTGGAACTCCGCGACCGGATCGCGGCGGCGCTCGAACAAATCGAGGTCGACATCCCCGCCGGCATGCCATTTGCGGACCGGCCGCCCGGACGGCTCATCAAGCGGCTCTGGCAGCGGAACGACCACACCGGCGGAGACGGCGGCGGGGGAGTGATGGGGCTGATGCACGGCCGGGTGTTTGAGAAGGCGGGAGTCCATGTCTCCGCCGTTCACGGGGAGTTTTCGCCCGAGTTCCGAAAGGACATACCCGGCGCGGAAGACGATCCGCGCTTTTGGGCCGGCGGCATTTCCCTGATCATCCACCCGCAGAATCCGAATGTCCCCGCCGTTCACATGAATACCCGGATGGTGGTGACGAGCCGCCTCTGGTTCGGCGGCGGCGCCGATCTCACGCCGGTCCTTGACCGGCGGAGGCTCCAGGACGATCCGGACTCGGTCGACTTCCACGCCGCGATGAAGGCTGCGTGCGAGGCCCACCCGGTCGCCGACTACGCCCGTTACAAGACCTGGTGCGACGAGTATTTCTTCCTCAAGCATCGCAACGAGATGCGCGGGATCGGCGGCATCTTCTACGACTACCTCAACTCGGGCGACTGGGAGGCGGACTTCGCCTTCACTCGCGCCGTCGGGCTCGCTTTCCTCGACGTCTATCCGAAGCTCGTCCGCCGCAATTTCGGAATGCGGTGGAGCGAGGCCGACCGCGAGGAGCAGCTTGTCCGACGCGGCCGCTACGTCGAGTTCAACCTGCTCTACGACCGCGGCACGATCTTCGGCCTCAAGACCGGCGGCAATGTCGACTCGATCCTGTCTTCGATGCCACCCGTGGCGAAGTGGCCGTGATCACGAAGGTGGCGCGGGAGCGGCACCCTCTCGAATAGACGTCGACATTGGCCGCTTGCCAGGCGGCCAGCCTCGCGCGGTCGTTGGCCGCCGATGCGGTCAAATCTCACCCTCCGCCAGCTGCTGGTTTGAGGTCGGCGGGCGAAATCAGCACCGAGAACCGCTCGCACCAGATGACGACGCTCGGATAGTCCGCAAGATCGACCCCGGCGGGCACCGGGTAGCGCTGGCTGCCTTCAAAGGCGCGGAGGGCGCCGAGATCGACATACATCGCGTCGAGGACATCGGCGGACGTACGGATCTCGGCCTTCGGCACGAGATAAACGTGGTACGCCGGCCCCGGTCCGACCTTGAAGTCTGCTTCGAGGAACACAAGCCTTTCGTAAACGCTGACCTTGCCCTCTCCGTAGTGGATCGGGTCGGAAGGATCGGCGTGGATGAACTTACCCGTGGCGACAAGGGCGGAGCGGTCTTCTTCGGTGACCGTTTCGGTCGCAGGCGGCGGCGGAAAGACGTAGGGGAACAAGAAGAAGCCGAGAGCGACGCCGAAGGCCGTTCCGAAGACGCCGCCGATCAGGAAGAGCGCTATCGCCCGCCAGAACCGTCCGCCTGCCCGTCTCGCTCCCTCGGCCATATCGTGAGGCTAACCGGAATCAACCGGCCGGCAAACCGCCTCGCCGGATTGTCACTGCGCCGCGGCGATCATCTGCTGCAGGCGCCCGCGGAGCACATCCTCGCTCGGGGCGAAGTCCTCCGCGATCCACCAGGCCTCGAGGCTCTTGAGCATGGCGCCGACGGCCGGGCCGTGCGAAGCCCCGGCGCCCAGGGCGTCGCGCCCGCCAAGCGGAAAACGCGGGCGAGGCCAGCGCTCCGGCAGACGGTAGAGGTCGACGTATGCCGCGATGTCTGCGCGACCCCCCGACCAGGCGAAGGCGAGCGCCGCCGCGGCCCGATACGCCTCCTCCGTGAGGTCGTAGAGAAAGCGCCTTGCGGCGCGTCCGTCGCCGGGCGCGGGCGTCCGCCGCGCCGCGGCGACCGCGGCCCGCATCAGGTTCCGCTCGGCATTGGTCAGCTTGAGGCGCTCGCCGATCCGATCGGCGTCCTCCTCGACCCGGCAGCCGAGCGCGGCCAGACGGAGGGCAACCGAAGGGGTCGCGGCGACGGCCATCTCGAAGTCGATGACGCGGGCAAGCGGCCCGAGGTAGCCGACGCCGGCAAAGATCACCGGCAGGATGCCGGCGTCCTGCATCAGGGCCAGCGCATCGACGCTACGCGGCGCGAGGACCAGGCGCCGCATCTCTTGCCCGATCCGCTCTCCCGACAGCGCGCCAATGCCGTTGCGGGCCCTGATCGATGCGGCAAGCCCGGCCGGGTCGTACTCCCCGTCGCCGAATTCCGCATTGAAGCGGAAGAAGCGGAGAATGCGGAGCCGGTCCTCCGCGATTCTCTGGTCGGCGTCTCCGATGAAACGGACGCGGCGGGCCGCAACGTCCGGATAGCCGCCGAGCGGGTCGTGCACGGTGCCGGCGGCGTCGACCAGAAGGGCGTTCACGGTGAAGTCGCGGCGGCGGGCGTCGGCGGCCCAGTCGCGGCCGAAACGGACCACGGCGCGGCGTCCGTCGGTCTCGACATCCTCGCGGAGCGTGGTCACCTGATACCCGACACCGTCGGCGACAAGGGTCAGCGTGCCGTGCTCGATACCGGTCGGCGCCACTTTGAGCCCGGCATCTCTCGCCCGCGCCGCCACCACCTCCGGAACGGCGGTGGTGGCGAAGTCGATGTCGCCGACCAGCCGCCCGGCGAGCGCATCGCGCACCGCCCCGCCCACGATTCGCGCCTCGTCACCATCGCGGTTGAGCGCAGCGAAGACGCGCCGGACGCCGGGCGCCGCGAGCCATTCGGCGCCGGCGAGACTCGGGAGATTGCTGGTCATGGGCGTCGGAGTGCTGTGCACCTTATGGGTCGATTTCCGGAACCAGCTCGAAATGGCCGGGGGTGAGGACGCCGTCCACCACCTTGGCCGGCACGTATACGCGCTTGCACGGCGTCGCCGGATCGAGCCCTTGGGCGGCGACGATCTCGGCGCAGTCGTTCGTCGGCTGCGCGTCGAACTGGATGAAGACGAGAATCGCGGCAATCATCAGCACCGCCCCCCCGATCGCAAGCCAGGCGATGGTGCGGAGCGGCCAGTCACTGGCGCTGCCCACAGTGCCGCGAGTGGCGAACAGCCACGCCGCGTAGAGGCCGAACGGCAGGAGAAAGAAGATCGCATTGAAGGCGATGAGCCGCGCCATCTACCCGAAAACCCGTTCGTAGAGCCCGCGGATGATGCCCGCGGTCACGCCCCAAATATAGTGTTCGCCAAAGGGCATCTCATAGAAGTAACGGGTCGCGCCCCTGAATTCACGACTGCCCCGCCGGTGGTTTTCCGGGGTCATCAGGAACGAGAGCGGCACTTCGAAAGCGTTGACCACCTCGTCCGGGTTGAGCGTCAACCGGTGGGCAGGGTCGACCATCGCCACGACCGGGACGATGCGATAGCCGGAGCCGGTCAGGTAGGGGTCGAGCGTCCCGACAGGTGTCACGAAGGCCCGGTCGAGGCCGATCTCCTCCTCCGCCTCGCGAAGCGCCGCATCGGTCGGCGATGCGTCGCTCGGGTCGATCTTGCCTCCGGGGAACGCGATCTGCCCGGCATGAGAGGCAAGGTGCGGCGTTCGCAGTGTGAGGAGCAACGTCGCCGCGGGGTCGCGCGCGACCACGGGGACCAGCACGGCGGCATCGCGATAGGGGGCGTCGCCCCGAACAAAACCCGGATTGAGTACGTGATCGCCCGGCAACGCGGCAAGCGCTGCCCCGGCTCGCGCGCTGTCATGGTGAAGGCGCTCCCTCGCAAGCCGCGCGAAGCCTTCCGGCGAGTACCGAGCGTCATCCATGTCGTTCGTATGCATCGCTATCGGGGGCGAATGAACGCATCAAATTCCGGTGAGGGGCGGCAGGCGGCAGGCATGGATGTCATCAGGCTTCGTTCCCGGACAAGCCGCGGCCGGCCATTGTTTTGCCGCGCTTTACCCTATCTCATTGTCGCGGCTCGATGAGCGGAGCAGGGAGGTCGAGGCAGGCGACAATCCTCTATTGCCACGGCGACGCTCATGCAACACTTGGCCTGACAGGCCTGCCCCGGGGCCGGTTCCAACGAGAGGGAAGTCGCCGATCCAATGAGCGCACTCAACCAGCCCCACCTTGCCGCCGACCCCAACCGCATCGTCGCCGACGTCGAGGCGGCAGTAGCCAGGATCAAGGCGGCGCGGTCCGGCATCGCCAGGGTCATCTACGGTCAGGAGATCGTGGTCGACCGGGCGCTCATTACGATCCTCGCCGGCGGCCACGGACTGCTCATCGGCGTTCCCGGTCTCGCCAAGACCAAGCTCGTCGAAACCATCGGCACCGTCTGCGGCCTCTCCGCCGCCCGCATCCAGTTCACCCCCGACCTCATGCCCTCAGACATTCTCGGTTCCGAGGTCATGGATGTCGGCGCCGACGGGAGCCGCGCCTTCCGCTTTGTCTCGGGCCCGGTCTTCACCCAACTTCTGATGGCCGACGAGATCAACCGCGCGTCCCCGCGCACCCAGTCGGCGCTTCTCCAGTCGATGCAGGAGCACCACGTCACCGTCGCCGGCCAGCGCCACGACCTGCCGTCCCCATTCCATGTGCTGGCCACCCAGAACCCGCTCGAGCAGGAGGGTACCTACCCGCTCCCCGAGGCGCAGCTCGACCGCTTTCTCCTTCAGATCGACGTGGTCTACCCCGACCGCGAGGCCGAGCGGCGGATGCTGTTCGAGACCACCGGAGCCACCGAGGCGCATGCGGAGCGCGTCCTCGACGCCGAGGGCATAAAGTCGATCCAGCAGCTCGTGCGGCGGATGCCGGTGGGCGAATCCGTGGTCGAGGCCATCCTCAATCTCGTCCGCTCCGCCAGGCCGGGTGAGGGCGATCCGAAATTCGCAGGCGCCATCGCGTGGGGTCCCGGCCCGCGAGCGAGCCAGGCGCTGATGCTTGCGGTACGCGCTCGCGCGCTGATCGACGGCCGCTTCGCCCCCTCGCTCGACGACGTCGCCGACCTTGCCGAGCCGGTCCTGAAGCACCGCATGGCGCTGTCATTTGCCGCGCGTGCCGACGGGCTCACTGTCGCTGATGTCATCGCCGAACTGAAGGCCAAGATCTTATAGCGATGGCAGCGGAGTCCGGCATCAAGGGCGAGTCCTTCGCGGTCCGCGGCGCGCTGACCGAGGCGAAAGGCGTCGCCGGCGGCCTGCCGGATCTCCTTATCGAGGCGCGCCGGGTGTCCGCCACCGTCATTGCCGGCTGGCACGGTCGCCGCGTCGCCGGGCGCGGCGAGACCTTCTGGCAGTTCCGACCCTTCGCGCCGGGGGAAGCCGCCGCCTCGGTCGACTGGCGCCGGTCCGCCCGCGACGAACATCACCTCTACGTCCGCGAGAAGGAGTGGGAGGCCGCCCATATGATGTGGCTGTGGGCCGATCTCTCTCCGTCAATGGACTTCCGCTCCCGGCTAGCCACCGCCACCAAGCGCGACCGGGCGCTGGTGTTGCTCCTCGCCTTGACCGAGCTTCTCGCCGCGGCCGGCGAGCGTGTCGGCCTTCTCGGCGAGAGCGACCCGATTCTCGCGCGGAACGCCGCCGAGCGCATCGCCCAGTTCGTCGCCCACGCCACCCCGAGAAAGCCCGATACTCGCGTGCTCCGCCGCTTCACCGATGTGGCGCTGTTCGGCGACTTCCTCGACCCGCTCCCTGAAACCGAGGCGACGCTTGACGCGATCGTCAAGTCGGGGGCGCGCGCGCACCTCGTTCAGGTCCTCGACCCGATCGAGGAAACCTTCCCCTATACCGGGCGGACCGAGTTCCTCGATCCCGAGACCGGCACGCGGCATGTCGTGGGCCGCGCCGAGCAGTACCGTGAGGACTACGCAGCGCGGCTTGCCGCGCTCCGCGACCGTCTTACGCAGATCTGCCGCCGTCTCGACTGGACGTTCCTCATCCATCGCACCGACCGCCCGGCGACCGAGCCGTTGCTTGCGCTCCATGCCCGCCTTGCGGATCGTCACGCGCAGTCGGTCTATTCGGCATCGGGGCGTGCGGCATGAGTGCGCTTCCCTTCGCCTTTGCCTATCCGCCGATCCTACTGGCCCTGCTCGCGCTGCCGCTGATCTGGCTCCTTCTCCGCGTCACGCCGCCCAAGCCGAGGACGGAGAGCTTCCCGCCCACCCGCCTACTCCTCGAGATCGCGCCCAAGGAGGAAACCCCGGCACGAACACCGTGGTGGCTGATTCTGCTCCGCTGCCTGATCGCCGCGGCGCTGATCGTCGCGCTCGCCGGCCCGATCTACCGGCCGACCACGGAACAGGCGCCCGGTTCCGGCCCGCTCCTCATTGTGGTCGACAACGGCTGGCCTTCGGCCCCGATCTGGACCGCGATGGGGGAAACGGCGCGGCGCATCGTCGGCCTTGCCGAGGACGCCGGACGGCCGATCTCCGTCCTGGCCACCGCCGACGGCCCCGGACAGGAATTGGTGCCGAGCGATGCAGCCGAAGTTCGCCGCCGGCTCGAGGCGATGGCTCCGCGGCCTTACGCGCCGGACTACGCGGCGCTCCTTCCGGCGCTCGACGCTGCGACCCGGACCACCGCTTTCGGCGGGGTGGTCTGGCTCTCGGACGGGCTCGCCAATCCGGGCAGCGAGTCGCTTGCCGCGTTCCTCCGCGAGCGGATCGACGCGCCGCTCGTCGCCTACGCTGATTCCACGACCGAGCTCGTCGCGCTCAAGCCGCCCGTCGGCGCCGCCGACGCGTTGGTCGTCTCCGTGATCCGGAGCAAGTCCGAGCTGCCGGCCGCCGGTTTCGTCCGGGCCAGCGACCTTCGCGGCAGGAGCATCGGCGACTCGCCCTTCTCCTTCGAGGCCGGTCAGAATGAGACCGAGGCGCGCTTCGAGCTTCCGGTCGAGCTCCGGAACGACATCTCCCGACTGGATGTGGTCGGCACCGAGACGGCCGGCGCGGTCCAGCTCCTCGACGACCGCTGGCGCCGGCGGCGGATCGGACTCCTTTCCGGTGCGACCGCCGACCAGGCGCAGCCGCTGCTTTCCCCGCTCTACTACATTGCCCGCGCCGTCCAGCCGTTCGCCGACGTGTCCGAGCCGCGCGACGCCAACGCCGCCGTGGCCGTTCCGGAGCTGATCGAGGCAGGGGCTTCGGTCATCGCGATGGCCGATATCGGCACGCTGCCGCCGGACGTCGAGGATGAGGTGGCGCAGTGGATTGCGGAAGGCGGCACGCTGGTGCGCTTCGCGGGACCGCACCTTGCCACCGCCACCGACACGCTGATCCCCGTCCGCCTGCGAAACGGCGACCGGGTGCTTGGCGGCAGCCTCACCTGGGAGGTGGAACAGCCGCTGGCGATGCTGTCCGAGGACAGTCCCTTCGCCGGCATGGACGTGCCTGACGATGTGCTGATCAAGCGTCAGGTGCTGGCCGAGCCCGACGGAACGCTCGCCGAGCGCACCTGGGCGGCGCTCGCCGACGGCACGCCGCTGGTCACTGCCGCCCAGTCCGGCCGCGGCTGGATTGTTCTTTTCCACGTCACCGCCGATACGAGCTGGTCGAATCTCCCGCTTTCCGGCACCTTCGTCGAGATGTTGCGCCGGATCGTCGCCTTTTCGACCGCCGCACGGACCGAGACGGCCGATGAGGGCGGCCAGTCGCGGGAGACCATTGCGCCGTGGCGCCTCCTTGACGGCTACGGCCGCTTCGCCAATCCCGGCCCGGAAGCAAGGCCGATTCCCGCCAATGCTGCGGGCGTCGTGCCCGGCCCCGAGCACCCGCCGGGCCTCTACGGCAGCGATGCGGGGTTCGTTTCCCTCAACCTTCTCGGGGCGGAGGCGGCGTTGCGTCCGTTCGACGTTTCCCTTGTGCCGGGCGCATCGGTCGAGCCCTACCCGACGGAGGCGCCGACCGATCTCCGGCCGTGGCTGCTCGCCCTCGCCCTTGGCCTGTTCCTGCTCGACGCGCTGGCCGTGTTCTGGCTCAACGGCGCCTTCTCGGTCCTCGGCCGCCGCCGGGCGGCGACGGCCGCGGTCGTGCTGGTTGCCCTTGCGGCCCTCGGGGCCGTGGCAAGCTCGGCGACTGCCGACGAGGCGAGCGACCAGTTCGCCATCAATGCCGTCGGCAAGACCCACCTTGCCTATGTGCTGACCGGCAATGACGAACTCGACGAAACGAGCCGCGCCGGCCTCTACGGCCTGTCCCAGGTGCTCGCCGAGCGCACGGCGCTCGAGCCGGGCGAGCCGATCGGCGTCGATCCGGCGCGGGACGAGCTCGCCTTCTTCCCCTTCCTCTACTGGCCGATCGATCCCGATAGCCCGCTACCGTCCTCCGCGACCATGGCGCGGGTCGATGCCTACATGCGCCAGGGCGGCTCGGTGCTGTTCGACACGCGCGACCAGCTCGAGCGGTCGACCGGCATCAACAGCTTCGCCGGGACGCCGGCCGTCGAGCGCCTTCGCGAAATGCTGTCGAGCCTCGATATCCCGCCGCTCGAGCCGGTTCCGGCTGACCATGTGCTGACCAAGGCTTTCTATCTCCTCACCGAGTTCCCCGGCCGCTACGCCGGCGGTCCGCTCTGGGTCGAGGCTACGCAGACGGGCGAGGAGCGTGAGGACCGCCCGGCGCGCGCCGGCGACGGCGTCTCCTCGATTCTCATCACCGAGAACGATTTCGCCTCGGCCTGGGCGATGGACGAGAACGGCACGCTTCTCTACCCGACCGTGCCGGCCGAGCCGCTCCAGCGCGAGATGGCCTTCCGCTCCGGCGTCAACATCGTGATGTACACGCTCACCGGCAACTACAAGGCCGATCAGGTCCACGTGCCGGCCCTCCTCGAGAGGCTCGGGCAATGACCTGGTCGCTCGCCGTCGAGCCGCTTCTCCCGACGTGGCTGATCGTCACCGCGGGCCTGTTGTCGCTCGCGCTCGCCGGTGCCGGCATCCTTCGCCGGCAGCGCGGTTCATGGCTCCGCGCCGCCGCCGCTCTGATCTTGTTTCTTGCGCTCCTCAACCCGGTGGCGCTGCGCGAGGATCGCGACCCGCTGCCCACCGTCGTCGCCCTCGTCACCGACGAGAGCGCGAGCCAGAGCCTCGACGGGCGAAACGAAGCGACTGCTGCCGCCAAGGCCGAACTCGAGGCGCGCCTCACCGAGTTCCGGAACGTCGAAGTGCGCACCATCGATGCCGCCGCTCCCGGCGGCATGATCGACGGCACGATGCTGTTCGGCCCGCTCGGCGCCGGGCTGGTTGACGTACCCCCCGAACGGCTCGGTGCGGTGGTGCTCCTCACCGACGGGCAGGTCCACGACGCGCCGGCCTCCGTGGAGGGGCTTGGCTACAATGCCCCCGTCCATGTTCTCCTCTCCGGGCACGAGGGCGAGGTTGACCGCCGCCTGGTGATCGATTCCGCGCCCCGCTTTGGCATCGTCGGCGAGAGTCAGACCATCCGTTTCCGGGTCCTCGACGACGGCGCCGAAACCGGCGCCAGGGTCCGGGTGAACGTCACCCGTGACGGCAATCCGCTGTCGAGCGAGCTCGTCGCTGCCGGCGCGCCGCAGGAGTTCACCGTCGACATCGCCCATGGCGGCGCCAACATCCTCGAGTTCGAGGCCGAGCCGCTCGACGGCGAGCTCACCGACATCAACAACCGCGCGGTTGCCTCGATTGAAGGTATCCGCGAAAACCTGCGCGTCCTTCTCGTTTCGGGCGAGCCCCATGCCGGCGAACGCACCTGGCGAAACCTCCTCAAGTCCGATGCCGCCGTCGACCTCGTCCACTTCACCATTCTTCGTCCGCCGGAGAAGCAGGACGGGACGCCGATCAACCAGCTTTCGCTGATCGCCTTCCCGACACGGGAGCTGTTCTCGGAAAAGATCGACGAGTTCGACCTCATCATCTTCGACCGGTACCAGCACCGCGGCGTGCTCCCGATCCTCTACTTCGACAACATCGCTCGCTACGTGCGCGACGGCGGCGCGGTCCTGATCGCCGCAGGGCCGGACTACGTCGATGACGGCAGCCTCTACAACACGCCGCTCTCGCCGGTTCTGCCGGTCGCGCCGACCGGCACCGTCACCGAGAAGCCCTACTACGCCGACGTGACCGACGTCGGCGCGCGCCACCCGGTTACCCGCGATCTCGAAGGTTCCGAGTTCGATCCGCCGCACTGGGGGCGCTGGTTCCGCCTGATCGACGTCGAGGAGCCGGCCGAGGGAACCGTGGTGATGTCCGGAGCCGACGACAAGCCGCTCCTCATCCTCAACCGCGTCGAGGAAGGCCGCGTCGCACTGCTTCTCTCCGACCACGCCTGGCTGTGGGCGCGCGGCTACGAGGGCGGCGGCCCCCATGTCGACCTGCTTCGTCGCCTCGCCCACTGGCTGATGCAGGAACCCGACCTCGAGGAGGAGGCGCTGCGCGCCTCGGCCCGCGCCGGCGAACTCACCATCGAACGCCAGACCATGGCGGAGGAGACCGACCCGGTGATCGTCCGCACGCCCTCGGGGGCGGTGCGGACGGTGATGTTGCAGGCCGCCGAGCCCGGCCTGTGGCGGGCGACGCTCCCGGTCGATGAGATCGGCCTCTACCGCATCGAGCAGGGTGAGCGACGCGCTTTCGCCCATGTGGGTGCGGCCAACCCCAAGGAATTCATCGACGCGCGCTCGACCGATGCGATCCTTGCTCCGATCGCCGAGGCGACGGGCGGACGCATCGCGCGGATGAGCGAGGAGGACGGGACGCTCGACGTGCCGCGGATCGTCCCGATCCGTGGCGGTTCATCATTCTCCGGATCGGACTGGATCGGCGTCAGGATGACCGAGGCGAGCGTCTTGAAAGGCATCGTGCGCGTGCCGCTCTTCGGCGGCTATGCCGGCCCGGCCGCCTTCCTGGCGCTCCTCGTCCTCATCCTCCTTCCCGCCGTCACTTGGTTCCGCGAGGGGCGGTGACGCGCCGATAGCCCGCTCGGCCTTCCCGCCGAGGCCGTCGAGCGCGTCAGGCGTGAGCGCGGCGACGAGCACCCGGTTCGGATCGACCGGCGCCGGCAGCGTGATCGCGTAAGGTGCGAGACGCGTAAAGCCGAGCGGCCCGTAATAGGGTTCGTCGCCGACAAGCAACACAACCTTGTGTCCAGCCTCGCGCGCCGCCTGTAGCGAGATGCGCACAAGCTGCTTCCCCGCGCCGCGGCCCTTGTACGGCGGCTTCACCGCCAGCGGCCCGAGCAGGATCGCGGGTCGTTCCCCGATCCGGATGGGCGTGAGCCGCACCGAGGCGGCCAGCTCATCGCCCGAGAGGGCCACGAAGGAAAGCGTTGGATCGTGCGGCACCCCCTCGCGCAGCCTGAAGGCCGCGCGAACGAAGCGTCCAGGGCCGAAGGTCTCGGCGTGAAGCGCCTCGATCTCGGCATTGTCCGTCGGCTGTTCCAGCCGGTAGGCGAAAGGGGAAGCGCTCATGATCGGGCTCAGCGGAACCGGGGGAAGACCGACCCGGCGCACAGCCCTCGTTTCAGACGGAGGCGGGCGCGGGCCGGACGCGAATCGTCGACGCGGCAAAGCGTCGGTGATGTCGTCGTCGCAAGCTCAGGCGGGGCATCGCGTGGCTCCTCTGCGGCGCGCCGATAGCACAGGCCGCCCAGCCCCGTAAAGCGCGGGGGGAGCGCGCCGATACCGTGCCATCGTCGGGAGGTGCGTCCATTCATCCGGCGAGATCGAAGACACCCGCGGCGGGGACGGCATATCTGCACACAACCCCTACCACTCCGCGGTCGGCTCCATCTCGCCGGCGATTTCGGCGAGGCGGCGGCGGGTTGCGTCCGTCGTCTCGGCAGGCAACTCCTCCGGCCGAAAGAAACCGCTGTCGACGATTTCGATGTTACGCGGCGGCGGCCGGACCTGCTCCCAGGCGCGGCAGACGTAGAGCGCGACATGGTCGCGCGGCGAAGCATGGGCGTTCCAGTAGACTTCGAAGAGCTGGGATGGGCCGGTAAGGGCGATCCCGCCTTCCTCCGCGAGTTCGCGGACCAGCGCCTTCCTCAGCGGCTCGCCGGGTTCGACCCCGCCGCCGGGCATGTACCAGCCCGGCGTGTAGCTGTGGCGGACGAGAAAGATCCGCCCCGCCCGGTCGAACACGGCGGCCCTTACTCCGAGGGTCATCCCCCGTCGAAAGCGGGAATAAAACAGAAAGGCGCGCGTTGGAAAACGCACGGTCCCCTGCGCCATGACATTCCGCCCCAGCGTCCGAAAACGCTCCCCCGCTCCTATCTATATCAGAACGGCAATGGTCGCCATTCCCGAAACCCGTGCCGGGCGCGGCTTTACCCCCCGGCCTTACTCCTCTAAGCGGGCTCCATGTTCACCTTGGCCCACCTCTCCGATCCGCATCTCGGGCCGCTGCCGCCTGTCCGCTGGCGCGATCTCGCATCGAAACGCGCCTTTGGCTACATGAACTGGCGTGGCGGGCGCGGCGCCTCGCTCGGGCCGGCGAGCCTCAAGGCCCTCATCGACGATCTCCGCCGCGCCGAGCCCGACCACATCGCCGTGACCGGGGACCTCATCAACATCGGTCTCCCGGCGGAGGTCGACGCCGCCCGCGCCTGGCTCGCCGAACTCGGCGACGAGGGCGACGTGACCGTGGTTCCCGGCAACCACGACGCCTATCTTCCCGGTGCCGTCCGCCACTTCACCGAGGCCTGGTCGCCTTATATGACCGGCGACGGCGGCGGCCCGGCGGGCTTTCCCTTCGTGCGGGTCCGCGAGCCGGTTGCGCTTGTCGGCGTCTCCAGCGCCGTCGCCACTGCCCCGCTGATGGCAACCGGCCGGATCGGCGCACCGCAGGCCGAGGCGCTCGCCGAGACGCTCCGCGCGCTAGGCCGCGACCAACTGTTCCGCGTCGTGCTCATCCATCATTCCCCGCTTGCCCGCTCGGCGCCATGGCACCGGCGGCTCATCGGCGCCGAGCATTTCCGCCGCGCAGTGGGCACGGCCGGCGCCGAGCTCGTGCTCCACGGCCACAACCACGTCACCACCGTCGCGTCACTCTCGGGCCAGGACAGCACCATCCCGGTGGTCGGTGCGACATCGGCCTCGCTTCACCCCCACGAGGGCCGCCCGGGCGGCAGCTATCTTCTCTACCGGATAGATCGGGAGAAGGGGGAGTTCGTCTGCGAGATGGAGGAGCGCGGGTCGAAGTTGCCAGGCGGTCCGGTCGAGACGCTGTCGGTGCAGCGCCTGCATGGCTGACGGTGTGGTCACACCGCCGACGACACCCAGACGTAACCGAGAAGGCCGATCATCCCGATGAGCAGGCCACCGAGAAAGGCCGCGACCACCCAGCCCATCACCCGCCGGTCTGGCGTGTCGGGCCGGTCGGCGGGAGCGAGCATATCGCTCAGGCTTCGGGCCGTCCGCCGTCGCGCGGTGTCCTCGCCCCGCGCCGGGCGACGGAGCACCCAGTCGGCCTCGATGGCCCTCTCGCGCTCGATGATCCGCTCGGCGACGTAACTCACGATCATGTCGGCCATCGCGTCGAGGTCGGCAGTCTCGAGAATGACCGTCCGCCCGAGGCGGGTGTCCTTGAGGAAGCGGTAGGTCCTCCGGTCGCGATCCATGACCACGAAGGAGGTCATGTCGATCCAGAGCCGGGGGGGCGTCCCGCCGGCAATGCTCAAGGCGAAGGCCTCGTTATCCTCTGGGATCTCGGCGAAAACGCTGCGGAGCTCGTCGGCCAGCATTTCCAGCCGGGCCCGCTCGGCGTCGCGAAGCTCGACGACGACGTCGGACCGCTCCGCCTCCGCCGTGCGGACGCGGCGAATCGCTTCCTTCAGGCTCCGGACGGTGCCCCCGCCGCCTCTGTCGAAGGTATCGCTCATTGACCGCTCAGTTCCGAGCCGCCCACTATGGTTAGCAGGGAGTTAGCAAATTACCACGCATTAGGCGTACGTATCGTTAACGCGGACGGCGATTCGTCGGTTTGCCGCCGCCGATTCTTAACGGCGCAGGCTTTCAGGTGCGCCAGCCTGGGAGTCTTTTCCCCAATGAACCCGCTCCCCGCCGCCGCAGCGCGGGTCCAGGCCGCTGCGGAAGCCTTGGGACTTGCCATTGCGGTCCGACTCATGCCCAACAGCACCCGCACCGCCGCCGAGGCCGCGGCGGCCTGCGGCTGCGCTGTGGGTCAGATCGTCAAGTCATTGATCTTCAAGGGAAAGGAGACCGAACGGCCGCTCCTTCTCTTGGTCTCCGGCGCGAACCGGGTCAACGAGAAGGGC
>DASSPO010000134.1:0-9285 GCA_035699585.1 Bauldia sp.
AAGGCCTTGACGTGGAGCTGATAGATGACCGCATCCTTGTACCAGTCGCGCCGCGAACGATCGACCAGGTCGTCGCCCTTCGTCTTCGCGCGTTTCGTGCCTCTCGCCGTCTTCATCGTCCGTTCCCCCCGAACGGCAGAAGCCTGAAAATGGCATAGGGATTATGTTGGGGATCGAGCCAGATGTGCTGGATCTTGCCATGCCAAGTGAAACGGTTGCCGTTGACCAGATCTTCGGCGTCGATCGCCGCTTCGTCGGGCAAGCCGAACTCCCAGAGCGGCACCTCGAAGTCGGCACCCTGGCCGTTGTGCGGGTCGAGGTTGACGGCGAAGAGCACGAAATCGTCCTTCGCCGGCGTCGCCTTGGCGTAATAGAGGATGCTGTCGTTCCAGGCGTTGTAGAAGGTGACGTTGGCGAAGGATTGCAGCGCCGGGCGCTCGTTGCGCAGCCGGTTCATCAGCCTGATGTCATCGCGGATGTGGCCCGGCCGGTCCCAGTCCCAGGCTTTGATCTCGTATTTCTCCGAATCGAGATACTCTTCCTTCCCCGGTACCGGCGTCGCCTCGCACAGCTCGAATCCGGAATAGACTCCATAATTTCCGCCGAGACTGGCGGCGAGCACGAGCCGCGTGCGGAAGCCGGGACGGCCGCTGGTCTGAAGGAAGTATGGGTTGATGTCGGGCGTGTTGACGAAGAAGTTCGGCCGCATGGTGAAGCGGGCGTCGGTCGTCGTTAGCTCGGTGAGGTACGACGTGAGCTCCCACTTCGTGTTCCGCCAGGTGAAGTACGAATAGGACTGGGTGAAGCCCAGCTTGGCGAGCCGCTTCATGACCTTCGGCCGCGTAAAGGCCTCGGCGAGGAAGATCACGTCGGGGTACTCGGCTTGGACCTCGGCGATCAGCCATTCCCAGAACGGGAATGGCTTGGTGTGGGGATTGTCGACCCGGAATATTCGGACCTCGCAGTCGGCCCAGAACTTGACGATGTCGCGCAGCGCGTACCAGAGCGAGGGGAAGCCTTTGCCGTAGAAGTCGACATTGACGATGTCCTGGTACTTCTTCGGCGGGTTCTCGGCGTATTTGATGCTGCCGTCGGGCCGCCAGTCGAACCACTCCGGATGTTCCTTGATCCACGGGTGGTCGGGCGAACATTGGATGGCGAAGTCGAGCGCAATCTCGAGGCCGTGCTCGCGCGCCGCTTTCACGAGGCGCGCGAAGTCTCCGAAGGTACCAAGCTCAGGGTGGATCGCGTCGTGGCCGCCATCCTCGGAGCCGATGGCGTAGGGACTGCCCGGGTCGTTCGGTCCTGGCGTCAGTGTATTGTTCTTGCCCTTGCGCGCCGTGGTGCCGATCGGATGGATCGGCGGGAAGTAGAGCACGTCGAATCCCATGTCGCGGACGTAAGGGAGCTTCCGGATCACGTCATCGAATGTGCCGTGGCGGGAAGTGTCGTCGGACATCGACCGCGGCATCAGTTCGTACCAACCACTGAAGGCAGCGCGTTTTCGATCGACGATGAGGCGAAGCTCGCGATCGTAGCGTGTCAGGCCGTCACGAAAACCGACGCGCCTCATCAGCGCGGCAACCGCGCCGTCGATCAATGTATTGAAGCGCACCAAGGGATCGTCCGTCGCATCGACCCTAGCGACCAGCGCCTTGAGGGCCTTCCGCTCCGCGGTGCCCGCGCGGCCGCTTCCGATGGCCGCCTCGACGAGGTTCCGCCCCTCGATCAGCTCGACCGAGATGTCGACCCCGGCGGCGTGCTTCTTGCTCGCTTCATCGCGCCAACTCTCGAAGCGGTCGCGCCATGCCACGAGCGTATAGACATGCGGCGCATTGACCTCGGGCACGAACATCCCGCGCCATCGATCGTTCTCCAACAAGGCCATCGGCGCCTCGCGCCACTCGGTCTCGTCCGCTCGCCTAAAAAGCAGCGCTGCATCGATCCTGTCGTGGCCGTCGCAAAAGATATCGGCCTCGACGATCACCGGTTCGCCGGCAATCGCCTTCGCCGAAAACCGACCCCCGTCGATCTCGGGCGTCACGCTCTCGATGGCGACGCGCGCCTGCGCCAGTACCGTGAGGGCTGCCGGCGAGGCCTTCACGCGTGATCTTCCTCCCCGCGCGGTCTTCACAGCTTCACGCCGCCCGCCGCGTTTCGGGACTCGTCCCCCTCGGACCATGTCCATGACGCATGCTCGCCAAATGGTCGGCGGGACGCAAGTATGCGCGTCGCCGGACGACTCATGCTAGACGAACGCAGAGCGAACCGACCGTTGTCGACAAATTGCGCGCAGTGTAGACAGAGGCACGCAACCGCGTCGCGAGGTCAGCATGGCGTCCGAAAGGCTCACCGAGTCGAAGGAACTGCATCCCCCTGCCGGGGGCGCCCGTGTCGGTGGCGGCCGCGGCTTTGGCGTTCAAACCGTTTACGAGGCACTGAAGCGCGACATCATCGAGATGACGCTCGCGCCCGGCGAGCCGCTTGACGAGACGCGGCTCTCCCGTCGCTTTGCCATGTCGCGGACTCCGGTCCGCGAAGCGATGGTGCGACTCGCCGCGGAAGGGCTCGTGACCACGCTCCCCAACCGCAACACCATCGTCGCGCCGATCGATTTCGCGTCCGTACCGGTCTACTTCGACGCCTTGGTGCTCATGTACCGGGTGACGACGCGGCTCGCGGCCCTGCATCGCAAGGAGTCGGATCTCATCGAAATCCGCGCGCTCGGGGACGCCTTTGCCCGAACCGTCGAAGCGGCCGATGCCTTCGGCATGATCGCGGTGAACCGCGACTTCCACATCGCGATCGCGCGGGCCGGCCGGAACCGCTACTACACCGAGTTCTTCGCCAAGCTACTCGACGAGGGGCGACGGCTGCTGCGCCTCTACTATTCCTCCTACAACGACCACCTGCCGCGACACATGGTCCACGAGCATGACGATATCATTGCCGCCGTGGCAGACCGCGACCCCGAGCGCGCGGATCGCATCGCGGGAAATCATGCCACCCAGGTCGTGCGCCAGATCCAGAATTTCCTCGGCGAGGGTGGCATCGCGGGCGACATGAACCTCGGCGCGCTCACCGAGGCCACCGGGGGAACGAACCGGTGACCGTCGACCGCGACAGCATGGAACGCCGCACCGGCGCCTTGATCGCGGCGATTGGCAAGGCGGGGCTCGACGCCGCCGCGATCGTGCCGGGTGCGAATTTCCAGTACCTGACCGGAGGGCGTTTCTACGCCATGGAGCGACCGACGATCTTGATCGTCACCGCCGCCGGCGAGCGACGGGCCGTCCTCCCTGCCTTCGAGGTGATGACCTGGGAAAAGCTTGGTTTCGCGGCCGAGGTCTTCGCTTGGAAGGACAGCGAAGGCTACGAGAGCGCCACGGCCGCAGCCGTCGCCGGCCTGAAGGTCGGGCGGCTGGGTGTCGAGGGACAGCGTATGCGAGTCTTCGAGGAAATGGCGTTGACGAAGGCCATCCCCGGCGTGACGATCGTCGATGCCCATAAGGCGATCTCCTCGATCCGTCTTCGCAAGGACAGGAACGAAGTCCGGCTGATGCGCGAGGCGATTGCCGTTTCCGAAGCCGCCTTGGAAAAGACCCTGAAGGAAGTCCGGGTTGGCGTGACCGAGCGCGAGGTCGAGGGGGAGCTGCTCCGCAACCTCTATGCCGCCGGCGCGAAGGAAATGGCGTTCTCTCCCATCGTGCTCGGCGGCGCGCAGGCCGCGGAACCTCATGGTCACGCCGGCGGCTACCGGCTTCGCCGCGGCGACACGCTGCTCTTCGACTTCGGCGCCGCGCACCAGGGATACAATGCGGACATTACCCGCACGGTCTTCGTCGGCGAACCGGAAGACGATGCGCGCGCCTTTTACGAGACCGTGCTGGAGGCGAACCGCATCGGCCGCGACTCCGTGCGCCCGGGCATGACGGCGGCGGCGGTCGACGATGCGGTGCAGCGCTTCCTCGAGGCCTCTCCCTTCGCGGCCAACATCGTCCACAAGACCGGCCACGGCCTCGGCCTCGACGTTCATGAGGCGCCGCAGGTGATGCGCGGCGACGATACGGTATTGGAGCCGGGCATGGTGATCACCATCGAGCCGGGCCTCTACGTGCCGGGCCTTCGCGGCGTACGGATCGAGGACGATGTGCTGGTCACGGAGAGCGGTGCGGAATCCCTTACTCGATTTCCCCGCGAGCTCCGCATCGTCGGCTGACGGACGCAGGCGTCAGCGCCGCACAACCACGCGGTCCGTATCCGCCGGTGCCTCGACAAAGCCGCGCTCGCTGCGTATGGCGATGTTGCCCGGGAGGACGCCAAAATCTCCGGGCGCCCGAAGATTCCGAAACGGCCCGCCGCATGACGCAATCTCCCGTCCGTCCGCCGCTCTCACTCACCGTCGGCGTCATCGGCCATCGGCCGAACCGGATACCCGATGACGCGCGGGCGAAGATTGCTGCTGACATCTCAGCCGTGCTCGCTGCGGTCGGAACAGCGTGCGAAGCCGCGCGGGCGAACCACCAGGAGGTGTTCGCGCCGGAGCCGGCGCGCCCGGTTCTCCTTTCGGCCCTGGCCGAGGGCGCCGATCGCTATGCCGCCATCGCCGCGCTTGATGCCGGAATGGCACTCTCCGTGGCTTTGCCCTTTCCGGTCGAGGAATATGCCAAGGACTTCGCCGAACAATCCTCGCGCGAGGAGTATGCCCGTCTGATCGCGGCGGCGGACCGGGTTCTCGTTCTGCCCGGCCGCCACGATTCGACGCCCCGCGCCTACGATGCAGTGGGGATCGTAATCCTCGAGAATGCCGACCTCATCCTCGCCATCTGGGACGGAGGTGCCTCGGCAGGCAAGGCGGGTACTACCGACCTGGTCGAGCGCGCTGCCGAGATGGGCATGCCAATCATCCACATCGACGCCCTGGGTGAGGCACCTCCGCGGCTGCTCTGGACGGGCCTTGCCGAGTATCCCGCCAGCGGAATCGACGTTGACCACCTGCCGAGCGCCCCGACAGGCGAGGCACTGCCAACGGTTGTCGAACGCATTGTGCGCCCGCCCACCGACCCAGGGGAGCGCCGGCGCCTCTCCCGTTATCTTGGCGAACGGTGGCATCGGTTCAACTGGCGGCTCGAGGTGCCGGTGATGTTGGCGCTCATCGGGCTCCGCCGGATGAGGCGCGAAGACTTCATTCCGCGACCGCCCAAGGCACTCGAGGCCGATCTCGACCGCTTTGTCGTGCCTCTTGAAGGCGCAATCGGTCCGACGGCTGCGCCCCGTCTCGGTGCCTTTGCCGCGGCGTATGGTTTCGCTGACGCCATCGCGGTCCGTTATGCGCAGATCTTCCGCGGCTCTTACGTAGCCCGATTCGTGCTCGCCGGGATTGCCGTCCTGCTCGGCGGCCTGGCCCTGCTCGGTGGCCAGATCTTCGGTTGGACCACATGGCCTCTCGCCGTCTTGCAGATGGCGATCATCGCCGTAGTGCTCATCAACACCGCGATTGCCGCCCGCCGCGACTGGCACGGCCGCTGGCGGGAGAGCCGTGAGGTCGCCGAACGGCTTCGGGCCGCAGTGCCGGCCTGGCTCCTCGGCCAAGTGCGGAACGACGCTCCCGGCGACGAGCCGGCATGGACCGGATGGTATGCCCGGGCCAATCTCCGGGCACTCGGCATCTGGTCAGGCGACCTCAATCCCGAGCGCCTCACCGCCGTGAAGAAGATCGTTGCCGACTTCGTCGAGGATCAGCGCGCCTATCACGAGCAGAACGCGGTCCTGATGAGGGCAATCGAGGGCCGCCTCGGCGGGCTGGCGCGGATTTCTTTCATTGCTACCCTCGCCCTGGCCGCCCTCGATATCGGCTTCGACATCGCCGGCATCGTATTGCCCGCCGGTTGGCAGGCGGTGCTGATCGGCATGACGGCCGGTCTCCCGGTTTTCGGCACCGCGAGCTTCGGCATTCGGGCCATCGGCGATTTCGAAGGCTCAGCGATGCGATCGGCACGCATGGCGGCCTCGCTGAAGGAACTTGGCGTTGCCCTTGCCGCCGATCCGGCTGACCTCGTCATTCTTCGGGCAAGGGTCGCGACGCTCGCCGATGCGATGCTCGGCGACGTTGCTCGCTGGCGCTTCGCGACCGAGACCCGCCGTCTCGGGTCCCTGGGATAGGCGTCGTTCAAGGGCCGAAGTGTTCGGCCTTCACATACTTCTCGGCAGCCGCGACGCCGATCTCGTAGGCGAGCGGGAGGGCTTCACTGTTATCCATCCGCGCGAGAGCGTTGACCTCGTCGAGGCCGACTTCGATCTCGAGTTCGCGTTTGAGCCAATCCTGGTCAAGTCGCACGTCGTAGCGCTCAAAAGTGAATAACGGCTCCGGCGTGATGGTGAAGCCGCCGAGATCGCCGATCTCGGAATTGATTTGCCAGGGTGTGTGCGTGCGACCGAGCATGTGGAGGATAGTGAGCACCTGGTTGCTGGAATCGGTGACCATGCTCGCGAGCGCTGCGATACCGAGCTGCGCGGCGGGGGCACGCCGCGCGGTCTCGAGGTTCATGCGGTCGCGCCGCGCACCGGTCCCCACGGAGATGATGCGGAGCCGGTCGAGGCCGAGTGGCCAAGCGTAGCCGTAGGCGGGAATCGTCGCGAGCTGGAGGAGAGCGAGCGCCGGATTGTTGTGTGGGGTGATACCGCCATCGACGAAGAGGCCCGGCGGCTGGCCAGGCGCGATCGCGATCTCCTGCGGCTCGAAATAGTAAGGCGCGGCGGCCGATGCGCGCACAAGGTCGGCGAGCTGATAGTGGCGGTTGCCCAAATAGTGGCCGTCGGGATGATTTTCCCAATACTTGGCGCGCGGGTTGTTCGAAACGATCCAAGCGCCGCCCGTGTCGAGACGCTTCATGACGATCGCGAGCGAGGTGAGGAGGTCGGGTGTGTCAAGATGTCGGTCGCCGACGACGCGCTCGATCTCCAGTCGAAGCGCCTTCGCATCGAACATCGTCTGAACCAGGGCGAGGCGGAAGCGCGAGCGCCGAAAGACCCGCGGCGCGAGTTCGAAGTACATGGACTTGACGTCGGAGGCCGAGAAGCCCATCGCCAATGTCGTGGCAATGATCGCTCCGGTGGATGTACCGCCAATCAGGTCGAAATGGTCGGCGAGCCGAACTGGGCCAGTGCTGCCCTTGCCCAAAAGGGATTCGATACGCTCAAGAAACGCGATCGATATGACGCCGCGGACGCCGCCGCCATCGAGCGAGAGAATGGCCTTGTCGGCAGAGGACCCGGCCTGCATCGGTCAAATGATCCCGGATGCCCGCTGTTGGGGACGCTGCCCCAAGGCGGCATTAGCAGGCTTTCCTTCCCGGCGAAAGACGATTAAGGCGCGCCGCCCGGCAGATAGGGGTCTTAATCGGCGACGCTGAAATCCGGCGCAGGCTCTGTTGCCGATGCCGCGCCCGGTGCCGGCGGCGTGGCCTCGACGGGCGTCGGTGCCTCGGCAGCGGCCGGCGCCGTCCCGGCCGCCGGGGCGGTACCGGGAGTGTCACTCGGTGACGTCACAGCAGTCGTCTCGGGCGATGGGGCCGTCGGCTTTTTCGCCGGCGGCGACGCCGCGCCGGCCACGACGGGCGACTTCTTCGGCTTTGCCGGCTTACCGCTTTCCGCGAGTATTTCCATCACCCGCGCGATCACCTCCCCTTGCAGCACGGGATCCTCGTCGATGTTGAGGTGATCGACATCCTTCCGGCTCGTAAGATCGATGTTGTTGATCACGCCCGTGAAGCTCGGCGCGGCATCCACTTCCTGGCCGTATCCCTTCGGCTTATAGAAATTCATGACCTCCTGGACACCACCGATGATCGGGTGGGTCTGGGCGACGGCGTCGAAGATGACGACGAGGCGTACCGGCACACCGTTGTGGGCAAGCCAGTTCGACATCACGATCGATGCGTCGCCTCCCAGCGAGTGGCCAATAAGGATCACCGGCGAGACCTGGGCCGGATTGGCGCGGTACTCCTCGATCAGCTTCGCCGACAGGACCTGCCACCGGGAGTGGTTCTGAAGCAGCACCGGAACGCCCCGCTTCTCGAGGTCCTTGGCAAGGGTGTCCATGCCGCGCGAGAAGATATTGTAGAGGCCGCGGAGTACAATCACGCGGCCATGGGTGATCTCTCCGGCGACCACAGGCTCGGCAGCCGTGACTGCGGCGGTCTCGGGGACGGGGAGGGTCGCATTTGGATTTGGCGCCTTTTGCGGCCGTGGGATGGGATTGGGCACCTGGGCCTGTGCCAGGGCTGATCCCGACAATCCCGCAGCGCCGATCAGGACGGCGGCGAGCACGGACAGAAGGGCACGTCTGGACGTGAACATGGTTCTCCGCAAGGCCCAAGGATCCCCGTTCAAGCGACAGAATCTGGCGGGCGCGCGAGGGCTGGTCAATATATCCAGGGGACCACGCGCTTGGTCCGGTTCATGTAGTCCACATATTCCCGGCCAAATGTGTCGATCATCAGACGTTCCTCGTGGCCGACGCGGAGGAAAAACAGGATTCCCCAACCGACGATGCCCGCCAGCCCCGCGATCCAGTTGGCGAGCAGAAAGGCCTGGGCAAACGCGAGAAGCCAGAACGCCGAATACATCGGGTGGCGGACATAGGCATAGAGACCGGTATCCACGAGTTCGTGCTTCTTCCGCGTTTCCAGTGTCACCGACCAGTTCCGGCCAAGCTGCCGGTGCGTCTCAAAGAACAGGTAGAGGGCGCCGAGGATCAGGATCAGTCCGACCCAGCCCTGCCAGGGCCGGAAGGTATAGTCGGCGAAAACGGAACCCTCGCCGAGCCGGGCGATCAGGAAATAGAGGAACGGGATGATTGCCAGCCCGCTCAACGAGCAGAGGAGGAGGAGGCGGTCGCGCTGTCCGCCGACCGACTTGGCGACCTTGACCTTCCGAGCCCGGCGCTGGTGCGGAAAGCGGATCGCGAACCAAAGGACGCCGCCCGCAAGCCATATCCACTCCGCGAGTATCCGCGTCATTGCGCCGCAACCATCGCTGGGTTGTCGCCGCCGATCATTCGTTGCCGAACACCGCCGTTCTTGTCGAACGCCCGCCCCGCCTTGTCGCCGAGCCTGACGCGCGCCCGAAGCGGTAGAGGACCGAAGCTGATCTGATAGAAATCGTAGAAATAGCGCTTGGCGTTGGGCATCACGAACTGCCGGTGGAGGTGCAGCGAACTGCGCTGGGCTCGACGATAGTCGTCGGCGCTCATCATGTCGCGGATACGGATCTGCCGAACAACTG
>DASSPO010000135.1:0-15273 GCA_035699585.1 Bauldia sp.
CCGAGCCCCAGGATCCGGGCGCCGTTCCGTCCGGTGATGCTGTCCCACGCCCTCGGCGACACCGAGCTGGCGCTGATCCGTCCCGAGGACTACGCCGCCGAGTGGAAGTGGGACGGGATTCGTGTCCAGGCGGTGCGTGAGGCCGGCGTCGCCCGCCTCTACACCCGGACCGCCGATGACATCTCAAGGACTTTCCCAGACCTCGTCGAGGCACTCGACTTTGAGGGCGCAGTCGACGGCGAGCTGCTGATCGGCGCGCGCGGCGTCGACGGATTCCTGATCGGCTCCTTTGGCGATCTCCAGCAGCGGCTGAACCGGAAAAGCGTGTCGGCGAAACTGATGGAGACCCACCCGGCCTTCATCCGCGCCTATGACTGCCTGGTCGACGGCGAAGAGGATCTCCGGGACCGTCCCTTCCGCGAGCGGCGGCAGCGGCTCGAAGCGCTGGTCGCGCGCTCGCTCTCGCGCCGGATCGACCTCTCCCCACTCATCCCCTTCCGCGACGGGGCGGAGCTCGCGGCGCTCCGCGCGGCGCCTCCCGACCCGGCAATCGAGGGGCTGATGCTCAAGCGCTGGGATTCGGTCTACGAGCCAGGCCGCCCGAAGGGGCCATGGTTCAAGTGGAAGCGCGATCCTCACACCGTCGACGCCGTGCTGATGTATGCCCAGCGCGGCCATGGCAAGCGCTCCTCCTACTATTCCGACTACACCTTCGGCGTCTGGCACGAGGGCGAGGCCGGCGACGAGCTCGTCCCCGTGGGCAAGGCCTACTTCGGTTTCACCGATGAAGAGCTCGTGGCGATCGACCGTTTCGTCCGCAACAATACCGTCAACCGCTTCGGGCCGGTGCGCGAGGTGGTGCACGAGGCGGGCAGGGGACTGGTATTCGAGGTGGCCTTCGAGGGATTGCAGCCGTCAGCCCGCCACCGCTCCGGCATCGCCATGCGCTTCCCGCGCATTTCGCGGCTCCGTTGGGACAAACCGCCGTCGGAGGCCGACCGGCTGGAGACGCTCATGAAGCTGATGCGGGCGTGATAGCGATTTCGAGTATCCGCATCTGCCGGGCGGAACCGCCGCCGGGACCTCCCGCAACCGACCGGATTTCAACATGGATGACCGGTTCCGGCATCGCCCGTGAGATCAACGCCAGCACGACGCGCTCGGCCACCCCTTTCCAAGACCGCCGCGGATTTCCTATATGTGATCGGCGGGGAGGGATATGGAGTCGGACATGGGCGATACGCTCACGCGCTTCCTCGGCGGTTCTCCCGGCAAAATCGCGATCCAGCTTATCGCGATGTCGTTCATCGTCGGCATTCTCCTGAGCGTACTCGGCGTCTCGCCCTACGACATTCTCAACGGCCTCGAGCGGCTGATCCTGCGGATCTACAACCTGGGCTTCGATACCATCGAGTGGATCATCCGTTACTTCCTGCTCGGCGCCGTGGTCGTGATCCCGATTTGGCTGATCCTGCGGCTGTTCAAGATGGGCCGCCGCACCGGGTAGCGGCGATCGGCATCTTTCGTTCGACCGGACCGCCGCGGCAGGCTATCGCTTGCCCGCCATGACCGTCATCGACACGATACGCCCCTTCGAGGTCACCCATCGCGGCGTGCTCGCGATCGCGGTGCCCATGACGCTTGCCTATCTCTCGACGCCGATCGTCGGGGTGGTCAATCTCGGCGTCGTCGGGCAGATCGGCGATCCGGCGCTGGTCGGCGGCGTCTCGATCGGCGCGCTGATCTTCGACTTCGTCTTCGCCACCTTCAATTTCCTCCGCGCCGGCACCACCGGCCTCGTCGCGCAGGCGGTTGGCGCCGATGACCGACGCGAGGCATCCGCCTGGCTGGCACGGGCGCTGATACTCGCACTTGCCATCGGCCTTGCCGTGGTTCTCCTCCGCGATGTCATCGCGATGGTGGCGCTCGATCTCATCGGTGGAAGCGATGCGGTCAAGGCGGCGACGCGGGAGTACTGGGACATACGGGTCCTCGCCACACCCTTCGCCCTCGCCAACTACGTCATTCTCGGCTGGCTCATCGGCCTCGGCCGCGCCGGATCCGGGCTGGCGCTGCAGATCCTCCTCAATGGCGTCAACATCGCCCTCAGTGTCGCTTTCGTTCATCGTCTTGGGCTTGGCGTCGCCGGCGTCGGCTGGGCTAGCTTTGCCGCCGAGACCGCGGCGGCGGCAATCGGCCTCGTCGTCGTCCTGCGGCTCACCGGAGGCGCGGATTGGCCGCGGGTCGCTCATATCATCGAGCGGGTCGCCTTCCTCCGGATGGTTGCGGTCAACCGCGACATCATGATCCGCTCCTTTGCCCTTCTTTTCGGCTTCGGCTTCTTCACCGCGCAGAGCGCCAGGTCGGGCGACGTCGTGCTCGCGGCGAACGAGATCTTACTCAACCTCACGATGCTCGCCGCGTTCCTGCTCGACGGTCTTGCCGCCGCCGCCGAGCAGTTCGCCGGCCGCGCCATCGGAGCACGCTATCGGCCCGGCTTCGAGCGTTCGCTCCGGCTCATCATTGGCTGGGGTTTCGCCGTCGCAGTTGTCGTCAGCGCCGTGATGCTGCTTGCCGGCCAGGCCCTCATCGACCTCATGTCCACGAGCCCCGAGGTACGCGAGACCGCACGGATCTATCTCCCCTATGCCGCACTGGTTCCGCTCGCAGGCACGCTGGCCTACCAGATGGACGGCGTCTTCATCGGCGCGACATGGTCGGTGGAGATGCGCAACATGATGCTCCTTTCGCTGGCCGTGTATCTCATCACGTGGTGGCTTCTTGCGACGCCCCTCGGCATTACCGGCCTGTGGATCGCGCTTCTCGTCTTTGTCGCCGTTCGTGGGGCTACCCTGCTCTGGCGCTCGTTCCGACTGGTGGACAGGGTCTTCCCGCAGCCGGAAACGCCAAATCTGTGAGGGAGGCCGGCTGGGCTTGAAGTTCTGGTCACCCGGCCGCGATAACCTCCGCCTCCGCGCCGACCGCTTCGCCCAGCGACACAAATCCGTGCCGCCGGAGGTGCCCCGGCAATCCGGCAACGATGTCCGGTATGAGGCCCGGACCGCGATAGACCATGCCGGTGTAGAGCTGGACGAGGTCGGCACCGGCGAGGATCTTCTTGAACGCAGTGTCGACCGAATCGACGCCGCCCACGCCGATGAGCGCCAGCTTCGGGCCCGCGAGCCGCCGCACCTTGGCAAGCATCGCCGTCGAGCGGGGGAAGAGCGGCCGTCCCGACAGCCCGCCCGGCTCGCCGGCATGGCGATGGCCCGCCACTGCGCTGCGCCCAACGGTGGTATTGGTGACGATCAGCCCCTCGATCCCCGATTTGATGACGATGCCGACCACGGCCGCGAGAGCGACGTCGTCGAGGTCTGGGGAGATCTTGACGAACAGCGGCACGCGCCGCTTTGCCTTGTCGCGGGCCGCCACGACGGCGTCGAGCAGGCGGGTGAGATCCTGCGCGTCGTGAAGGTCGCGGAGTCCCGGCGTATTCGGGGAGGAAATGTTGACGGCGATGTAATCGGCAATGTCGGCGAAGCGGGCGACGCCCAAGGCAAAATCGGCGATGCGGTCCGGGCTGTCCTTGTTCGCCCCGACGTTGACGCCCACGATGCCGCGCCGCTTCCGACCGGCGAGCCGGGCATGAACCGCGCCATGGCCCTCACTGTTGAATCCGAGGCGGTTGATCAGGGCCTCATGCTCGGGGAGCCGGAAGATGCGTGGACGCGGATTGCCCGGTTGCGGCTGCGGCGTCACGGTGCCGGCCTCGACGAAGCCGAAGCCGAGGTCGAGGAGCGCGTCGGTGACCTCGCCGTGCTTGTCAAAGCCGGCGGCGATGCCGAGCGGGTTGGGAAAATCGAGGCCGAAAAGGCGCCGGCCGAGCGACGGATCCGCGGCAGGCGCCCGCGGCATGAGGCCTGTGGCGAGGGCTGCGATCGCCATACGGTGGGCCGTTTCCGGGTCGAGGCCGAAAAGGATGGGCCGCGCCAGAGGCCACAGCCCGTTCACGGCAGATCGTCCGGAAAACGATGCCGGCCGTCGGGGCCTAGGGGCAAGGTTCTGACCCAGAGTACGGCGGAAAGAGGCAGTGGCGCATAGAGGTGCGGGAAGAGGGCGCCGCCGCGGGAAGGTTCGTACTTCAGCGCATCGCCCAGGGCTTTTCCGGAGACCGCGATGAGAACGAGATCGCCCTCCCCGGCGAAGTGAAGCCGCGCCGTCTCGCGGACCTGGTCGGCGGTCGAGAAGTGGATGAAGCCATCGCGGAGGTCGATCGGCGCCCCGCGGAAGACGCCGGCCGCCTCGGCCTCCCGCCAGAGGGATGATGCGCAGAGCTTGTAGATGACGGTCATACCGGCAGAGGGTCCGCGCGCCGCGTGCTTGTGCGTGTTGGGTCGGAATAGCGAATAGCGAAACGTGAAGGAAGTGTCGTCGACACCGCTTCCCTCCGATGCGCTGTGCCCCGCGCGCTGCGCCCTATTCGTCCACCTTGAATCGCTCCGTCGCCGCAACGAGTTCATGCACGATGCCGGGCTCGCTCATGGCGTGACCGCTGTCCGGGACGATACGCAGGTCGGCCTCGGGCCAGGCGCGGTGCAGGTCCCAGGCGATCGCGACCGGCGTGCAGACATCATAGCGTCCGTGCACGATGACCCCCGGGATGTGGCGGATCAGTCCGGCGTTGTCGATAAGCTGGCCGTCGGTATCGAAGAAGCCCCGATTTACGAAGTAGTGGCACTCGATCCGGGCGAAGGCGAGCGCATAGTGCGGCTCGCCGAAGGCGGCCACCCGAGCCGGGTCGGGGAGCAGGGAGAGCGCCGCACCTTCCCACATGCTCCACGCCCGGGCCGCCGCGAGACGGGTGTCAGGGTCGTCGCCGGTGAGCCGCTTGTGGTAGGCGGCGATCATGTCGCCGCGCTCTTCCGGCGGGATGGGGGCGACGAAGTCTTCCCACGCGTCGGGCAGGATGAAGGACGCCCCCTCCTGGTAGAACCAGAGCAGCTCCTTCCGCCGAAGCGTGAAGATGCCGCGGAGAATGAGCTCGGTAACCCGCGCCGGGTGCGCCTCGGCATAGGCAAGCGCCAGGCACGATCCCCATGAGCCGCCGAATACCTGCCAGCGCTCGATGCCGAGATGAGTCCGGATGCGCTCGATGTCGGCGACGAGATCCCACGTCGTGTTCTCGGCGAGCTCGGCATGCGGCGTGGACTTGCCCGAGCCGCGCTGGTCGAAGATCACCATGCGGTAGGCGTCGGGATCGTGGAAGCGGGGCATGGTCGGGTTCGAGCCGGCACCGGGCCCGCCGTGGAGCAACACCACCGGCTTCCCCGCGGGATTACCGTATTCGGCGACGTGGATTTCGTGGAGCGTCGAGACCGGCAGCCGGTGGACGCGGTATGGCGCGATCGGCGGGAAGAGCGAATTCCGCTGGTTCATGAGACTAGACTGCGTGGTCCTCGAGTATGGGATCGGGGTTGGGGCGCCGGATGGCATCGGCGACCTCCAGCCTCCCGAGGCTCGGGGCGCGCGTGACGAGACTGACGACGACGGTAAGCGCGAATCCGAGCGGCACCCCGAACACCGCCGATGCCGGCGCCGAGATGCCTAAGTCGGTGAGGCCGGCGACGGGCATCGGCGCAAGGGTCTCAGTGTGGAGCAATATCGCATACACGGCGGTTGTCCCCGCCCCGGCCACCATGCCGACGAGGGCGCCCCAGAACGTGGTCCGTTTCCAGAAGACGCCGAGAACGAGGGCAGGGAAGAACCCCGCCGCCGCCACTGACGGCGCCGCCATCGCATAGGCGAAGACGTCATCTGGCCGGCGGAAAGCGAGCCATGCCGCGATCGCCGCGGTCGCGATCAGCACGAGGCGGGTGACGATGAGCCGCCGCCCCGCCGACGCGCGGCGGGCGAAAAGCCGGCCGAAAAAGTCGTTGCCGACGGAGATGGCGATCGTCGTGAGCGCAGTGGCGGCCGTGGCGAGAGCGGCCGCTATGGCGCCCGCCGCGATCAGCGCGCTGAGCACATAGGGCAGTCCGGTGATCTCGGCGAAGCCCAGAGTGACGAGGTCGGCGCCGATTGCGATATCCTCGGGGACGAGCCCGTTGACTACGGTCCCGGCGCCGCAGGCGGTGCCGATGGCCGCCGCCGAGACCGCTGCCTTGCCGCAGATCGAGAGCATGCCGGCGCGGCCGTAGTCGAAGACCCATTGCGGCAGGTCGGCGAGATCCACCCCGACCAAGTCGCGGAGCAGGGCAAGGCGGACGAAGGCGGCGATCGCGGGCGCGGTGGAGGCGACGATGCCTATGACAACCAGCGCCCATCCCGCCGTCAGTCGCGCCTGGCCGGGGCCCTGCGCGGCGCCGAAACGGGAGACGAGTTGGGGCATCGACGCGATCCCGGCGGCAAGACAGAGGGCGAGGGCGAACATGTTGAATCCGTCGAGGCCGGTGATCGGAAGAGCCTTGCCGGCAAGCATGCCGATCGGTGTCTCGGCCAAGCGGGCCGCTTCCTCGAGCGCGTAGCCGAACGTGATTTGGGGTACCGGGAAACGGTACTCCTGCACCGACACGAGCATTGCCGGAACGAGGATGGCAAGGATCGCGACAGCGGCTTGCGCTCCACCGGAAAACGTGGTCGCGCGCATACCTCCGAGGAGCGAGGTGAGGAGCACGACGACGAGCACCGCGATCGCCGCGAATTCCGGCGAGAGTCGAAGCGATAGCGAGGCGACCTGGGAGGCGATGGCCGTTGCGCTGGCAAGGATCGGCAGCGACACCGCGACGAGGATGACTACCGCGACGATCCGGACGAGCGGGTTGCCGAAGCGGACGGCGAAGAAGTCGGGCAACGTCACCGCCCCGGACTTGCGGTAGTAGGGCGCGACCAGAACGCCTAGAAGCGCATATCCGCCCGCGAGCCCGGCGACGATGGCGAGTCCGAGGAACCGGTCGGCGAAGAAGGTGCCGGCGAGGCCGAGAAATGGCGCCGCGAAAATTGCGGCGGCCGTGACCATGCCGTTGAAGCCGGCCGGTACGAAACGGTCGGCAAGATAGAAGCCCGCCAGCGAGAGCGTCCTCGAGACCACGCCGATCACGGCGTAGGTGACGATAGTGATCATCACGACGAGGACGGCGATCACCGGATCCGGCAGGCCGAACTGCGCAAGCATCGCCACGACGGTGACCAACAGGGCGAAGGCCCCGACAAGGAGGCCGTAGACCTTGCCCAGCCGCCGGGCTTCCTCGTTGATGCCGGCCATGCCTAGTCCTCGTAGAGGCCGTGGCGGCGGTCGATCGTCTCCTGCCGCCGCGCAAACCAAAAGACGAGGATCGCCGCCGCCCCGGGGATCCCAGTGGCAGCCGCGACGAGGCCGAGGGGGTAGCCCTCATTCCCGGGCAATTCGACCAGAGACACGAAGAAAAGGATCACAATGACCAGCACGAGCACGGCGGCAAGCGTCAGGCGCGCCGTCCCGCGCCACCTCTCGCCCTGGCTGACCTCGGTCATCGCGACGCAACCCCTTTGTCCGACTCGCCGTTCGGCGGCTGAGAAAAGCATGAGGCCGAAAGCTTGGCGACCCCGCGCGAGCAGGCTGGCAGCAGCGGGCCGGCCGACTCCATTGATAATTCACGCTGGGACGGCTACCAGAATCGGGCGGCGGCGTCTTGGTCTCCAATCGCGAAATCCGGGGACGCGCCTCCTGGTCGAGGAGGTTGCATATGCTCAGGGAATTCAGGGAATTCGCACTCAGGGGAAATCTTGTCGATCTGGCCGTCGCCTTTATCATCGGCGCCGCCTTCAGCGGTCTCGTCCAGTCCCTGGTCAACGACATCATCATGCCGATCGTCGGAGTGGTCACCGGCGGCATCGACTTCTCGGAGATGTACGTCCAGCTTGCCGGCGAGCCGCAGCCAACTCTGGCTCAGGCGCGCGAGGCCGGCGCGACCCTCGCCTACGGCAACTTCATCACTCTCGTCATCAACTTCCTGATCGTTGCCTGGGTGCTGTTTCTGATCGTCAAGGCGATGAATCAGCTCAAGCGCCAGAAGGCCGCCGCGCCTGAGCCCCCAAAGGCGCCGCCGCGGGAGGAAGTGCTCCTCGAAGAGATCCGCGATCTCCTCGCCAAGAAGCCATAGCCTTTCGCTTTCGAACGGCGTAAGCGGAGGCGAACCGCCCGCCATAATCTTTGCCGCCCCTCCCGCTGAGGGGGGCGGGTCGTAGCATTTTCCCGTGTGCGCATTATGGATGTGAAAACAGATCAGGTTCTCCTTTCGGCGCTTCGCCGCGAAGCCCGCGATGCCCCCGAGAGTGGCATTGTCGAGGTGTTCAATTATGGCCGCGGTCGGCCTGGGCTGATTGCGATGTGGGCCGGCGAGGGCGACCTGCCCACGCCAGCCTTCATTTTTGAGGCGGCAATCCGCTCGTTGCGCGACGGCGAGACCTTCTACACCGCCCAGCGCGGCATACCGGAGGTCCGGGCCGCTCTCGCCCGATACCACCGCCGCACTTATGGGCGGCAGTTTTCCGACGAGCGCTTCTACATCACCGGAGGCGGCATGCAGGCGATCCAGATCGCGAGCCGCATGGTCGCCGGCCCCGGCGATGAGGTGCTGGTGCCGACGCCTGCCTGGCCGAACATCTCCGCCGCCATCGCCATCAATGGTGCCGAGCCGGTCGACGTGCCGCTCACTTTCGGGAATGCCGGCTGGGCGCTCGACCTGGACCGGCTGTTCGACTCGGCAACCGATCGCACCCGCGCCATCTTCATCAATTCCCCCGCCAATCCGACCGGCTGGACGGCCACTCGGGACGAGCTTCAGGCGATCCTCGATTTCGCCCGGGAGCGCGGTCTCTTCATTATCGCCGACGAAGTTTATCACCGGTTCTACTATGCTGGTCCGCGTTCCCCTTCCTTCCACGACGTCGCGGACCCGGACGACCGGGTCCTCTTCGTCAATACCTTCTCCAAGAACTGGGCGATGACCGGATGGCGCATCGGTTGGCTGTCGACCCCGCCGGCGCTCGGCCAGATTATCGAAAACTTGGTTCAGTATTCGACTTCCGGCGTCGCCACCTTCATGCAGCGCGCGGCGACGGTGGCGCTCGACGAGGGTGACGATTTTCTGAGACTTCAGGTCGAACGGGCGCGGAAGGGTCGGGAGATAGCCTGTGCCGGCCTCGCCGGCAGCGGTCGGGCGCGCTTCTCCGAGCCGGCCGGGGCCTTCTATCTCTTCTTCGCCGTCGACGGCGAGGATGATACGCGGGCGCTCGCCATGCGCCTCGTCGACGAGGCCAACATAGGGCTCGCGCCGGGGACCGCCTTCGGCGAGGCCGGCCACGGCTTCATGCGCCTCTGCTTCGCGAGCAGCCCCGAGCGGGTGCGGGACGCGACGGAAAGGCTGGCGGCGTGGCTCAAGCGCGGCTGAGCGGAACCTTCACCCTTCATCGACAAGGTCGATCGTCACCGACCTGATCTCGACCCCGGTGCCCGACCCGGGGATGCCGGGCTCGATCACGATGTAGTCGCCTGACGGGTTTGTGCGCATCGCCGGCACGCGCCAGACGAGGCCCAGGGGCGTGAATTCGGACGAAAGGTTCGCGGTTTGCCAATGGCTGATCGCGACGCCGCTCTGATAGGCGAAGCGCATCGAAGAGGCGCCGTTCTCGCGGGCGGAACGTGCGTCGATGGTGACGCGCACGGTCTTCCCGGCGAGCCGGCTCGACAGTCCCGCGCCGATCACCACCTTCGCTCCGGCCGAGGCGACCGAGGTTGCGATCCGGGCAAGTTCCCCGTCAAAGCGCACGGGATTGTCGGGATCTCCGGCGAACACCGTGGGGTCGTTTCCGTCGAACAGCGTGAAGCTCCGCGTGACGGCGATCGCCTCCTTGGGAAGACGGATAGCGGTGTCGGGATCGCTGACGCCTCCCGGTACCTCGGTATTGAGGACGACAGGATTCCCGGTCCTCACTGTGGAAGACGGCAGGAATAGCCAAACCACGCCGGCGACCAGAAGAAGGGTCAGCACCGCAACCGCGGCTGCCAGGGCCCGTAGCCGCGCCGCCTCGGTCTTGGGAACGAAGCGCGACACTATCCCGCTCACCGGCTTCGGCCGTGTCAGGGGTCTGGCCGACCTCCGCGGTTTCGGAACCGGCGGACGACGCACGGGCTGCCGCTCGGTCCGGGCCCGAGCCGCCGTCTCGTCGATCGCTGCCGATTCTTGCTCAGCCGCCGCCGCGTCGTCTCCGGTCCAGCCGGCTATGTCCTCGTCATAGGGGGCGGGCTCTGCCGGCGCAGCGTCGTAGTCCTGGTCGTCCTCTTCCGCCCTCAGCGCGCGCTCGACCGCGAGGCTCCGCTCGTCGAGCGCCCGGAGCGCGCTCCGCACCGCATTGAGCTCGGGCAGTGCCTCGTCTTCCGACTCGGGCGGATCCCCGAGAGTGCCGCCGAGCGCCGGGGCACGACCATCATCGGCGTCTTCGCCGTAAGCCGAGTCGGCAGACCTTGCCTGGCGCTCCTCCGCCGGTGCCATCGCCGCGAATACCTCGACGACGTCGTCTTCGATCCGGGCAACGGCGGTGTCGAACTGCCCGATACGGAGGTCGATTTCATCCTCGGCAAGCGGCGGATCGTAGGACCAGAGTCGGTTGATCATCGCCTGGCGCGCTTGAGCATACGCTTCCTCGCGCGCCGAGGCGGAGCTCAGACCGCGGTCGATGATTGTTTGGCGGAGGACCGAGTAGAAGTCGTTCATTCGGCGTTGATCCGATCGGTCACGGTGCCCGGGCGAGGCATCACTTCAGCCATGGAGCACAAGCTCCGGTCCGCCGAGGATCAGCGGGTCGGTCCTTCCCACCGCCTTGGCATCCTTGCCGGGGTAGGCGAGACGGGACAGGACGTGCCGGATGACGTTGAGCCGCGCGCGCTTCTTGTCGTTGGCCCGCACCACGGTCCACGGGGTTTCCGGCTTGTGCGAGGCCCTGAACATCTGGTTCCGCGCCCTGGTGTAGTCGTCCCATTTGTGCATCGCCGCATAGTCGATCGGCGACAGTTTCCAGATCTTCAACGGGTCGTGACGTCGCTCGTAGAAGCGCTTGAGCTGCATCTCGAAGCCGATCGACAGCCACATCTTGAACAGGCTGATGCCCTGGGCGGCGAGCATGCTTTCAAAGCCCGATACCGATTGCAGGAAGAGGCGATGCTCCCCCTTGGTGCAGAATCCCATCACCGGTTCGACGCCGGCACGATTGTACCAGGAGCGGTCGAAGAAGACCATTTCGCCTGAGGTCGGGAGCTGCGCTACGTAGCGCTGGAAATACCATTGGCCGCGCTCGACTTCGGTCGGTTTGGGCAAGGCGACAAGCCGCGCCGAGCGCGGGTTGAGGTACCGTCGGAAGGCGGAGATCGCTCCGCCCTTGCCCGCGGCGTCGCGGCCCTCGAACAGGACGACGATCCGGAGCCCGGTGTCGTTGACGTGACGCTGCAGCTTCACCAATTCGATCTGGAGCTTCTTCAGCTCCTTCTCGTAGGCCTTGTCGTCCAATGGCTCGTCGTAGGGGTACCCGCCCGACTTGAAAGCGGATCGCTCAACCCATGCAGGCAGCACGAGGTCGTCCAGATCGAAAGAGCCGTGCCTGGTCTTGATGCGCGGCGCGTCCTCCGAGGGGGCGATGACCTCCGGCAGCGGATCGCGTTTCTTGCTGTCTTTCCCGGCACTCTTGCCGTCGGATCCGCGCTTGGCCATGCCTGCCCTTGTCTTCGGAAAATCGCCCAATGAGGTTTAAGCAAACCACGCAAGAGCTTATATCCTCCCCGCGCGGGCGATCACTATCCCATTGATTCGGCCAAACTCGTGGCAGAGGCCGGCTGGAGCGGGTGCCATGGCGGCGCGCGACGCCGACGAAAACGGAACCGGAAGGGTTTCCCCGTTCGTGACGGCGGTGAGACGCCTGTCCGATGCGCGCTGGTTTCTTGTCGCCTTGGCTGTCCTCGTCGTCCTGGTGGTTTATGCGAGCGCACTGACCGCGCTCGAGGGCGTCTTCTTCTTCGCGGCGGCTGTTGTCCTCTCGATCCTGATTCCCCGGGCCGCCCCGCTTCGTCGCGAGGCGGCCGGCCGGCCCGAGCGCGCCGAACAGATCTGGCCCGAGACCGGCGTGAAGCTGTTTGCCGAGGCGCTCCCCGATCCCTGCATCGTGCTCGACCGCCGCGGTATCGTCCGCTATGCCAATCGTCGTGCCGTCGAAGCCTTTTCGATCCGCCCGGGCGACCCGCTCACCTTCCGCCTCCGCGTCCCAGACCTGCTTGCCGCGTTCGACCGGGTCGCCAAGGGCGGTGCCCCGGAACGCGTCGAGTTCGCCGAGCGCGTGCCCACCGAGCGGTGGTTCTCGGCCTGGTTCGCGCGCATCGACGAGGGACCCCGGATGGGCAATTTCGTCGCCCTCATCCTCGACGACCTCACCGAGCAGAAGCGGATCGACCGCATCCGCGTCGACTTCGTCGCCAACGCCAGCCACGAGCTCCGGACGCCGCTTGCCTCTCTCGTCGGCTTCATCGAGACGCTTCAGGGTCCGGCGCGGGACGACGCAGAGGCGCGGGAGCGTTTCCTCAAGATCATGCGCGATCAGGCGACTCGCATGAGCCGCTTGATTGACGATCTTCTGTCGTTGTCGCGAATTGAAATGAAGGCTCACGTCCGGCCTTCCGGAGAGGTCGACCTCGTCTCCACCGTCAAGCATGTGGTGGATGCGATCGAGCCGCTCGCCCGCGAGCTCCGCGTGACTATCGCGGTCGACCTTCCCCGGGAGCCGGTCATGGTCTCCGGCGACCGCGACGAGCTGATCCAGGTGTTCGAGAACCTGATCGAGAACGCTTGCAAGTACGGCCAGACGGGAGGCAAGGTCGAGGTCATCGTCGAGCCTGCGGGCGAGGGGACCGGCGGACCCTCCTTCTCCGTTCGAGACTACGGACCGGGGATCGCGGAGGAGCATATTCCCCGACTTACCGAGCGCTTCTACCGGATCGACGTCGATGCAAGTCGCAAGCATCGCGGGACCGGGCTCGGGCTAGCCATCGTCAAGCACATCCTGGCCCGTCATCATGCCCGCATGATGGTGGCCAGTCGCCTTGGCGAAGGCGCCACCTTCAAGGTCACATTTCCACAGGCCGAGTCGCGAGGCCTCGCCGGCCAGGACGAAAATTCCTATGTTTTGCCAGTGGGTTAACCTGTCGCAAAACTGTCATCCGAATGTCATAGAACCATTGTCCGGGACGACTACCTATTGGTTTGCACCATGGGGCGCCGAACGGGTGCACCCCCGAAACGCAGATCCCAACCCTCAGGGAGACATTCAGGTGAAAACCAGAACCCTTTCCGCCATTGCCGCGTTCGCGTTCGCCACGACCGCGCTCGCTGGCACAGCGCTTGCCCGCGACCAGATCCGCATCGTCGGCTCGTCGACCGTCTATCCCTTTACCACCGCCGTCGCGGAGCAGTTCGGCAAGACCGGCTCGTTCAAGACCCCGGTTGTCGAGTCGACCGGCACCGGCGGCGGTTTCAAGCTCTTCTGTGAGGGCGTCGGCGAAGCCACTCCCGACGTGTCCAACGCCTCGCGCGCCATCACCAAGGGTGAGTTCGAGACTTGCGCGGCCAACGGCGTCACGGACATCGTCCAGCTCGAAATCGGCTTCGACGGGCTGGTGATGGCCAATGCCAAGTCCGGCCCCGATCTCAAGCTGACCCGCACGCAGGTTTTCCTCGCCCTGGCCAAGCAGGTCCCGGGACCCGACGGGAAACTGATCGATAATCCCTACGTGAACTGGAGCGACATCGATCCCTCGCTTCCCGCAATCAAGATCGAGGTCCTCGGACCGCCGCCGACCTCTGGGACGCGGGATTCCTTCCTTGAGCTGTACATGGACCAGGGTGCCCGCGGGATCGAGTCGCTTGCGGCGCTCCGCAAGGAGGATAGCAAGGCCTACGACGTCGTCTGGAAGTCGCTCCGCGAGGATGGCGCCTGGATCGACGCCGGCGAAAACGACAATCTCATCGTCCAGAAGCTCGAATCCAATCCCAACGCCGTCGGCGTCTTCGGCTTTTCCTTCCTCGAGGAGAACATGTCGAGCCTCAAGGGTGCCGAGATCGAGGGCGTCGTTCCGACCTTCGAGACCATCGCGGCCAAGGAGTTCAAGGGTGCCCGTCCGCTCTTCGTCTACTTCAAGAAGCAGCATGTCGGCGTAGTCCCCGGTCTCCAGGAGTTCATCAACGAGTATGCCTCGGAGAAGGCGCTGGGCGATGACGGCTATCTTGCCGCCAAGGGTCTGGTGCCGCTTCCGGCCGACCAGCGCGCGAAGCAGGAGGAGGCGGCAAAGGCGCTCGAGACTATCTCCGCGCCTACCTCCTAGGCTCGATCGAAAGAACGGCGGCGATCGGTTCCGATCGCCGCCGTCCACCGCTGCAGGAATGGCCGGTCGACCGGCCGGGCAGGCAAGGTTCCAGATGCTTTCGGTCTACCTGCTTCTGGTTCTCGTCATGGCGGCCGGCGCCTTCATCGCCGGTCGCAGCCGCGGCAAGGCTCTCGCGGGCGACGGTACCCGCCTTCACTCGCTGCCCGCCTATCACGGCCTGTTCACCGCCTCGGCAACGATCATTCCGATGGTCGCCTTGCTGGTGTTGTGGGGGATCGCCGCGCCGCGGCTGGTCGAGTATTTCGCAATCGCTGCCCTGCCGGCCGACCTGCAGCCCGCGGACGAGATGGCGCGAGGCAGCGTCCTCCGCGACATCCAGATGGCGGCGGACGGTTTCGGCGAGCCGAGCCCGGCTTTGGAGGCCGCCGGCGCGACCTACGCCGCCTGGCGGACCGGCCTCGATGTCGGGTTGTTGGTGTTGGGCGGCGCGTTCGGCCTCAGCGGCGCCTGGTGGGCGCGGTCGCGTCTCGGACCTCTCTTCCGCGCCCGGAATCGCTTCGAAAGCGTGGTCAAGGTCGTTCTCATCGCCTGCTCGGCGGTCGCCATCCTCACCACCATCGGCATCGTCTTCTCGGTGCTCTTCGAGACGCTCCGCTTCTTTGCGCGATATCCGGTCTTCGATTTTCTCTTCGGACTCCAGTGGAGCCCGCAGACGGCCATCCGCGAGGACCAGGTAGGGTCCTCGGGAGCGTTCGGCGCGGTGCCGCTGTTTGCCGGCACGACGCTGATCATGTTGATCGCGATGCTGGTAGCGGGTCCGATCGGCCTGTTCTCGGCGATCTACATGGCCGAGTACGCCTCCCCGCGCGTCC
>DASSPO010000136.1:0-8615 GCA_035699585.1 Bauldia sp.
GCGAGTTTCTCGACGTTCCTCGACAGGGCCGCGAGCTTCTTCTGGATCGCGACGAGTCGTTTCTGACGCGCCGCCGCTGCGCTTGCCCGCTTCTTCTTTGCGCCGGCGCCGGGAAGCATTGCTGTCACTTTCTCGATGATCGTCTCGTCCGCCATAGCACTTCTCCCTACCGATAGGTGGCCGCCTTCGCGGCCTCGACCACGTCCGCGACCGAAGGCAGCGCCATCTTTTCGAGATTCGCGGCGTAGGGCATAGGCACGTCCTTGCCCGCCACTTTCATCACGGGCGCGTCGAGCCAATCGAATGCTCGGAGCATGATCTCCGAAGCGATGTAACTCCCCACCGAGTTGACCGGCCAGGCCTCCTCGACGGTGATGCACCGGTTGGTCTTCTTGATCGATTCTACAACGGTATCCAGATCGAGCGGGCGGATCGTCCGAAGATCGATGACCTCGGCGTCGATCCCGAGCGACTCAAGCTCGCTTGCCGCCTTGAGGGCATATGTCATGCCGATGCCGAAGGACACGATCGTAATGTCTCTGCCCGGCCGCGCTATTCGGGCCTTGCCGATCGGAATCACGAAATCGTCGAGCTTCGGCACCTCGAAAGACTGGCCGTAAAGAATTTCGTTCTCGAGGAAAATGATCGGATTGGGATCGCGGATTGCGGCCTTGAGCAAACCTTTTGCGTCGGCTGCCGTGTAGGGCTGGATCACCTTGAGGCCTGGTACCTGGCTGTACCAGGCGGAGTAATCCTGGCTGTGCTGGGCTGCGACGCGAGCCGCGGCGCCGTTTGGGCCACGAAACACGATGGGACAGCCCATTTGCCCCCCGGACATGTATAGCGTCTTCGCCGCGGAATTGACGATCTGGTCGATCGCCTGCATGGCAAAATTAAAGGTCATGAACTCTACGATTGGCTTCAGGCCGGCGAGGGCCGCCCCGACGCCGAGACCCGCAAAGCCGTGCTCGGTGATGGGCGTGTCGATGACGCGCTCGGAACCAAACTCGTCGAGCAGCCCTTGCGTCACTTTGTAGGCGCCCTGGTACTCGGCGACCTCTTCGCCCATGACAAAAACATCTCCGTCGCGACGCATCTCCTCCGCCATGGCGTCGCGAAGTGCCTCACGCACGGTCATCACCGTCATCTCGGTTCCGACCGGGATGTCCGGGTCGCTCGCGACCTCGGCAGCGCGCGGTGCGGCGGGAACGGAGGCAGCCACCTGGGCCTCCGGCTTGGCACTCATGCCGGCAGGCGCCGGTGTAGGCAAAGCCTGGGCCTCGGGCGGTGCGGGGCCGACCGAAGGCGCCGCCTCGCCGACGTCGTCTTCTCCCTCTACGCCGAGGACGGCAATCGGGGCGTTGACCTTCACGTTCTCGGTCCCCTCCGGAACGAGAATGCGGGCGAGCGTACCCTCGTCGACAGCCTCAACCTCCATTGTCGCCTTGTCGGTCTCGATCTCGGCGATCACATCGCCAGGCTTCACCGCATCGCCCTCCCGCTTCAGCCACTTGGCGAGCTTACCCTCCTCCATCGTGGGGGATAGCGCGGGCATGAGGATGTTGATCGGCATCGGTCTGCTCAGATCCGGTTGTTACGCCGGCAAGTGCGCCGGGCATACGGTTTAAGGCGCAACGCAGTGCAAGCTCTCGCGTCGGCCGGGTTCAAGGCGAAGCCTGCGCGGTCGTCCGTCATGTCCGGCTCAGCGATAGACGTCGGTCCAGAGCTCGGCGGCGTCGGGTTCGGGACTGTTGGTCGCGAAGTCGGCGGCGTCGGTGACGATGTCGCGGACGCTTTTCTCGATCTCCTTTAGATCGTCTTCGCTCGCGTGGCGCCGGTCGAGGATTCGTTGCCGCGACATTTCGATCGGATCGCTCTCATCCCGGATCTTGTTTACCTCTTCGCGAGTCCGGTACTTGGCCGGATCCGACATGGAGTGACCGCGATACCGGTACGTGAGCATCTCGAGGATATAGGGACCCTTGCCGGAGCGGCACCATTGGACGACACGGTCGGCCGCAGCCTTGACGGCGCGCACATCCATCCCGTTCACCTGCTCCCCGGGGATATCGAACGAAGCGCCGCGGCGAGACAGATCGGTCTGTGCCGATGAACGCGCCACGGACGTTCCCATGGCGTAGCGATTGTTCTCGATGATGTAGATCACCGGGAGTTTCCAGAGCTTCGCCATATTGAAGCTCTCGTAGACTTGGCCCTGATTGGCGGCCCCGTCACCAAGGTATGTCAGGCATACCCGGTCGTTCTTCCGGTAGCGGTTGGCGAAGGCAAGGCCCGTCCCAAGCGGTACTTGCGCGCCCACGATCCCATGACCGCCGAAGAAGTTCTTCTCCCGCGAAAACATGTGCATCGACCCGCCCTTGCCGTGGGAGTACCCCGTGCGCCGGCCGGTGAGCTCCGCCATGACCCCGCGCGGGTCCATGCCACAGGCGAGCATGTGTCCGTGATCGCGATAGCCGGTGATCACCTGGTCACCGTCGCCAATTGCCATCTGCATGCCGACGACGACGGCCTCCTGGCCGATATACAGATGACAGAAACCGCCAATCAGGCCCATGCCGTACATCTGCCCCGCACGCTCCTCGAAGCGGCGGATCAGGAGCATCGCCTTGAAGGCATGCAGCTCCTCCTCGCGGGTCAGTTCGGCGAGGCGGTCCCTCGGGGGAGGAACGACCGTGGGCCGGGATCGGCTAGGTGCCGCTACGGGAGTCGGTTTCTCGGCTTTCCGTGCGGCTTTCGGCATTCCGGTCTCCCTTGTGGTTTCCCCGTTATGATTTGGGGCGACGTTACCCGAAGGCGAGAGTCAATCCAAGAACTGCAGGGCTGTCTTTCCTGCAAGTCAAGTATGCCGAAACGTCATGGGAGACGATGCTGCAGTGCTTCTAAGGACGATGCTGCAGTGCACCGAAAGAGATCACCACTTCATCTGGCCTAAGCAGGTTTAGCGACATCCGGGCTTCGGTGTCGACCACATCGGCATCGAGGCTGTCCGGCTTGAGCAGGGCGACCCGGCGCTCCATTTCCATGCGTTCGACCTTGAGCTTGTCGAGCTGAGCCTTCAACGCCTCGCCCTCCTCCTCGAGCCGATCAAGCGAAAGAAGGCCGTAAGACCCATTGAAGGCGTGGTAGCCGAAATAGCCGAGGAACAAGATTGCAAACGCCGGCAGCCACAGCTGGCCGATTGTCGACTTCCGACGTTGCCGGGTCATATGCGATTCCGCCTCGCTCTCCGCATTGCCACCATGCGCAAAGGAGGCTTAACGGAGGGTTTCAGAACCTCCGGCAAGAGCCTAGCGCTTGAAGGCGGCGCCACCGGCGTATGACGCCTGCGTTCCCAGCTCCTCCTCGATACGGAGAAGCTGGTTATACTTTGCGAGCCGGTCGGAGCGGGCGAGCGACCCGGTCTTGATCTGCCCGCAGTTGGTCGCGACGGCGAGATCCGAGATTGTCGCGTCCTCGGTCTCACCGGAACGATGCGACATGACGGCCGTATAGTGCGCGCGCGTCGCCATGTCGACGGCATCGAGTGTTTCGGTGAGCGTACCGATCTGGTTCACCTTGATGAGGATCGAATTTGCCACCCCGCGTTTGATTCCGTCGGCGAGACGTCTCGTATTCGTGACAAACAGGTCGTCGCCGACCAGCTGACACTTGGCGCCGACCGTCTCGGTGAGCGCCCTCCATCCCTCCCAGTCGTCCTCGGCCATACCGTCCTCGATCGAGACGACCGGGAAGCGATCGACCAGACCGGCAAGATAGGCGACCTGCTCGTCGCGCCCGCGCGTCTTGCCCTCGCCCTCGTAGACGTACTTGCCGTCCTTGAAAAACTCCGTCGCCGCGCAATCGAGGCCTAGCGCAACATCCTTCCCCGCCCGGTAGCCGGCTTTTTCGATGGCGTTCACCGCAAACTCAAGGGCCTCTTCCGCCGACTTGAGATCCGGGGCGAAGCCGCCCTCGTCGCCGACATTGGTGTTGTGCCCGCCGGCCTTCAGCGCTTTTTTGAGCGTATGGAATACTTCGGCCCCCATGCGCAGCGCTTCCCGAAACGTCTCAGCGCCGATCGGCAGGATCATGAACTCCTGGAAGTCGATCGGATTGTCGGCATGGGCGCCACCGTTGATGATGTTCATCATCGGCACTGGCAGGACGTGGGCATTGAGGCCGCCGACATATCGGTAAAGCGGCAGGGCGGAGGCTTTTGCGGCGGCCTTTGCGACGGCCAGCGAAACGCCCAGAATCGCATTGGCGCCAAGGCGGCTCTTGTTCGGGGTTCCGTCCAGGGCAATCAGGGTCTTGTCGATATGGATCTGGCCCTCGGCTTCCATGCCGCCGATTGCGTCGAAGATTTCCCCGTTGACGGCATCGACCGCCCTCAGCACGCCTTTGCCCATGTAACGGGCCGGATCGGCGTCGCGAAGCTCCACGGCTTCGTGGGCGCCGGTGGAGGCTCCCGAGGGAACCGCGGCGCGCCCCATGGAGCCGTCATCGAGGATGACGTCGACCTCAACGGTCGGATTGCCGCGACTATCGAGAATCTCGCGGCCGACAATGTCGATGATTGCGGTCATGGTCTGCGCCCTCGTCCGGTTTCGCGCCGCTTCTAGCGGAGGTGCATTGCGCACGAAAGGGGGATTGACCGTGACATCCTCGGCTCAGGACACCATGTTCGCGTCATGGCGCTCCTGACGATTACCAATGGCGATTCGGCCTCAGACCTCCTTACCGCGGCGGGCCAGGGCGGTTCGATGCTGCCGTGGCGGGATGTGCTTCATGAAGGCCCGATCGTCTCCGGCGCTCTCGAAGAATCATCCGCTGTCCGCTCGGCTTATCTTGCCGGGCGTTTTGGGCTCGATGCGGTCGAAGTAGCGGCCGAATTCGCAGCACGCGACGCGGTCCTCAGGGACCACGCTGCCTTTGACATGATCGAACTGTGGTTCGAGCACGATCTTTACGATCAGCTCCAACTTATTCAGATTCTGTCGTTCTTCGCGGACGTGGACCGCAGAGCCGGCGTGCTGCTGGTCCAAGCAAACGATTTTTTAGGCCAACAAAGCGCCGATTCGATCCTTCGCTTTCGGCAACGCGCGAGACCGGTCACCGAGGACGATCTCGACACCGCTGATCTCCTATGGGCCGATTTGTCGATGCCAACGCCGGAGTCGACCGTGCGGCGGCTCGAGGAGCCGATGGATCACCTCCCGTTCATTGGGCCGGCAATACAGCGTTTCCTGGAGGAACTCCCGTCTCCCCGAAACGGTCTCGGGAGGACGGAAGCAACAGCGCTTTCAGGGTTGACGGAGGGGCCGCGAAGCGCCATCGACCTGTTCCGCCTTACCATTGCCGCCGAGGAGGCGGCTTTCATGGGCGACATGAGTTTCTTCCGAATGCTTCACGACCTTGCGGATGCCGAAACACCGCTGATTTCAGGGCTGGATCGCCCGACTTCGACAGCGAACGAGGGCGTGCGCTACGGAAGGCCGTTGTCGCTCACCGAGACCGGACGAGCGGTGCTGGCAGGCGACGCCGACCACGTGCGGCTTAACGGCATTGATCGTTGGTGGGGCGGAACGCGGCTCAAGGGGCGTACGACCTGGCGCTACGACCGGGATCAATTGACCCTGATTTCGCCGCAGGCGAGTGCGGCATAGGCGGGACTTCCGATGGCGAAAGGCAGGCTTCAGCTTGGGCGGCGGGTGGCCATTCCGGCCAACCCTGACGAGGCCGTGTTGGACAGGGTCCCAAACCCGCAGGCCGGCACGCAGTTCGTCGCCCGCTTCACCTTCCCCGAATTCACCTCGATCTGTCCCGTAACCGCCCAGCCTGACTTTGGAATTCTGGTCATCGACTATGTTCCGGACAAGTGGCTGGTCGAGTCGAAATCGTTGAAGCTTTATCTCCAGTCTTTCCGCAACCACGGCGCGTTTCATGAGGACTGCACGGTGGCGATAGGCCGGCGGATCGCCGACCTTCTCAAGCCGCACTGGCTGCGGATCGGCGGCTATTTCAATCCCCGCGGCGGCATGCCGATCGACGTCTTTTGGCAAACCGGACCTGTCCCCGCGGGCGTCTGGGTGGCGGACCAGGGCATCGCGCCTTATCGGGGCCGTTCATAGCCCATGGGTGCCTATGCGGCACTGGCGGTCGCGGCGACCGTCATCCTCTATGGGCTTTACTATCTGCTCATCTCATCGCAGACGATCCGTGCCCGGCGCGGGAGCATCGCCGGCGTCGTCGCCAAGCGTCTTTCCGGCGTTCTTGTCCTCGGCCTATTGCCGGCTGTGCTTATCGCCGCCTTTTTGCCGTTCACCCTCGTCGAGGTCGGGTTGACCGCGGAAGTCCCTGACCGCACATGGCTTTGGGTTGCCGGGGCATCTCTGGTCATTGTCCCCGCCTGTTTCGCGACGGCCCACAAGCCCGCAAACTTCGACGTTTACCCGGAGATGCGGACTGCGGAATGGGGTCCGGGCGCCGTCGCGGCGAACAGTCTGTCCTCGGCGCTTTACATGTTTGCCTATGAGTTCCTGTTTCGCGGAATCCTTCTCTTCCCTTGTCTTGCCGCGCTTCCGACAGGATGGGCGATTGCCATCAACGTCGCGCTCTATGCCCTCGCCCACGTGCCGAAAGGGCCGCGCGAAGCTCTGGGGTCCATCCCCCTCGGAATCGTGCTCTGTCTCGCCACCATCGACACCGGTGCAATCTGGGCGGCGTTCCTGATCCACTCGATCATGTCGCAGCTGAACGACTACCTCGCGGTTCGGGCAAACCCTGAAATGCGTTTTTCTTTCAAGGGTTTGTCGGAGTGAACATCCTCGTCACCGGGGCGACCGGCTATGTCGGCCAGGCGCTCGCATTTCGGCTCGCCGGGGCCGGGCACACGGTCCATGCGCTATGCCGGTCGCCGGACAAGGCGGCCGCCCTAAGCCACGAGAATATCAGGGTTTTCCTGGGCGATATCGAGGACCGGGATTCGCTCGCGCGGGCAGCCGCGGGATGCCGCCAGGCATTCCACGCCGCGGCGCTGGTCAGCGTCTGGGCGAGAGACCCGGAGACCTACCGGCGGGTCAATGTCGGCGGCACCCTGAATGTGGTGGAAACCGCGGTTTCCCAAGGCGTTGAGCGGGTGGTGGTGACCTCGACGGCCGGCGTTTTCGGGCCGTCCGACGGCGGGCTGGTCGATGAGCAAACGGAGCGGAAAGTCCCGTATTTCAACGCCTATGAATCGTCCAAGGCGGAGATGCATTCGGCGCTAAAAGATAAAGCAAAACAAGGCTTTGATGTCGTGATCGTGTGCCCGACGCGGATCTATGGGCCAGGGCCGCCGGTCGAGGGGAATGCCGTCACCAGGATGGTGCAGAGGTACCTCGAGGGGCGCTGGCGGGCGCTTCCGGGAGACGGGGGGAAATCGGGAAATTACGTGTATATTGAGGATGTTATAGACGGTCACCTCGCCGCGATGGCAAAGGGAAGGTCGGGCGAGGCCTATATCCTCGGCGGCGACAACGTCACTTACCGCGATTTCTTCACGCAACTGGCCGAAGTGTCAGGCCGAAGTCACAAGCTATATCCCGTTCCGATTCAAGCGCTTATGGCATTCGCCTGGAGCGAGGAAAAGCGCGCCGAATGGTTCGGTCGGAAGCCATTGATCACGCCGTCCTGGGTGCGGCGCTACAATCACGACTGGGCAAATTCGTCGGCGAAGGCGATGTCGGAACTGGGGTATGGCTCGCGTCGGCTCAGGGATGGGCTCGCGCTGACGGTGGCTTGGCTCGGATCGATGGCGCGAGCGGAACGACGCTGACTTGGCCGGAACGGCGTGCCATTCGCGCGAGGCCCGATGACGGGCCGCGCGGGAGATCCGGTCGGGCCATCTATCCCCGCCGCTTGGCGATCTCGTCGATCGCCATCAATTGTTCGATCAGCGCCGGAATCTCGGCGAGCCGCACCATGTTCGGCCCGTCCGACGGGGCATTGTCGGGGTCCTGATGGGTCTCGATGAAGACGCCCGCGACACCCACCGCGACCGCGGCGCGGGCGAGCACCGGCACGAAGCGGCGATCACCTCCGGTCGAACTCCCCTGCCCGCCCGGCTGCTGGACCGAGTGGGTGGCATCGAAGATCACCGGGGCGCCGAACTCGGCCATGATCGGCAGCGCCCGCATATCCGAGACCAGCGTGTTGTAGCCAAAGCTTGCGCCGCGCTCGGTGAGGAGGACATTCGGGTTGCCGCTCGCGACGATCTTGTCGACGACGTTGCCCATGTCCCAGGGCGCCAGGAACTGACCCTTCTTGACATTGACCGGCCTGCCGGTCGCCGCTGCGGCGATGAGGAGGTCGGTCTGTCGGCTGAGGAAGGCCGGAATCTGGAGAACGTCGGCGACGGGCGCGACGACCGCGCATTGCTCGCGCTCGTGAACGTCGGTGAGGATCGGGACGCCGAGCTCATCCCGAAGATCGGCAAAGATCGCCACCGCGGCTTCCAGTCCCAGCCCCCGTTTGCCGGCGAGGCTGGTCCGGTTCGCCTTGTCGAACGAGGTCTTGTAGACGAAGCCGATGCCTAGGCCAGCGGCGATTTCCTTGAGCTTGCCGGCCATGTCGAA
>DASSPO010000137.1:0-7452 GCA_035699585.1 Bauldia sp.
GGCACCGTAGTAGGTGAGGGTGAGAATCGAGCCGCCGGCGGTCATCATCTTCTCCGCGCGTTGCGCGACCGCGGTGAGCGAGTAGCAGGAAATAAGCAGCGTCCTCGCAAAGTTGTCGGCGGTAGTGTCGATGTAGCGACCGGTAAGCTGTTCCTTGTCCGAGAAGGCGATGGCGTGGACCAGGAAATCGAGCCGGTCCCAGCCCTTGCCGACTTCGGCGAAGACCGCATCGATGGTAGACGCGTCGGTCACGTCGCAGTGGCCGACGACGCGGGCCCCGATCTCGGCGGCTAACGGCTCGACCCGCTTCTTGAGCGCGTCGCCCTGATAGGTCAGGGCGAGTTCCGCTCCCGCGCGACGGCAGGCACTGGCGATTCCCCAGGCGATCGACCGGTTGTTGGCGACGCCCATGATCAAGCCGCGCTTGCCCTTCATGAGTGCGTCGGTAATCGGCATCGCGGGGTATCCTGGGTGTTCCGGGTGGTCGGTAAGGCGCGCCTCTATCGCACGGGGCGTTCCCACCATCAAGGACGGGCCGGAGGATAGCGGCCATTCTCGCCGCCCGGACCTCCTTCAGCCGCGAATAAATCGCCCCGTCGGGCGTTTGCCGTGCGGGCGCGCCCGCTTTCGCCCGTCCTTCGACAACGGAGTGAACCCGATGATTCGGCTAGCACTTGGACTGGCCCTGGCGGCCTTTTCGGCCACGGCGGCAATCGCAATGGACCCAGCGAAAACCATGGAAACCTCGCTCGGCGAGGTGTTCGTCGACCAGAACGGAATGACGCTCTACACCTTCGACAAGGATACCAAGGGCGCGGCCGTCTCCGCCTGTGTCGACCAGTGCATCGTCAACTGGCCGCCCTTCCTCGCCCCCGAGGGGGCTGTGGCGGCGGGCGAATGGACGCTCGTCGACGTCAAGGACAAGGACGGCGCCATGAAGAAGATGTGGGCCTATGACGGGTGGCCCCTCTACCTCTGGGTGAAGGACACCAAGCCGGGCGACGTAACCGGCGACGGGGTCGGCGGCGTCTGGCACGTCGCGAAGCCCTCGAGCTGAGTGCCGGTCGGCCTTTCGCCGACCTCGGGCGCCCCGTGTCGAGGTGCATACACGCCCCCGCCTCGACACGGGTGCCTGCAATTGCCCCGGCCTCGCCTCCGCGGCTAGATTGCCCGGGCTATGGACCAAAGGACACCGGCCATCCCGGCCGCTCTCATCGACCGTTTCGCTCGAATCGTCGGCGCCCCCCACGCGGTGCGTGACGAGGCCGAGATCGCGCCCTACCTGATCGAGCCGCGGAACAAGTTCCACGGCCGGACATCGCTTGTGCTCCGGCCGGGCAGCGTCGGAGAAGTCTCCGCGGTCTTGAAGCTCGCCAACGAAACCGGCACGCCGATCGTGCCGCAGGGCGGCAATACCGGCGTGGTCGGCGGCCAGATCCCCGACCTCTCGGGCCGAGAAGTGGTCCTCTCCCTCTCCCGTCTCAACCGCATCCGCGAGGTCGACACCGAGGGCGACACCATGACGGCGGAGGCGGGGGTGATCCTGGCGGATGCCCAGCGCGCGGCCGATGCCGCCGACCGGCTGTTCCCGATGTCGCTGGCCTCGGAGGGTTCCTGCCAAATCGGCGGCAATCTCTCCACCAATGCCGGCGGCACGGCGGTGCTCGCCTACGGCAACACGAGGAACCTGGTGCTCGGCGTCGAGGTGGTGCTCGCGACAGGCGAGGTGTGGGACGGGCTTCGCAAGCTCCGCAAGGACAATACCGGCTACGACCTTCGTGATCTCTTCATCGGCGCAGAGGGAACGCTCGGCATCATCACGGCGGCAGTTCTGCGCCTGTTTCCCAAACCGCGCGGGCGAAGCGTCGCCTTCGTCGGCCTCAAGGACCCGGAGGCCGCACTCCGCCTCCTCGAACTTGCGCAGGCGCAGGCGTCGTCCGGGCTGACCGCCTTTGAGCTGATCCCGCGGATCGCCATCGACGTCGTCGTCAAATACGTGCCTGGAACCCGCGACCCGCTTGCGAGTCGGCACGACTGGTACGTGCTCATCGAGGTCTGTTCTTTCCGTTCCGAGGCGGATGCGGAAACGACGATCGAGTCGATCTTCGGCGAGGGCGTGGCGCAAGGCGTCGTCGAGGACGGCGTGCAAGCCCGCTCCCTCGACCAGGCCAATGCCCTCTGGCGCATCCGCCATGCATTGTCGGAGGTGCAGAAACACGAGGGCGGGTCGATCAAGCACGACGTGGCCGTGCCGGTGGCGGCGGTGCCGGAGTTCATAACCCGCGCGGGAGAGGCGGTGACCGCGCTCATTCCCGGCTGCCGGCCTTTCCCGTTCGGCCACATGGGCGACGGCAACATCCACTACAATGTCAGCCAGCCGGCGGGAGCCGACCAGGCGGCCTTTCTTGCCCGCTGGGACGAGGTCAACGCGGTCGTCCATGGAATCGTCGGCGAACTTGGCGGGACGATCTCGGCCGAGCATGGCATCGGCCAGCTCAAACGCGAGATACTGAAGCGCGTGAAGCCCCCGATCGAAATCGAGCTGATGCGGCGGATCAAGGCGGCGTTCGATCCCAACGGCATCCTCAACCCCGGCAAGGTATTGTGAACCCTGTCCGGTGAGAGTGCGCTAACCCTCTCGGAAATCACTCAAATTTAACCGAGCTCCTTAAGGCGGCGGGAAGCCTGCCAGGCGCATTCTCCCCCGGACAGAACGAGGTCCGGCAACAGGACCCGGGGAGCTTAAACGAGTGCGTCAAGCAGTGAAGACCGGCGGAGCCGCCGCCGGGTCGAGCCGGTTCTTCCGGCTCGACCCCTTCGCCCTCCCGGTGCGCCACGGCGAGCGGGACGAGGCCTTCATCCTCGACCGGGACCGCGCGGTCGTCCGGCGGAGCCTCAGCGGCGTTGCCGCCACCCTCGACGTTCCGGTGAGCGCGTATCGCGGCGTGGCTGTGCGCATGTTTACCGAAGGCGAGGAGGGCGATCTCCGCGTTGTCGTCGAACTGATGCATCCGGACGCGGCGCTGTCGCTTCCCCTCGCGGTCGCCGGCGAGCCGGAGGATGTCGCGGCCGACTGGGTCGCGTGGGGTCGGGCGCTGAACCTTCCGCTTCTCTTCGTCGAGCAGGACGGGACAGTATCCTCGCCCGATGCCGGCGGCCCGCCCGCGCCGAAGCCCGGGCGGCGGCGAGGCGGCGCGCCGTTCCGCGGGCGTCGTTCGCGCTTCGCCCGCCGCCGGAAGATCGGTGAGCACAAAGCGACGGAACGGCTCGACGGCCGCGAGATCATCGCCCGCGACTGAAGCGCGGGATCAAAGCAGCAGGCTGTCCTCCGCCACAATGCCGGTCAGGCGCCAATCGGCGTTGCCCGCACGGCATGCCTCGCCGCGGTAGCGACGGATGCCCCGGTAATCGTTGACGGTCGTCACGAAGGCGCGACAGGTACCGTCGGCGCGCGGCTGGGCGGAAAAGGCCGTGACCGTCCCACTCGATCCGGTTCTGGGGTTCCGCCAGGCGAGATCGAGGACTTCGGCGCCCATCTCCGCAAGCGTCCGGCGCACGGTCTCCCAATCGGAGGGATCGACACCGCCGGTTGCCGCCGCCGGGACGATGCTGCCGGTGTAGGTGTTGTCCACGCCCGTGGTCGAGCAGCCTGCCAAGGTCAGCGCCAGGGCGCCGAGGGCGGCGGTGCGGAAATAAGGGAGCGACTGGCGCTCAACAGAGCGGCCGGTATATGAGGTGCGCGAGCGCGGGCGAGACCTCGTCACGGAGCGGCTCCAAGGGACCATAACGACCCGATACCATCGCGGGACTTCGTTAATGAACGGTGACTTCGATCAGATAGCGGAGCCATTCGCCCTTTTCGCGGAATGGCTTAAGGCTGCCGAGGCCTCGGAGCCCAACGATCCGAATGCGATGGCGCTTGCCACCGTCGACAGCGATGGTTTGCCCGACGTGCGGATGGTCCTCCTCAAAGGCTACGATTCGTCGGGCTTCGTCTTCTTCACCAATTTCGAAAGCGCCAAGGGGAGGGAACTGCTCGCCAATCCAAAGGCGGCGCTGTGCTTTCACTGGAAGAGCCTTCGGAAACAGGTACGGATTCGAGGGGCGGTGACCCAAGTGAGTGCGGCGGAGGCCGACGCGTATTTCGTTTCGCGCCCCCGCGGCAGCCGAATCGGCGCATGGGCCAGCCAGCAGTCGCGGCCGCTCGAATCACGCTTTGCGCTGGAGAAGGCGGTCGCCGCCTATGCCGCCCACTATGCCATCGGCGAGATTCCGAGGCCGCCCTACTGGTCGGGGTTTCGTGTCGCGCCGCAGGAGATGGAATTCTGGTCGGACGGGGCGTTTCGCCTTCACGACCGGATCAAGTTCGTGCGCAAAGGCGATGGCTGGGAGAAGACGCGGCTCTATCCTTGACTGCGTTCGCCACTCACGACACGGGATCGGATCGACGCGATTCGGCGAAGACGCATTCCGGCCTTCTGGGCCGACAGCGTCGATTGCTACCGCGCCGCCGGCTCGTCCTCGCCGGGCTGTCCCTCGGCGACCACGGCAGTTTCCTCGCTGAGCGGCTGGGCCGCACGCCTGGGCGGCGACAGCGGAACCGGCGTCGGCTCGCGCTGTTTCAACATGAGGTCGCGGCCGGCATAGATGCCCTCAGTCATCTGGATTGCGAGGCGCTCCTCGTCGCGCCGGCGAACACCGGCGATGGTCTCCGCCGCCTCGTCCTCGGAAACGCCCAGGGCGATCAGGGCCGCCTCGCCGAACTTCATCGCCGATTCGAGGGTCTCCCGGATCTGGTAGTCGACACCGGCCCCGATCAGCCTGAGCGAATGCCCGCGATCGAACGAACGAACGAGGAGCCTGGCGAGCGGGAACTCGGCTTTCGCAATCTCGACGATGCGATCGGCCGATTCAGGCTTGTCGATGCACACGAGAATCGCTTCGGCGCTGCCTGCCCCGGCGGCGCGGAGCACGTCGAGCCGCGTGCCGTCGCCGTAATAGATCTTGAACCCGAAACGCGCGGCGGCGCGGATCATGTCGGTGTCGGCGTCGATGATCGAGACGTCCATGCCTCGCGCGAGAAGCGCCTGGCTTGCGACCTGGCCGAAGCGGCCGAAACCGATCAGGAGCGCCCTTCCGGTCAGGCCGTCCGCCTTGTCGACGCCGTCGAAGCTCTGCCGCTCCGGCAGAAGCCACCGGGAGATCACCGGCGCAAGCGGAGTGAGCGCCATGGACACGATCACGGCGGCATTGAGGACGGCGTTGATGGTCATGCCGAAAATGCCGACGCTGGCCGCGGCCGAATAGAGAACGAAGGCAAACTCGCCCCCCTGGGCCATCAGGAGGGCGCGGCGAAGCGCCTCGCCATGGTCCGACTTGAACATCCGGGCCACGGCATAGATCCCGACCGCCTTGACCGTCATAAACGCCGCCACCGCCGCGACGATGAGCTCCCAGTCGGTAGCGATGACGGAGAGGTTCAGTGACATGCCGACGCTGAGGAAGAAGAGGCCGAGCAGGATGCCGCGGAATGGCTCGATGTCGGCCTCGAGCTGGTGGCGGAAGGTCGATTCGGAGAGGACGACACCGGCGAGGAATGCCCCCATCGCCATCGACAGGCCGCCGAGCTGCGTGAGAAGTGCGGCACCCAGGACGACGAGGAGTGCCGCGGCGGTCATTATCTCGCGGGCCCGGGCGGCAGCGAGGATGCGAAAGAGCGGATTGAGCAGGAATCGACCGGCAAGATAGACGCCGACGACGGCACCGATGGCAATCGCGATCTCTATCAGTCGAGAGCCGGTGTGCGCCTCCTCCGGGATGGGCGCAAGAAACGCGACGATCGCCAGGAGGGGCACGATCGCAAGGTCCTCGAGGAGAAGGATTGAGACGATCTTCTGACCGGAGGGTTCGTTGGTTTCGCCGCGCTCTTCAAGCACCTGGAGCACCACCGCTGTCGAGGTGAGCACGAAGCCGGCGCCGGCGACGAAGGCCATTGCCGGCGAGAAACCGGCCAGGATGCCGACGCCGGTGAGCAAGGCCGCGCAGATCAATACCTGCGCGACGCCGAGGCCGAATATCTCGCGGCGGAGGTTCCACAGCCGCGAGGGCTTCATCTCGATGCCGATGATGAAGAGAAGCATCACCACGCCGAGCTCCGCCACCTGGAGGATGGCGGCGGGGTCGGTGAAGAGGCCGATGCCGAACGGGCCGATGACGAGGCCGGCAGCGAGATAGCCGAGGACCGAACCTAGGCCGAGGCGCTTGAAGATCGGCACGGCAACGACCGCGGCGCCAAGGAGCGCCACCGTCGGAATCAGGTCGAATCCGTGCGACTCTGCGGCCATCCTGGCGCCCCTCCGAACCGCGGGAAACGTAGTGGCTGCCCCGACGCAAGTCGAGGCGAGCGATAGGGATGATGCAGGATGTGGGCCGCGTCGCCCAGCGTGGCCGTGCGCCTACGTCGCCGTGCCGCCGACCGTGATCTGGTCGATACGGAGGGTTGGCTGGCCGACTCCGACCGGAACCCCCTGGCCGTTCTTGCCGCAGGTGCCTATGCCTGGATCAAGCTGCATGTCGTTGCCGACCATCTTGACGCGGGTGAGGGCGTCGGGGCCGTTGCCGATGAGCATTGCCCCCTTGATCGCCGGGCCGATCTTGCCGTCCTCGATCATGTAGGCCTCGGTGCAGGAGAAGACGAATTTGCCGCTGGTGATGTCGACCTGCCCGCCTCCGAAGGCAACGGCGTAGATTCCCTTCCTGACCGAGGCGAGGATCTCCTTCGGATCGGTCGGTCCGGAGAGCATGATCGTGTTGGTCATGCGCGGCATCGGAATGTGGGCGTAGGACTGGCGCCGGCCGTTGCCGGTCGGTTTCATGCCCATGAGGCGCGCGTTCTGTCGATCCTGCATGTAGCCGACCAGAATGCCGTCCTCGATCAGCGTCGTGGTCCCTGTCGGCGTGCCCTCGTCGTCGACGGTGAGCGAGCCGCGGCGGAGCGGGATCGTCCCGTCGTCGACCACGGTGACCCCCGGCGCGGCGACGCGCTGGCCCATCAGTCCGGCGAATGCACTTTCCTTCTTGCGGTTGAAATCGCCCTCGAGCCCGTGGCCGACCGCCTCGTGGAGGAGGATCCCGGGCCAGCCGGGACCGAGAACCACGTCGAAGGTGCCGGCGGGAGCCGGAATGGCGGTAAGGTTGACCAACGCCTGGCGGAGCGCTTCGTCGACCGCCCCCTGCCAGGCCTCGGGAGTGACGAACCGCTCGAAGCTCTCGCGCCCGCCCATGCCGTGGGAACCCGACTCCTGCCGGTCTCCATCGCCAACCACGACCGAGACGTTGATCCGGACGAGCGGGCGAATGTCGCGAACGAGATGCCCGTCGGCGCGGAGGATCTCGACGACGTTGTGCGAGCCGGCGAGAGAGGCGGTCACCTGACGGACGCGCGGGTCCTTC
>DASSPO010000138.1:0-4777 GCA_035699585.1 Bauldia sp.
GGCGATCCCTGCCCGCGTGCAGGCGTCAACATCGACGGTATCGTAGCCGACACCGAACCGCGCGACGACCGCCAGCCGCCCGCTCTTTGGGACGCTCTCCCTGCCGAAGCGATGTGAGAGCAGGATCAACGCGTCGAAGTCTTCGAGTTGCTCCCCCCGAATTGCGTGCCCCGGCGAAAACAGACCACCGGTCTCGCCGGATTCGAGGAACGCTACCTCTACGCCCGGGGCTGCCCGCAGCGGCGCGAGGTCGAAATCGGGGTAGGTCGGCGTGCCGTCGGCTCGCTTGAAGTCACCGGAAAGAGCGACGCGGAAGGGCTCGGTCATCGTCGCACCTTCGGTTTCGCCTTTGCGGCGATGCCGGCCTTGATGCCGTCGATGCCCTCGCGAATCGCGGCCTGCATCAGCCAAGCGTCGCCATGGTAGACGATGAAGTCCCAGCCTTCCTTCGCCAGGGCGACCCCGGAGGCAACGTCCGTCACCATCCGGCCGAGGCCCTTGCCATGCTTCTTGCCGGCCTTGAGCACACGCGCCAGCGCCTTCTTGAAGTCGGGATGGCCGTATGCGCCGGGAATGCCCATGCTGGCCGAGAGATCGGCATGGCCGACCCAGAGGATGTCGACGCCGTCGAGCGCGGCGATCTTCTCGACTTCCTCGACGCCCCCCACCGTCTCGATCAGCGCCACGAAGCAGGTGCGGTCGTTGGCTGCACGGATCGCCTCGTCCACCGGGCCCATGCGGTAACGGTCGTTACCGAGACCGAGGCCGAGGCCGCGTTTTCCCTTCGGCGTGTACTTGATCCGGTCGAGAATCGCGCGGGCCTGCTCCGCCGAGCCGAGCATCGGCACGACGATTCCCTCGGCGCCGACATCGAGGGCACGGGCAATGTGGTCGTAGGCGTCCGACGGAACGCGGACCATGGCGGGGACCCCGGCGGCTTCGAAATAGCGGAGCCCGCGGTTGATCGTCTCGAACGAGTTGCCGCTGTGTTCCATGTCCAGGAACACGTACTCGGCTCCTGCCTCCTTCAAGATGTAGCCGATGCCGGGAGTGACGAACTCGCCGACATAGTGGCCGAGTTTCAGGCCCTTTCTGGCGATGAGCGGTGCAAGCCGGAATGTCATGACGCGGGCCGCGGCGGGTTGCAGATGTCCTTGACGCTTTGCATCACCTCGTCCGGGTCGAGCACCTTCAGCCAGTCGTCGCGCAGGAGCCGCGGCTTGGCCTTCCTGATGGCGAGAATCGCCCCGTCCGAGAACTGACCGGGATGATCCTCGAAGAGAAGACCCATCTCGATGCCTAGATGGCCGAGCATGAAGTCCATCGCCGCCTCGCGCGGCACGCCCTTGGCGATCACCGCGTCGGTCGCCTCGCGGAGCGCGGTGACGAGCGTCGCCCCGATCGTCTCCGACAGCGCCGGTTCGAGCAGAGCCATGTCGGCGACGGTGACGCGGTGGGCGCGGGTCACCGGCTTGTAAATGGTCTTGGCGATATCCTCGCACAGCGCATAGTGCGCCTCCGGCCCTTGCATCAGGGCGCACACGATCGCCTGCCTGGCCTTCACCCCGCCGAAATAGTCCTTCTGCGCCTCGAGCGTCGGTTCGTAACGGAAGATCGAAGGATGGCAGGGGTGGGTGACGAAATAGGTCACGTCCTTGCGGTCGGGTAGCTCGCCGGCGTAAGGCGCCGCCGCGTCGAGCATGATGATGGCGCAAGCCGGCTTCACTTCACCGATGAAGCTGTGCGCGATCTTGCCGATCAGCGCGTCGGGTACTGCCATCAGCACCACATCGGCGTCACGGAGCGCGGCGGTCTGATCGACGCAATCGACGCCGACGGCATCCCTGAGCCGCTTCCGTCCCGCCTCGCTGATCTCGACATGCATGACTTCATAGGGCGAGCCCTTGAGATTTGTGGCGAGGCGAACGCCCATCTTCCCGCCGGCGCCGAGCAGCGCGATTCTCGTCATCGTCTTGTCACTCCATCCAGCTGCGGTCGACCGCGTTCGATCATGCCGAAGTAGTCCAGCGGGCCCATCTGCCCTCCCTTCAGCGCCACCTCGAGGCCTTCGATGCCGGCATCGTCGGAGCGCGCAATGTTGATGGCGCAGGCGGGCGTAAGCGCCACCTCCGCCTCGAGCGCAACAATGCCCAGCCCGGCCAGGGCATGGCCCGACGTGTCGCCGCCGGCGATGGCGACGCGGCGGATGTCGGCGCCGAGCACGACAGCCTTGAGGATGGCGCCGAGACCGTAGCCGATGCGGGCGTTGACGTCTTCCTCGGCTGCGCCGGCGGCGAGGATCGCCGTCCTGAGCGCAGGGATCGCGGCATCGTCGGGTCCCCGCGCGGTATAGACCAGCGGGCTCAGACCGGCGGCGAGCGCCCGGGTCGCGGCCGCGACCGCGGCATCGAGCACGCCCTGCCAGCGCTGTTCGTCCACCGCCGCCGTGACGTCGAGCCGGATCGCGGCGAGCCCATTGGCCTCGGCCCAGTCGATCTGGCGTCCAGTCACCGGCGAGCATGATCCCGACACCGCAGCGATCCGCGCCGCGCCGGTTTCGCGCGCCGGGGGTGCGTCGCCGATCAGCCCCGCGGCCCGCCAGTGGGCGATGAGCGCGTACTCGACACCCTGGCTGCCGATGACCAGCAGACGCTCACCGCGGTTCTCCCAAATCAGCCGCCCGGCCTCGGCAAGGCTCTTTTCGTCGACCACGTCGATGGCCACGATTTCGGCGCCGTCTCCCCGGGCGCGCGTCAGCGCCGCCTCGCCTTCACCGGAGGCGAGCGCGAGATAATCGACGAGGCCGATCGTCCGCGCGGTCTGCCTGGCGAGATGGACGCGCACGTCGGCCTCGTCCATCGGCGTCGTCGGGTGGCGCGATACGGTCGGGTGCCGGTCGAGCCGGTAGCCGACACCGTCGACGGCGGCGAAAAGATTGCCGAAGAGCTGGTAACGGTGGATCGGCGGCGCGGCGACGAGAAGCGGGTGCCAAGCGCCGCCAAGCACCGGCGTCGCGAGGTCGATCGCCTTGCCGATCGAGCCGACGTGCGGCGCCGAGTCGAAGGTCGAGCAGACCTTGTAGTGGGCGATCGGCGCATCGAGCCGCGCGAGCGTCGCGAACTCCGCCGGCAGGTTAGCCTCCATCCATTGGGGACTGCGGGCGCGGGCGACCCCGGCGATGCCGATGGCGCGATAGCCGGCGAAACGGGAGACTTGCGCTTCGCTCGGCGTGTCGAGGAAGAGCACGGTCGGCAGGCCGGCGAAGGTCAGCACCTCCATCACTGCGGCGGAGCCGGTGAAGTCGTCGCCGTAGAAGGCGACCAGGCACCCGTCCGGAAGGCTCATCGCGCCAGCGTCTCCAGCGCCGCATCAAGCTCGCGATGCGTCTTGGCATGCTCGGCAAGCGGGACGCCCGCCATCGCCGCCTCCCAAGCCTGCCGGAGGCTGGCGACCCCGGCCGCGATACCGTCGGGATGGGCCATGATACCGCCACCTGCGGCGTAGATCAGGTCAGCGCTCCCGAGCGCGGCGTAGGTATCGGCCGCCTGCGACGCGGTCTGACCGGAACTGAACACCGGCATCGCGATGCAGGGCATCTCGGCGAACATCGGTGTAAGCAGGCTTCTTGCCGAGCGGATCACGCTCTCGTCGGATTCGCTGAACTTGTTGCGGAGGCCGTTGACGTGCATGTGGTCGGCGCCGGCGAGCCGCCAGAGCTTCGACCACGCCGGATACTCCCAACCGAGCAGCGGATGGCGCGAAAGATAGCCCCATCCGTTTCGGTGGGCGTGGATCGGCAACTCCGCATGACGGCGAAGCTCGATCATTCCCACGAGGCCGACCGAGTTCAGGCTGGCCATGACGCAAGTGCCGCCAAGGCTCACGACCAGATCGTGCCGGCGGCGCATCTCGTCGAGGTCGCCGGTAAGGTTGAAGGCGAACATCACCTTCTTGCCGGTGCGTTCGGCGTGGCGGTCGATCGCCGCCATCACCGCCCGCGCGCGCGACGCGAACGGACAGTGCGGCCCGTCGGCCTGAAGCTCGTCATCCTTGATGAAATCGATCCCGCCGTGGGCGAGGGTTGCGACCAGCCCGGCGGTGTCCTCAGGCGACAGTCCGACGCTCGGCTTGACGATCGTGCCGATGAGTGGACCGGCGGAAACGCCGGACAGGCGGCGGGTTCCGCCGATGCCGAACTGGGGTCCCGGGTAGCGCTGCGCGAAGGACGCCGGCAGGTCGATGTCGAGAATACGGAGCCCCGAGAACTGCTTGAGCTCGAACAGGTTGCCGGCAACCGTCGCGACAAGATTCGGTAGCGACGGACCAAGATTCTCAATCGGCCAGGAAAGCTCCACCTCCGCGCGGTGATAGACCGGTCCCTGCTTCGCGCCCGGCAGGCTCGGCGCGGCCGCGTCCTCGAGTTGCGTAAGGCTCTCGACGCGCGCGCCGGCGCGCTCCTTGAGTTCGGGGGTCTCGCCGGGAACCGGGACGAATGTACCCGACGACTGTTCCCCGGCCATCGCGTCGACGGCGCTTCGCGGGTCGTCCGGCGTTTCGATCAGATAACGGGCACGGATGCGTTCGCTCATGCCCGTCCCGCCGCAGCGCCCGCGACGGCTTCGGCAGACGACACGACAGCCGGTGCGACTCGGGCGGCCGCGCTCAAGTTCCTCCCCATCGAAACGTCTGTTGTTCTTGGTGCTATAATCATTATACCAACATCGCCGCAGGAACAACCGGAACCGTATCGAAAACCCGGAGACGAGTTCAGCCGCGT
>DASSPO010000139.1:0-2403 GCA_035699585.1 Bauldia sp.
GGCGTGCCGGGCAACCACCTGTGCGGGCTCCAAACATCGCTAAGATGTTGCATTTCAAAGATGGCGATTAGTCGGTGGACTCAGCCAGATATTTTCGGCACGAGAACTGAAAGCTGCCTTTGCCGCCATTGCCGCCGACAACCTGCTCGACGGCGATGTCCTGGTCGGGCGGGATCTGGTTCCAGATGGCGACGGGGATCGCCTTGCAGAGGTTTTCCAGGGTCTCCTTTTGCCGGGGCGTATCGTACCAAAGATCGAACGATTCCTGGGTGGGAGGCGACACGAACACGACCAACGTCTGGTCACGCCAGCTCGCATGCAGCCACCAGTTCGATGGCACGGTCCCTTTCAGGCTGTTCTCGACTTCGATCTGAAACGTCCGGTCCACCGCGAGTGCGGGAATGTTCACTGCCAGCAGGATCACGGTCAGCAGGATTGAAGTGGGAGTGAGCAGCCGAGTCATGGTCGCCTCCATCAGGGCGTCTGGTATTTGCCTTATAGCGGATTGGCCAGCCCGCCTAAACGCGTTTGCGCCTCACGCCGACGGCGTCAATGCGTCCAGGGATCAGTGCGCTTGAATGAAAAATTATCCGCGTAGGGGGTGATGCGCGGCTTGTCGGGTTTGGGGATGAAAACCTGGTACGGAATCCCGTGGCGCTCACAATAGGCAATCGCCTCCTCGGCGGTATCGAAACGCAGCCGCACCTGCTGGCGCATGTCGCCCGAGGCGGTCCAACCCATCAGCGGCTCGATCTGGAGCGGCTCCTCCGGCTCGTAATCGAGCACCCACTCCTTAGTCCGCGCCTTGCCTGACTGCATCGCGGTCCTGGCTGGCTTGTAGATTCGTGCTGTTACCATCGCTTGCCTGTGGTGTCCGCGCTCTTCCGGAGTCCCTCGCGTTCTTGCACAGCGCCCGGTCTAATTTTCCAGCGCGCTCAGGGAGACGCGTACGTGCATTACTTCGCGTGAAAGGTACCGTCCCGGTGGCTTCCTATTGGTCCCGACCTTCTACCCTAGTCGGTGGGCTCGATATGGGCCTCCTTGGCGAGCTGCAACATCTCGGCGAAGTCTTCTCTGAAGAATTCACCGAACTGATCGATGCTCATCTGCTTTGGCTCGACGCCGAGCTTGGCGAGCTTCTCGCGCAACGCAGGGTCGTTGAGCGCTTCTTGCGTGACGTCGTGCAGCTTGTCCACGATGCTGCGCGGAGTCTTAGCGGGCGCTGATAGTCCGTTCCAGAAGCGGAAGACGGCGTTCGGATATCCGGCTTCCGCGATCGACGGCACGTCCGGCAGGAGCGACATCCGGTTGGGAGAGCTTACCGCCAGAAGAGAGAGCTTGTCATTGTGCAGCGCTGAGGCTGCGGCAGCCATGGGGATGAAATAAAAGTCGATGCGGCCGGCCATCACCTCGGTAAGCCCGCCTTCACGAAACGGTATGTGGCGGACGTCGATCTTGGCGGCGAGGCGCAAGCGCTCGGCGGCCATATGCGAGGACGACCCGATTCCGGCGGACGCAAAGGTCAGAGCTCCGGGCTTGGCCTTAGCCGCCGCAACGAGATCAGCCACCGTTTTGAACCCGCTGTCGCGTGAGGCGATCAGCAGGTTCGGTGATGTGCCAATCAGCACAACCGGAATGAAATCACTGAGAGGATCGTAGCCGAGCCTTCTGTGCAGCGCGGCTTCGGTCGCCATGGAAGACGAGCTGGTCACAAGCGTGTAACCGTCCGGCTCGGACTTAGCCACGGCAGCAAAGCCAACGATTCCACCGGCCCCGGGCCTCACCTCGATGACAACCGGCTGGCCGAGCAGTCGCGACGCTTGATCGAGAACGACGCGACTGACGGTGTCCGATGCACTGCCGGCGGGGAATGGGCTGACCACCTTGAGTGCTCTCACCGGCCATTGCTGCGCCCGCGCCGCGAGCGGCCAGGCGGCAGCCGCGCCGCCGATCAACGTGATGAACTCGCGGCGTTTCATGTGTGGATGGCCCCCGCCTGGCAAGAGAAAATGTAGCGTGCCGCACAGAAGTCGCTTGCAGTCATGTGTCCGGCCTGTTCACGCAGTCCGGATGGACTGCTGGCCCTGATGGAGTCCGCGAACCGAGGCCTCATCATTCGAGCGGGATCGATGTCCCAATGAAACGGCAGGCTTCTCTCGGTTGCGTCGGATCGACCGACTGTGCCATCACGCGTCATTGCTCTCTCGCAAGCTCCAGCCCCAGTGCCGTTGGCGACTAAGCGGCCATAGCCCTGGGCTGGTATTCCTTCTCGCGCAGCATCACCGCCCAGGCGATGCGCGCCGTCTTGTTCGCCAGCGCCACGGCGACGACCAGCGGCGGACGCCGCCGACGCAACCCGATCACCCATGGATCGGCTTTGGTCGCCTTCGATCGCAGCAGATT
>DASSPO010000140.1:0-13126 GCA_035699585.1 Bauldia sp.
CCTATCGGCGGGCGCAGAACGATGCGATTGCCGGACGGATTCGCGACGCGCTGGTTTCCCACTATGGGCGCGACGCCGTCTTCATGGATGTCGACAACATCCCGTTCGGGATCGACTTCCGCGAACATATCGACCAGGCGATGAGCCCCGGCGACATGGTGGTCGCAGTCATCGGACCGAAATGGATCGGGCCGGTCAGAGGCAAGAAACCACGAATTGACGACGAGACCGATCCGGTCCGGGTCGAAATCGAAACGGCGCTTCGCCGGGGTATCACGGTCGTCCCTGTACTTATCGATGGCGCCAGCATGCCGAAGCCGGACGAGCTCCCTGGATCGATCCGCAGCCTCTCCTTCCGCAACGCCGCCCCGGTTGATGCCGGACGCGACTTTCATCAGCACATGGACCGCTTGATCCGCTCGATGAACTCGCTTCAGCCGACGCGACCAAGGACGCAGGTGCCAAGATGGGGGCCTTTGCTGGTCACGACAATCGCCGCAGTCGCTGTCAGTGCCCTCGCATGGGTCTTCCTCCCGCATTTCTGGACCGCGCCCAACGCAAGCCCTCCTGTCTCGACGGAGGTCGCTGGAGTGGAGGTGGTTCCGGCCCATGCCGTCGAGAGCGTCCCCACGGATCCTGCGCTCCCTTCGGTCGCGGCTTCGGGATCCCCGATTGCGCTCGTTATCGCGAATTCGGACTATCGTTTTCTTCCAAAGTTGAAGGAGCCACGTTTCAATGGCCAGCTCGTCGCCGATGCGCTACGCGAGGCTGGTTTTCAGGTGACGCAGCTCAACGATGTGACGCTTGCCGAAGTCGCCGACGCGCTGAAGCAGTTTGCAGCCACGGCGCGCCGATCCGATCGGGCGCTGTTCTACTTCGCCGGGCACGGGATGGTAGACCGCGGCCTCAACTACATTGCACCGGTCGATGCTGCCCTCCCGACCTCTAGGGACGATGTGACCTTCGACGCGATCGGTGTCGATCTGGTTCGATCGGCGCTTGAAGGCGCCTCCGAATTGCGCGTGCTGATACTCGATGCCTCGTTTCCCAATCCGACCGACCATTTCGGAGGGCGGGGCTTCTCCGCCGGTCTGGCGGAGATTACTGCCGAGTCCCGCGAGGTTGTCATCTTCTCGGCAAAGCCTGGCGAACAGGTGATGGACTCAGCCGAGGGCGCGGGTACCTTCGCCAAGGCGTTGGCGGGTCAAGTCGCGACGCCCGGGCTGGAGGCGTTTTTTCTCTTCCGCCGCGTGCGCGATGAGGTGATCGGCGAAAGCAACGGCAAACAGACGCCGTTTCTATCGGCCGCCCTCCCGGACTACCCCGTCTATTTCAGCGCGAAGTGAGCGCCTGCGTTCGCCACGGTCCTACCCCCTCTATTTCCAACTCGTAGCCAAGCGAAGCTGTCGGTTCCTTCCGGCAGAGTGCTCGCCGCGGTCCGTCGATCGCGGCAACAAAATTTCCGTTGGTCATCGACTTCCGCTGATGACCCGTTCATGACCGGAGCATGAAGCAGTCGCGTCGGCCGCGAGGGTAAAAGGACGAGCGACGACGAGACGATTGGTCCATATGAAAAAAATGGTGACCCCGGCGGGATTCGAACCCACGGCCCTCAGATTAGGAATCTGATGCTCTATCCTGCTGAGCTACGGGGTCACGGCGAGGGTCTCTAGCACAGATGCGGCCAAGGTTTAATGGGGTGGCAGTGCCATCCGCGATCGCCCGACCCGCCTGATATGCTTCCGACATGCACGCGCCGAAAGCCCTTGCCGGACCACTGGCGGCGTTCGTCGCAGTCCTGAACCTGGGGCTGGCGGCGGCCGCTTCGGGCGGCCCGGCCTGTCCGACGACGGGCCAGGCCCGCGAGTTCGTCGTCGTCGAAGCGGGTCAGGCCGGCACGCTCATCGCGGCCGACGGGACCGAGATCGTCCTTGCGAGCCTCGCACTTCCGCACCCGCCTGAGGGCGCGAATCAACCGGACTTGACGACTACAGTGGCCGGCATCGCCGGCGGCCCTGTGCGGACCGTTTCCGCCGGCCCGCCGGACCGCTACGGCCGGATCCGGGCCGAGGTGGTTCTGTCCGACGGCCGTTGGCTTCAGGCCGTCATGGTCGAGGCCGGTCTTGCCGTCGTCCGACCCGAGGGGAGCGCCGATCCGGCCTGCACCAAGGCGCTGCTCGCGCTTGAAGCCGCGGCCCGCAAGGCGGGTGCCGGCCTCTGGGCCGACTCGAAGAACGGCGTCAAAACTGCGGATGATCCTTCGCTTTTGGCACGAAACGGCATATATGAAGTGGTCGAGGGTCGGGTCGTATCGGTAGGGTACGGGTCGCGTATGGTGTTCCTCGATTTCGGGCATGACGTCCGCACCGACTTCACGGTCATGGTGCCGAATCCGCTTGTCCCGCGCCTTCTAGAAGCCGGAATTGCAGTGGAAACGTTGGCGGGGCGGAAGGTACGCGTGCGTGGCGTTATCGAGGAAAGCGGCGGCCCGGCCATCCGGATCGCCGATCCTTTCGCGTTGGAATTCTTGGACCGGGCAGAATGACGTTGGCCGCTGCGAGGGGCAGCGTAGTGCTGGATCGCGTCAGGCGTCTGCGAATCGCCGCGGCGGCGCTCGCCGGGCTGGCGCTCGCGGGCTGCAACCAGCTCATGACCGCCGGCGTGACGCCGGAATCGGCGATCGGCGGGCAGGCGGTTCCCGCCGCAACCGGCGCCGGTGCCGAGGAGCATGCCCGCATCGTCGCCGCCTATGGCGGCATCTACCACGACGACAAGCTCGAGCAGACGGTGGCGCGGATCGTCGGACGGATCGTGGCGGCCTCCGAGCAGCCCGATCAGGGCTACCGGATCACCATCCTCAATTCGCCGTCGGTCAACGCCTTCGCGCTTCCCGGCGGCTACCTCTACGTCACCCGCGGCCTGCTCGCGCTGGCGAGCGATTCCTCGGAGGTCGCCGCCGTGCTCGCCCACGAGATGGCGCACGTCATCGCCAACCATGCCATCGAGCGGCAGAACAAGGCGCGAAATGCCGTGATCGTCAGTCGCGTCGTCACCGACGTGCTCGGCGATGAGGGCCAGCTTGCGCTTGCCTCGAGCCAGCGCTCGCTTGCGAGCTTCTCGCGCCAGCAGGAACTCGAGGCCGATGCGATGGGTGTGCGGACCATCGGCCGCGCCGGCTATGATCCTTTCGCCGCGTCGCGCTTCCTGACCACCATGGCGCAGTATCAGGCCTACAAGACCGCCGCGCCGATGATGGAGAAGCGGCCTGATTTCCTCGCCTCGCACCCCTCGACCCCCGAGCGCGTCGAGTTCGCCACCCGCGCCGCCCGCGAATATGGGGCGCCCGGTCTTGGCGAGGTCGACCGCGACCGCTACCTCGCCGGCATCGACGGGCTGATCTACGGCGACGACCCGAGTCAGGGCTATGTCCGCGAGCGCACGTTCATCCATCCCTCGCTCGGCGTCGGCTTTACCGTGCCGGACGGATTCGTCATCGACAATGCGAGCGACGCGGTGCTTGCCACCGGCGCCGACGGCACGGCGCTGCGCTTCGACGCGGTGGCCCTCGTTCGCGGCGCCGATCTCGGCCAGTACCTTGCGTCGGGCTGGGTCAACGGCCTCAAGGAGACGAGCATCACCCGTTTCAACGTGAACGGCATGCCGGCCGCGGCGGCGCACGCCAGCGCCAAGGGTTGGGAGTTCCGGATCGCCATCGTCCAGGCCGATTCCGGCGCCACCTACCGGTTCATTTTCGCCAACGAGTCGGCGACCGCGGGGCTCGAGAAGGCTGCCGCCGAGACGGTCGCGAGCTTCCGTCAACTCGACCAGAGGACGCTCGCGAGCCTCAAGCCGCTCACCATCCGCATCGTCACGGCGCGCCTCGGTGACACCGAGGACACGCTTGCCGCGCGCATGAACGGCGTCGATCGGCCGAGGGAATTGTTCCGGGTGCTCAATGAGCTCAGCCCCGGTGCGCCGATCCCGCCGGGCACCAAGGTCAAGATCGTCACCGACCGCTAGCCCGCGGCTTACACGAAGCTGGCGCGGTCGGGATTCTCGCGCAACAGCGCCTCGCGGAGCTTGTCCAGCGCGCGGCTTTCGATCTGGCGAACGCGTTCCTTCGAGATGCCTAGGCTCTCGCCGAGCGCCTCCAGCGTTGCGCCGTCGTCGCGAAGCCGACGTTCCTCGACGATCCGGAGCTCGCGTTCATTGAGCACGTTGAGCGCCGAGCGCAGCCAGGTGAGCCGCCGTTCGCCGTCGATCGCTTCGCCCACCGTCTCGTCGGGCAGCGGCACGCTGTCGACGAGGAAGTCCTGGCGGTCCGAGGCCCCGCCCTCGCCCTCGTTGATCGGCGCGTTGAGCGACATGTCGGGCCCGGAGAGCCGCGAATCCATCACTTCGACGTCGGCCTTGGAGACGCCGATCGCAGTCGCGATCTCGGCGTAGATCAGATCCCGAGGGCGTGGATCCGAGGTCTGGGCGAGGCGGGCCCTGAGCCGGCGGAGGTTGAAGAACAGCGCCTTCTGTGCCGACGAGGTGCCGCCCCGCACGATCGACCAGTTCCTCAGGATGTAGTCCTGGATCGAGGCGCGGATCCACCAGGTGGCGTAGGTGGAGAAGCGGACGTCGCGCTCCGGCTCGAAGCGGGCGGCCGCTTCGAGGAGGCCGACATGGCCTTCCTGGATCATGTCGCCCATCGGCAGGCCGAAATTGCGGAATCGGGCGGCGATCGCGATCACCAGCCGCATATGGGCCTGGGTCAGGCGGTGGAGCGCCGCCTGGTCCTGCGCGTCCCGCCAGCGGAGCGCGAGGCTGTGTTCCTCCTCGCGATCGAGATAGGGGGCCTGCATGGCGGCCCTTACGAAGTCCCGCCGGGCCCCGGCTGTTGCCTTTCCCATCGGCTTTCTCGGTTCAGACCTTCATCGCTGCCGGCAAGCTTACGGCACCGGCCGCGGCGCCGGTGACACAATGCTGTGATGCAGCACGTGATCGGGCCGCTACGGCGCGAGTTGCAACCGTCTCCATTCCCCAAAGGCAAATCGGGCGCCGTTGGTTCCCAAACGGCGCCCGATTTGCGAAGGGATTTCCGGTAGGAGGCGTCAGGCCGCCTTGTCCTGGGCCGGCGCTTCCACCGTTTCCGGCTTCACGCCGCGGCGCGGGCTCTTGGCGAGGTTCTGCTCGATCTGGCGGATGGCCTCGGTCTCGGAGATGCGGTTGACCGAGGAGATCTCGCGCGACATGCGATCGAGGGCGGCCTCGTAGAGCTGGCGCTCGCTGTAGGACTGCTCCGGCTGATTCTCGGAGCGGTAGAGGTCGCGGACCACCTCGGCGATCGCGATCAGGTCGCCCGAGTTGATCTTGGCCTCGTATTCCTGGGCCCGGCGGCTCCACATCGTACGCTTGATGCGGGCGCGACCGCGCACCGTCTCGAGCGCCCGCTTCACCGTGTTCGGGTCGGCGAGCTTCCGCATGCCGACGCTGGCCGCCTTCATCATCGGAACCCGCAGCGTCATCTTGTCCTTGAGGAAGCTGATGACGAACAGGTCGAGCTTGTAGCCGGCCACCTCCTGGCTATCGATGCCGACGATGCGGCCGACGCCGTGGGCGGGATAGACGATGTACTCGCCGGCCTTGAAATCGACCTTCACGGTGGGCTTCTTGACGGCGGCGGTATCGGCGGGCTTCACGGCGCCGTTATGCGGTGCTGGCGCCGGCTTGGCGGCGACCGCCGCGTCTACTGCGACCGGGGCCGGCTTGCCCGGCGCGGGTGCCGGAGCGGCGGGCTTGGCGAGCGACGCGACCGCGGGCTTCGCGGCCGGAGCCGGCGCGGGCTTTGCCGCCGGGGCGGCCGTCTTCGCAGCGGCCGTCACCGGCTTCTTCGCCACAGCTTTGGCGGGTCCGGTCTTGGCAGGCGCTGGCTTGGCGTGTGCGGCCTTGGCCGCCGGCTTGGTCTTGGGCTTCGCGGCGGCCGGCTTGGCTGCCGGGGCCTTGCGGGTGGGGGCGGGCTTGCGCGCGGCAGGGGCCGCACGCCTTACGGATGCGGAGGCTTTCCCGGCCTTGGCTGCCGCCGGTTTCTTGGCTTTGGGCTTGGTCATCACGAACCTATTACGTGCCTTTCTACATGGCACCGGACGCTTGGCCTGGCTCCGCCTTCGCGGCGCGACGCCCTCTCCCCGGCCCGGAATGAGCCGGTCCTGGCAGTTTTTACGAGGGGGCGGTCGTATTGCCTGCGAAGGGCGATGGCTTTGCGCAAGAGCGCCTGATTACTCCAACTACCGAGGCAATATAGCACAAAAACAGGGATTTTCAATGGTTTACCACCGCAACGGTAAACCGTTCCAACAATCCGTCCAGGTTGTTGGGCCCCGCCGTCGCAGCATTCACGCAGGAATGCCGCGTTTCCTAGTCAGTCGCCCTCGCCGGGTTCAGGCGAGAAGTACTGGTCGAACTTGCCCGGCTTTCCCTCGAATTCCTTGGCATCAGGCGGCGGATCGCGCTTGACGGTGATATTGGGCCATTTTGACGCATACTCGGCGTTTACCTGCAGCCACTTTTCCAGCCCCGGCTCGGTGTCCGGCTTGATCGCATCGACTGGACATTCCGGTTCGCACACGCCGCAGTCGATGCACTCGTCTGGGTGGATGACGAGCATGTTTTCGCCTTCGTAGAAGCAGTCGACCGGGCAGACTTCGACGCAGTCCATGTACTTGCAGCGAATGCAGTTGTCGGTGACGACGTAGGTCACGGTTCTTCTGGTCCTTGACGGGCGACTGGCTCGTGGGAAGCGGGGAGGAGCCCAAGCTTCGGCGATTGCCTATCCGGTTTGGCGAGGTGGCGCAAGAAACAGGCGTTCCGCTCCGGCGCGGCCGGCCGCCCGGCTATTCCTGTCCTTCGTCGCGCCGCGGAAAAATGTCGCCCTGGCGCTCCGGGCGGAGCGCATCGAGGTGCCGGCGGTCGCGCTTGGTGGGCCGTGGGCCCGCGCGCGGCCGAGCGGAATCCGGCTCGGTCGCCGGCGGCGACAGGTCCTCGTAGAGGAGCCTTGCTTCGGATGCCGGCCCGCGGCGATCGCCGAGCTCCCTCACCCTGAGAACCCGGACACCCGATTCGAGGGCGACGGTCAGCACGTCGCCGGTCTTGAGCGGCCGGCTGGCGCTGTCGTTCTTCTCGCTGTTGACGCGGACCCTGCCCGAAACCGCAAGCGCCTGCGCCATTGTCCGCGTCTTTGCGAGGCGGGCGTACCACAGCCACTTGTCGATCCGCCGCCGCTCCGCCGCAGTCATCGCGTTGGCGCGGCCTAGCCGTCGCGCTTCTGCGCTTCGAGTTGCGCCTTCAAGGCGGCGAGCGCCGCAAAAGGCGACAGCGGGTCGGCCTGCTTCTGTCGCTCGACGCGCGGCTCGCGCTCAGGCCGCGGCCGGTCGCTTCGCCCAGGCTGCGGGCCGTGGCGCGGGCCTCGGCCCTTGTGGCCCCCTTCCGGCCGTTCGTTGGGGCGCGCATCCCTCGGCCGGTCGCGCCGGGGCGGTCGTTCCTGCCGCCCATCGCCGGGCTCCGCCCCCGGTTGGGCCGCCCTCGCTTCGCCGGCAGGCCGGTGCCTCGGCTTCCGGTGGTCCGGTTTTCGGCCGAAACGTTGCGGCCGCCAGATCTCGATGAAGGCGGGTTCCGATGCCGCGGCGCTCACGCCCGGCGTCGCCTCCCCCTCCGAAGGCGCCGGCACCGGCGCCGTGCCTTCGTCTGCCGCGGCTTCGGCAGGGCCTGCTTCCTCGACGGCACCGAACGCCGCGGCCTCGACCGCAAGGGGCGGCTCCGCCGGCTCGTCGCCGGGGGCGGCATGCGCCTCGCGGGCAGCGCCCCCCGCGTCTTCCTCCGGCGCGATTTCCGGCTCGACGCGCAGAACCGCCTCCGCCGCTCCTTCGGCGGCGGAGGCCGCTTCGTCGGGGGCCGCGAGCGCGGGGATTTCTCCCTCCGGCGAGGCCTCGGCGCTCGCGGTCTCGCCGGGCGGCGCGGGCGGCGGGGAGGGTGGGGCCGGCCGCCGCTCCATGCGGTAGCCGAGCGAGCGGAGCACCGACGCGAAGTCCTCGCCCGAACAGCCGAGGAGCGAGGTCATCGCCACCGTGACGCGGAAGCCGTTGCCGTCGGCGGCGCCATCGGGCGGTGTCGGCTGCTCGGGGGTCGGCCGCCAGGCGATCAGCGGGCGGATGAGGTCGGCGAGACGCTCGATGATGTCGACCCTCACCGCCATGTTGCCGGCGACGCGATAGCCGAGCACCCGGTAGAGCGCGCGCGGCAAGGCGGGGTCGGCCTTGAAGCTGGTGCGGCCGGAGGAGGCGAGCGTCATCAGGTCGGCGGCCTGCTCGAGCCCGCCATGCTTGACCGACCACAGCACCGCGAGAAGTCCCCCCGGCCCCGGCTTGAGAAGGGCAGGGACATAGACGTGATGGGCGCCGAAGCGCACCCCGAGCGCGCGCATGCCGGCGCGCGAATCCTGGTCGAGGCTTCGTACTTCCTCCGCGATCTCGGCGCGGTCGACCACGCCGAGATTCTCGACCAGACGGTAGGCGATACCGCGCGCCGCCGGCGACAGCGTCTCCGCGGCGCCGAGGTCGACCAGCGGCTTGAGCAGCGTCTCGATGCGGTTCGCGAGCCAGAGATCGATTCTTGCCTGCACGCGCTCGCGCGGGCCGCTCGCGAGCGAATCGTCGGCGAGCAGGATGAGGCGCGGCCTGAGCACGCTCTCGCCTTCGGCGATCCGGGCGATGACGCCGCCGCGCCAGCGCAGCGTTCCGTCGGAGGCAAGTACGAAGTCGCCGTTCGGCGATGTCGCGACCTTTTCGGCGCGTTCGCCGATCTCGCCGGCGAGCGCCTTGGCCGCCGCGGCGCGGAGCGCCTTCACGTCGGTTCCCTCGGCGGCGGCATCCGCCTCGAAGCGGAAGCCCGCGAGCCGGCCGACATGCTGTCCTTCGACCAGTACGTCGCCGGTCGGCGTTATCTCCGCTTCGAGCATTGCCTTCTCTTTCAGGCGCCGCATCAGCACGCTGGTGCGGCGGTCGACGAACCGGGCGGTCAGGCGCTCGTGGAGCGCATCTGACAGGCGATCCTCTACCGCGCGGGCGCGTTCCTGCCAATGCAGCGGATCGTCAAGCCAGTTCGGGCGGTTGGCGACGAAAGTCCAGGTGCGGATGTGGGCGATGCGGTTCGACAGCGTGTCGATGTCGCCCTCGATGCGGTCGGCATAGGTCACCTGGCGGTCGAGCCAGTCGTCGGGGATCTTTCCGTCGCGGGCGAGGAAGGTGAACAGCGTCGTCACCAGCTCGGCGTGGTTCGCCGGTGCGATCTTGCGGTAGTCGGGAACCTGACAGGCTTCCCATAGCCGCATGACGAGGTCGCGCGAGCGCGCCATCGCCGCCACCTCCGCATCGCGTGAGAGCGTGTCGAGGACCTCGACGTCCACCGCGGGCGGGGCTTTGGTCAGGCCGTCGGTCGGCGGCGGCCGGTCGAGGCTCTCCTTGAGCGCCTCGATCGAGGAGAAATCGAGGTCGCGGTTCCGCCACTGGACGGTCTTCACCGGCTGGAACTGGTGCGTCTCGAGCGCCCGGATCAGTTCGTCGTCGAACGGCTCGACCCGGCTCGTGACCCCGAACGTGCCGTCGCGCATGTGGCGTCCGGCGCGTCCGGCGATCTGGCCGAGTTCCGCCGCGGTGAGTTTCCGGTACTGGAATCCGTCGAACTTGCGGTCCGCGGCGAAGGCGACATGATCGAGATCGAGGTTGAGCCCCATGCCGATCGCGTCGGTCGCGACCAGGAAATCGACGTCGCCCGACTGGAACAGTTCGACCTGGGCGTTTCGCGCCCGCGGGGAGAGCGAGCCGAGCACCACCGCGGCGCCGCCCCGCTGGCGCCGGATCAGCTCGGCGATGGCATAAACCTCGTCGGTCGAGAAGGCGACGGCCGCCGAGCGGCGCGGCAGGCGCGTGATCTTCTTCGATCCCGACCAGGAGAGCACCGACATCCGCGGCCGGGTGACGATGTTGGCCCCGGGCAGAAGCTTGGCGACGATGCCACGCATGGTCGCGGCGCCGAGAAGCAGCGTCTCCTCGCGACCGCGGAGATGGAGCATGCGGTCGGTGAAGACATGGCCGCGCTCGAGATCGCCGGCGAGCTGGATCTCGTCGATGGCCAGGAAGGCGGCATCGGTCTCGGTCGGCATCGCCTCGACGGTGCACACCCGGTAGCGCGGCGCGGGCGGCACGATCTTCTCCTCGCCGGTGATCAATGCCACCTGGTCGGCCCCGGCGCGAGCGGCCACGCGGTTGTACACCTCTCGGGCGAGCAGCCGAAGCGGCAGGCCGATGACGCCCGAGGCGTGGCCGAGCATCCGCTCGATGGCGAGATGCGTCTTGCCGGTGTTGGTGGGACCGAGAACGGCGACAACGCTCCGGCCGCTTGGCGCGGCGGAGCCGGCAGGAGAGGCGAGGCTCATCGGGTGTGCGGGCGCTCCATTCGCGTCAGGCCCCCGGCCGCCCGACAGCCCAATTCCATGTACCATGCCGGCACATGGGCCGGTCCGAAATCTTGCTTTCTCGCGAAGGAATTAATCCTCCGGAACGAGTCTGGAACAAAACCCGCCCGAATCGCAGACTCGCATCCTGTCTCAGTCCGTTCCCTACGACATCTTCGGGAACGGCACGTGACACCCCCCATATCTTGGATTCTCGCCGGAAATCGCCGCTGCGACGGAATCGCGCGCCCGGCCCACGACTCGCGAGGCGAGTCAAGCCGGGCGAGAAACCCGTCCTGGTGGCGGGCTGTGGATAACGGTGAAAGCGGGTCAGTCGAGCGCCGCGCGCTGCTCGGTGGCGCTGGCCTTGAAGCGGGTCGCATAGACAACGAGATCGCCCCACCGGGTGCCGATAATGATACGAAACGGCACCAGGAGCGCAGTCTTGTCAATGGGCACAAGCCAGACTTCGACGCGATCGTTGTCGATCAGCGTCCCCAGCGTATCGCCGCCGAGACGGTGTCCGGCCACCGGGATGAACCGTGCGGCGCACACCACGACTTGCCCGGCATAGGTGTCTTTGCCGCCGTCCACCGCCTTCATGCCCTTGAAGCTCAGCTGGACGTCGAAGCGCGTCCACCCGTCGAAAACCTTGATCCGGCGGTTGCAGGCAAGGCGGCCCGGGGGCGCTCCGGGCCGGTCCATCGGCACCATGAAGGCGCTCAGCGGATCGACCACGTCGGTCTTGTGGCTCTGGGTGACCGGGATGCGGTCCGGGGCTCGAGAGAGGCTCGGCACGGCGACGACGTCTGTGACCCGGCCGGATCGCATCGCCATCCGGACGTGTGTGCCGAAGCCGTTCTCGTCGGTCTCGAGTTCGAACGAGGAGGGGAGGATGCGCTTTCCCGCGATCCGGCCGGAGCCCGAGAGCGCGGCGGTGGCATCGGTGACCATGCGCGACACGCCGCTGGTCGAACCCTTGATTGCGGCGGTATAGGTACTGCCGGTGAATTTGCTCTCCGCCGAGGCATGGCCGATCACGGTGCCGCCGAGAGTGATGGCGTAGGTTGCGCGGAAGTTGGTGGTTTCGGTGGCCGGCGCTGCCGTCGGCCCTGACGCCAGCACGAGGGCCGCCAGGCCGGCCGTCAGCCAGCGCTGTCTGCCGGGGGGGCGGGTCCGGGCGGTCATTGGCCACATTTGCGCCGGCAAATCCTTGACAGATGCTGAAGGCGAACAGTCAACGATTCGAAACCCATCCGAGCATAGCCCCTGACGTCCCTCGCCGAAAACCCCAAGGGGCCGGCGGGGCCGTTCTTGACGCTTCCGGCCCGTCTCACTATAGAAGCCGCTTTCCGAGCATCCGAAACGGAAGTCGCTCGCCCGCGGGGCGGGACCTACCCACGAGCACTTGAAAGGATAACGCCATGGCCCGGCGCTGTGAATTGACCGGAAAGGCGGTCCTCACCGGCAACAATGTGAGCCACGCCAACAACAAGTCCAAGCGGCGCTTCATGCCGAACCTCAGCCATGTGACGCTGATCAGCGACGCCCTCGGCCAGCGCGTCCGGCTGCGCATCACCTCGCATGCGCTGCGTTCGGTCGAGCATCGCGGCGGCCTCGACAAGTTCCTGCTCGCCGCGCGCGACAGCGAGCTGTCGGTCAATGCCCGCCGCCTCAAGCGGCAGGTCGAGAAGCGCATCGCCGAGGCACCGGCGGCGCAATAGCCACCGGCTTCGTCCGGCACCAAAAGGCGGCGCCTTCGGGCGCCGCCTTTGTTTTTGGCGGGCGCGTTGCCGGGTCAGTTAACCGGCTCTGCGGTCGCGTCCGGCTCCTCGACCAGCGCGAAATAGAGGAGCAGCGTCCGCTGCAGCTGGCTCTGGTTGTTGTCGGAGAGGAGCGCGATCAGCGTCTCGCCGTCGGGGCCGCGGCCGACCGCGATGCCTTCCATGTTGTCGATCTGGTAGCGGAGATCGGCCTCGACCAGGACATCGCCGTCTACGGTCGAACCGGGGCGGAGGTCGTCGGCGGCGATCCGCCGGATGCGCATCCCGACGCCGAGCGGGAAGCCCAGCTGGCGTTCGAGGATGAGAAGGTCGCCGTCGGGAAGGAAGGTGGCGTCGGTGACATCGTACTGGTCGCGCCTGACCAGGGAGAAGGCGCCGTCGCGCGGACCGCCGACGATCCAGCCGCGATGATTGCCGCGACCATCGAGCGATCGTTCGGCGATGAGGACGATGCCGCCCTCGAGCGGGCTCGTCGCCGGGGCGACCGCGAGACCCTCGAAGCCCGCATTGCCGTCGACTTCGCGCGCCGAAGCAGGCAGCGGCACGTCGACCGAGTGCGACAGCGCGAAGTTGCGACCGGAGAAGGCGCGGAGGTCGTTGGCCGCCTCGAACGACACCAGTGCCACAGGCACGCCGTCGCGCGCGACGATGCGCAGGCCCTCGGCGTCGCCCCAGCGCTTGCCGACGAGCGGCTCGCCGGCGTGGTTGAGGATCGGTGCAAGGCCCGCCCCGTCGAGGCCGAGCAGGCGGCCCCCTTTGATCACCGGCCGGGCCGCGAACCAGCGGGCCTTGTCCGAAACCGCGTAGAGCACCCCGTCGGGCGAGAAGTCGATGCCGGAGAACGAGCCGA
>DASSPO010000141.1:0-3252 GCA_035699585.1 Bauldia sp.
GTCTATCTCGTGTGCCATCACGCCATCCCGCATCTCCGCAGGAACCGGGGGGCAATCGTCAACATGGCGTCGGTACAGTCTTACGCCACGCAACGGAGCGTCGCCGCCTATACAACGAGCAAGCACGGGCTGATCGGTCTCACCCGGTCCATGGCGCTCGACTTCGCTGCCGATGGCGTCAGGGTCAACGCCGTGGCGCCGGGGAGCGTCGATACGCCGATGCTCCGCTGGGCCATTTCACTCGACAACAAGCCTGAAAAGCTGATGCAGGTCGTGCAAGAAATGCATCCCCTGGGCAGGATCGCGCAGCCGAGGGAGATCGCCGAGGCGGTGGCCTATCTCGCGTCGCCACGGGCTTCGTTTGTGACCGGTGCGACACTGGTGGTTGACGGTGGCCTACTGCTCCCCATCAGCGGCGCCCCGGCGGAGGAGTGACATGGCGCTGTTCCCGACGGGGCGGAATGAAACGGCACCCGAATCGCCCGGCTTCCGTTCGCTTTTAGGTTTCACCTGACAGGTTATCCGGCATGCCGACGCGTCGGCGCCGGGACGCCGATCATCGAGGAAAGTCCGCCAAGGATGAAGATCACCGACCTTCGCGCCACGACCGTCACGGTCCCGATCGAAGCCCCCCTCCGCCACTCCAACGGCGCCCATTGGGGGCGTTTCGTCCGCACCATCGTCGAGATCGAGACCGACGAAGGGCTGACGGGTGTCGGCGAGATGGGCGGTGGTGGCCAGTCGGCGGAAGCCGCCATCGCCGGGCTCAAGCCCTATCTCATCGGACACGATCCGCTCCAGTTCGAGCAGCTCCGCTGGAAGATCATGAATCCGGTCGGTTCGCTCTACAACAACCGCACGCAACTCCATGCGGCGATCGAGTTCGCCTGCATCGACGTCGCCGGCAAGAAGCTCGGCATCCGCGCCTGCGATTTTTTGGGCGGCGCGCTTCGCGAGGAGGTGCCTTTCGCAAGCTACATTTTCTACCGCTACCGCGATCCCGACACCGGTCTGGGGGGCGAGACGACCGCGGACGAGATCGTCGCCCATGCGCGCGACCTTGCCGCCCGCTACGGGTTCAAGGCGCACAAGCTCAAGGGCGGCGTCTTCCCGCCCGACCACGACATCGAGGTGTTTCGCGCCTTAGGCGCCGCCTTCCCGAACGACGGCATTCGCATCGACCCGAACAGCGCGTGGAGCGTGGAGGAAGGCATCAGAGTCGGCAAGGCGATCGAGGACCTCAACAACGACTACTTCGAGGACCCCTGCTGGGGGCTCGAGGGCATGCGCCGGCTCAGGCGTTCGGTGAACATTCCGACCGCGACCAACACCGTTGTGGTCAATTTCGAGCAGCTCGCGGCCTGCATCCGGCTCGAGGCGATCGACGTCATCCTGCTCGACACCACCTTCTGGGGCGGTCTCCGCCAGGCTCACAAGGCGGGGCAGGTGCTCGAGACTTTCCAGATGGGTGCCTGCGTGCATTCATCCGGCGAACTCGGCATCCAGCTCGCGACCATGCTCCATCTCGGCGCGGCGCTCCCCAACCTCAACTTTGCCGCCGACGCTCACTACCATCACCTCAGCGACGATGTGATCAAGGGCGGGAAGATGGAGTACCGCGACGGGAAGATCGCGGTGCCAAAGGGACCGGGCCTGGGAGTCGAAATCGACCGCGACAAGCTTGCGGAGTACGCCGAGCTATACAGGGAGCTTGGCGGATACCCTTACGATCGCGATCCCTCGCGATCGGACTGGTACGCGGTCATGCCGGAGCGGAACTATGCCGACCCGGCGGCCGGCGCGGACATGCCGGGCGACCCGCCGCGGCGCCGGCGCGGGACGGGATGACAGTACCGTATGAGCCCATCTCCACGGTCGCGGATGTGAGCACCGCCGCTCACCCGCTGAGACCGAGTTCAGCGCGGATCCATTGACGGAGCGCGGCTATCGGTCCCGAATCCTCTGCTTCTGCCAGGTAGACCAGCCAGTACTCGTAGCCGTCCAAGGTCGGTCGGAAGGGCTGCACAAGCGTTTCACGTTCGATCTCGTCGGCAACCAGCAGCAGGCTTGCAAGAGCCACGCCTTTTCCGGCGATCGCCGCCTGGATTGCGTGGCTCTCGTCGGTGAAGACGAGGTTTGCCTTCGGTCGAATATCGCCGACGCCCGCCAGCTTCAGCCAGCGCGGCCAGGTCGGATTGTCGCGGCGTACGCGGTGCCATTCGAAGTGGATGAGGGTTTGGCCCGCGAGATCCTCCGGCCGCGAAAGTTTCAGCCCGCCGCTGCACACCGGGGCGAAGACGTCCTGCACAAGCTTCTCCGCCATGAGCCCGGGATAGTTGCCGTGGCCATACCGGATGGCGGCATCGGCCAAGCCGGCGGGAATGTCGGCCGGCTCGTCGGAGGCGTGTAGCCGGAGGTCCATGTCCGGATTGGCCCGGTGAAACGCCGTGACCCTCGGCACCAGCCGGCGCGCGGTGAAGGCGACGGTCGCCGACAGTGTGACGATGGTGCGCGTTCGCGGCGTTCGCAGCCGCGACACGGCCTCGGCGATCGCATCAAACCCATCCCGCAGCACCGGGTAGAGCGCCTTGCCCGCCGGGGTGAGCGCGACCGCGCGCGTGCGCCGCTCGAAAAGCGCCGCGCCGAGGACCTCCTCCAGAAGCCGCACGTGATGGCTGATCGCCGTCGGTGTCACCGCGAGCTCCGCCGCGGCGTCCTTGAAGCTGAGGTGTCGTGCGGCGGCTTCGAAGGCCCTGAGGGCATGGAGCGGCGGCAGTCGACGAGGTGCAGCATGACTGAGCATAACTCATCCATAACATGAGAAACTTGCTGTTGTCATGGAAGGCTTTCGCACGATCTACAGCCATGTAGTTAGCCGCGGCGTTCAAGCTACCGCACGGCTCATAGATGAGGAGAATTCAGCATGCTCGTCCGGCAGGTCGTCACCCAGCCCGATCCCTACGCACCCTTCCGCCTGTCCCAGGGCTATCGGGCCGGGGACCTTCTGTTCATATCCGGCCAGGCGGCCATCGATGACGAGGGCAGGATCGTGGCGCCCGGTGACTTCGACGCGCAGGCGCGGCAGGCCTTCGCCAATCTCGAGCGCGCGCTCAAGGCGGGCGGCTCCAGCCTGCGCAACGTGGTGAAGGTCACGATCTTCCTGACCGACATGTCCAAGTTCGACAAGATCGTCGAGTTGCGCGGCAAGTATTTCTCCGCGCCGTACCCGGCAGACACCATCGTCGAAGTGCG
>DASSPO010000142.1:0-5476 GCA_035699585.1 Bauldia sp.
CGTAGGTCGTGCCGCAGGCAGCGAGCCCGAGCGCGAGCCCGGCGAGGACGACTGGCCGCCAGAAGCGTGGCTCGATGAATCTCATTCCGGAAGCCGTCCCCACGTCCTCGTCGCCCTGACCGATTTGCTCAAAGGAGCAGCAGATTCCTAAAAACCGGCAAAAATCCGGCCACTTGGAATGGTTCGGTCGTAGACCAACCCCTCGCCATGGGCAACCAATCGCCGCGCCATGGGTCAGCCAAGGCGCGCCAGGGCCCGGTCCAAGTCGTTCCCACGGCCGCTCTTTTCGAGCGCCGCACGGGCATAAGTCACGTCCGTCTTCATTGTCGCGACGAGGTCGTCGAGCGAGGGGAACCGCATCTCCGGCCGGATCCAGCCGTGAAAGGTGACGACCGCCTGTTCGCCGTAAAGATCGCCATGAAAATCAAATACATAGACCTCGAGCAGAGGTGCGCCATTGTCGAACTGCGGCCGTCGCCCGTAACTCGCGACGGCGGGGAGAGATTCGCCGCCCGGCCGGGCATAGGTGACCGCGTAGATGCCGTGCCGGAGCCGGCAATCCGCGGGCAGCCGGATGTTGGCGGTGGGGAAACCAAGCTCCCTGCCGCGCTTCTCGCCGGGGATAACGGTGCCGGTCACGAACCAGCGGTAGCCCAGGGCCTGGTTTGCGGCGGCAACATCCCCGGCGGCGAGTGACGCGCGAATCGCCGAGGACGAGAATCTCTCCCCGTCCTCGTCGAGCACGGCTTCGACGATGTCGACCTCGAATCCGTAGCGTTTCCCGGCCTCGACGAGGTGGGCGGTGGTCCCCGCGCGCTTGGCGCCGAAGCGGAAATCCCCCCCTACGGTCAGCGACCGGACCCTGAGCCGTCCGGCAAGCACGGTCTCGATGAAGGCTTCCGGCGTCAGCGTCGCGAGTCGGGCATCGAAGGGTGCCACCACCATCCCGTCGAGGCCGAGCGCCGTGAAAAGCCGCGCCCGCGCCTCGGGCGGGGTCAAGCGGAACACCGGCTCCTCCGGGCGGAAGAAGGTGCGGGGATTGGGCTCGAATGTGAACGCCACCGCCTTCGCCTTCAGCGCCCGCGCGTCCGCCATGGTCCGCGCAAGCAGCGCCTGGTGGCCGCGATGGACCCCGTCGAAGCTGCCGATGGCCACGGCGCCCCCGGTCAGCTCGGGGGGCAGCGCGTCAAGCGGATGGGCGGGGAGAATTGCGCGTCGGGCGCCGGTCGGGTCGGGCATTCACGGAAAGGTCCGTCCTTGGGGACCGCGACCCTGCCGCCTTGCTTTCCGATGGTCAAGGTTTGGCGGGATGCCCGGCCTCACCACACGAGATGGGGGATAAATGCCCGCGCACGGAGGCCGTGCCCGGTGAGAAAATCCGCAACCGCCGCCTCATCCGGATCCTCCCGTGCCCCGAATCGCTCCGCATGGATTCCGGCGGTGACGAACAGGACATCGAGGCCCGCCTCATTGGCGCCGCGGAGGTCGGTCTCGGCGGCGTCCCCGATCGCGAGCACCTGGGCCGGATCGACCGGGCCTGCGGCGAGATCGGCGAAACGCTTGAGGGCGGTCTCGTAGATCGGGCGGTGTGGCTTGCCGAGGACCACGGTTTTCCCGCCAAGGTTGGCGTACCGCTCGGCGAGCAGCCCGGCGCACCAGACCAGGCGATTTCCCCGCTCGACCCACTTGTCGGGATTGGCGCAGACCAGGATCAATCCCCGCGCGACCCAGTCCGCCATCCGCTCGGCATAGTCCTCGACCGTCTCCCGTTCGTCGTCGAGCGGCCCGGTGCAAGCAATGATCTCCGCCTCTCCCTCGCCCACCAAGTCTATCCCCAGCCCCTCGAACACGGCGCGGTCGCGGTCGGGACCGAGATAGAACGCCCGCGCCCCGGGAAGGGCCGCAAGATATGCCCGCGCCGCCTCGCCCGAGGTGACGATATCGTCGAAGGCGCTGTGGTCGACGCCGAAACGTTCGAACTGCTTCATCACCTCGGATTTCGGCCGCGGCGCATTGGTCAGAACGAAGACCCGCAGCCCCGCCTCGCGGGCCGAGATCAATGCCCGCACCGCCTGGGGGTAAGCGCGCAGCCCGTTGTGCAGCACCCCCCATGCGTCGCACAGGAGATAGCGGTACTGGCCGGCAACGTCGGAAATGCCGCGGATGCGCGGCGGGCGGTCGATATTGGCCATAGGCGCCGCCGCGTATCGGCTCGGGCGGCCACGGTCAAGGGGAGCGCCTGGAAACCCTTCATTTACCCTGTTCGGGCGACAAGTGGGCAAGGCCCGTTTCGGGCCGCACCGGAAGGCGGGGTCGCCCGGTCGTGACTTCAGGCAAGGACGCGCAAAGAGCCGTCGATGTCGTGATCCTCGACGAGGATCCCGCGCACCGCCGCATGCTTTCTTCACTGATCGCCGAGCGCACGCAGGGCCGATTCCAGCCGCACGGATTCGGAAGCCGTGACGACGCACTCGCCGCGGCGAAGGCGATGCCCGGCGCCATCCTGCTCGTCGATGTCGAGGCCGCCGGCGGCCTTGACCGTATCCCCGAAATCGCGCGAGCTGCGCCGCGCATCATCGCCACCAGTAGCGCGGGATCGCTTCAGCTCGCCGTCGCCGCGGTCAAGGCCGGTGCCTGCGATTTCCTCCCCAAGCCGATCGGCGCCAGGGGACTGATCGAGCGGCTCGAATCTGCCGTGGCGGATTGGCGGGAACCGGCTCCGGCTGCATCCGCTGCCGGTCCCCCCGGCGACGCCAAAGTTGCCGATTTCGCCGGATTCATCGGCCGTTCGGCGCCGATGCTAGAGGTCTATGCCCGGATCCAGCGCATGGCTCCCTCCCGCGCCCCGGTATTTATCACCGGCGAGAGCGGAACCGGGAAGGAGCTCTGCGCCGAGGCGATCCACCGGCATGCCGGCGCTCCCGACCGGCCGTTCGTTGCCATCAACTGCAGCGCCATCCCGAAAGAGCTGATGGAAAGCGAGATCTTCGGCCATGTGCGCGGCGCGTTCACCGGCGCGACCGAGGACCGCCCCGGCGCCGCCGAGCTGGCTGACGGGGGGACGCTGTTCCTCGATGAAATCGCCGAAATGGATCTTGCGCTTCAGGCGAAACTGCTCCGCTTCGTCCAGTCCGGGACGCTCCGCCGGGTCGGGGCCAACGAGCTTCGCCGCGTCGAGGTCAGGATCGTCTCGGCCACCAACCGCGATCCGCTTGCCGAGGTCGAGGCGGGGCGGTTCCGGGCGGACCTGTTCTACCGGCTTCATGTCCTCCCCGTTCACCTCGCCCCGCTCCGCGAACGCCGCGAGGACATCATGCCGCTCGCCGAGGCCTTCCTCGCCCGCTTCGCAGCCGAGGAAGGCCGGGCTTTCCGGGGGTTCGACGCCGAGGCGGCCGAGGTGCTCCTCCGCCACGAATGGACGGGGAATGTGCGCCAGCTCGAGAATGCCGTCCGCCAGGTTGTCGTCCTCCACGACGGGGAGAAGGTGACGGTCTCGATGTTGCCGTCGGCGATCCGCGGATATGTCCCCGCTCCGCCCTCCCAGCCTCGCGCGGCAGGCGCCCCGGTCGTACCGTTTCGGGAGCAGGAGCGGGCAATCATCGAGAACGCCCTCGCCGCCTGCGGCGGGAGCATCCCCCGGGCCGCGGCGGCGCTTGAGATCAGCCCTTCCACGATCTATCGGAAACGCCAAGCTTGGTCCGAGCGGCGGCGCGCATGACCTTGAGGCGACGGCCGCCCTTGCGCGGACCGGCTTCCGATTCGATCATGCGCATCTGTGGGGCAGACGGTGGTGTCCCGTAGTCACGGGTTGGGGGTAGCAGGATGAGAACACCGGTCTGGCCACGCGCGGCCATTGGTTTGGCCGCTTTGCTCGCGACGCCTTTCGTCGCCGTCGCCGGTGAAATCGCCGAAAAGGCGACGCTGGCAGAGAGTCTTCTCGGCCGCGGCTACGATGCCGCCGCGCTTTCGGCCTTTGACAAGGCGACCGAGGCGTTCTGGATGGCCTCCCCGCTCCAGCTTCGGGTCATTGCATTCGCCGATAGCGTGGAAGGCTACGGAAACTATGCTCCCCGGCCAGACGCGACCTTTCGCAAGGGCGATACCCTCCGTCTCTATTTCGAGCCGGTCGGCTTTGCCTACCGCCCGGAAGGGGATGGTGTTCGCGGCGCCATCGCCGTCGATGTCGAAATCCGGACGCCGGGCGGGCTGATCCTTGGATCGGCCGAGGATTTCGTTCGCCTCGAATGGCGGGGCAAGACGGCGATGCACGAGGTACATGCCACCGTCGCGACCCCCCTCCCGGATCTCAAGCCGGGCGGATACCTCCTCCTCCTCACCCTCCGCGACGAGGGATCGGCGAAGACCGAGGAGGTTACCCTCCCCTTCACGGTGGCCGAGTAGGGCAGATCGTCCCTGCGGGCTTCCCGGCTCGCGAAAATTTCATGCCGTGGTCCTGGAACTTTTTTGCCTTCGACCACAACGGCCCGCTTGACAGGCGAAACCGCCATTCCTAAATCGCTGGTCGGTGGTTAGCACTCAACGAGCACGAGTGCTAACAGCTCCGTTTTCAGCGTCGCCGCCAGCTTCGGCGGCCAAGAGAGGAAGGGAACCCATGAAATTTCGTCCCCTGCACGACCGCGTGGTCGTTCGCCGGGTCGAGTCCGAGGAGCGGACCGCCGGCGGCATCATCATTCCGGATACCGCCAAGGAGAAGCCGCAGGAAGGCGAGATCATCGCCGTCGGACCGGGCGCCCGGGATGAGGCCGGCAAGCTCGTTCCGCTCGACGTGAAGGTGGGCGACCGCATCCTGTTCGGCAAGTGGTCCGGCACCGAGGTCAAGATCGATGGGGAGGAACTCCTCATCATGAAGGAATCCGACGTGATGGGCATTATCGAGGGAAGGTCGGCCGCAAGGAAAGCCGCCTGAGGCTCGTCGTAAGCTCACCCAATACCTGAAGGAACAATAGCAATGGCAGCCAAAGACGTAAGATTCTCGACGGACGCGCGCGACAAGATGCTGCGCGGCGTCGATATTCTCGCCAATGCGGTCCGCGTGACCCTTGGTCCCAAGGGCCGGAACGTCGTTCTCGACAAGTCGTTCGGCGCTCCCCGCATCACCAAGGACGGCGTCACCGTCGCCAAGGAAATCGAGCTTGAGGACAAGTTCGAGAACATGGGCGCCCAGATGGTGCGCGAGGTGGCGTCCAAGACCAACGACGTCGCCGGCGACGGCACCACCACCGCCACGGTCCTCGCCCACACCATCGTCCGCGAAGGCGCCAAGGCGGTTGCCGCGGGCATGAACCCGATGGACCTCAAGCGCGGCATCGACCTTGCGGTTACCGAGGCGGTCGCCGACCTCACCCGCCGCTCGAAGAAGATCAAGACCTCCGAGGAGATCGCCCAGGTCGGCACGATTTCGGCCAACGGCGAGCGCGAGATCGGCAACATGATTGCCGAGGCGATGCAGAAGGTC